>NZ_DYXM01000058.1 GCF_020742175.1 Dietzia timorensis
GTGGTCCCCGAGGCCTGGGCGGGCGTGAAGGAGCGCGGCGCGGATCCCGGCAAGGGCGAGGAGTCTCCGGCGGGTGCCGGGGCCGGGCCAGTGTGTTCGAGCACTGAGGAACCTCCCAGTGTGAGCCTCGCGCGCAGGGCGCATGCGGCTTGTTGGTCTCGACGCCGCGGATTCGGCGTCACCCCACACGACGTCGCCCGGGGGCGATCAGGTTCCCCGGCACGAAATAAATCCTCAATTGGGCGCCGGCGTGCGAAACTTGGCTGCGTGGAACCAAACGTCATCACACATCCCCTCGTCGCCGACCGACTGCGAATCGTCCGAGATGCCTCGTCGGACACCGCCCAATTCCGCTCCGCGATGGAGCAGCTCGGGCAGATGCTCAGCTACGAAGCGCTCACGAGCCTCGACTCCGATACGGTGCCGGTGACAACCCCGGTAACCGAGACGACCGGCACCTACGTCCACCGCAATGTGCTGTTCGTGCCCGTGCTCCGCGCCGGCCTCGGCATCCTCGACGCCGCGCTACGGCTCGTGCCGGAGGCGTCGATCGGGTTCGTGGGCATGGCCCGCAACGAGGAATCGCATGTGCCCGAGGCCTACCTCGCCTCGCTCCCGAAGGATCTCGATCAGAAGCAGATCTTCGTGCTCGACCCGATGCTGGCCACGGGCGGTTCGCTAATCGCGACCTGCGAGGAGCTTGTCAGCCGCGGCGCCAGGCACATCACCGCAGTTTGCGTGTTGTGCGCGCCCGAGGGGATCGCGGCACTACAGAATTCCGGGTTGCCGGTCTCGCTCGTCACGGCATCGATCGACGAGCGCCTCAACGAAGACGCGTTCATCGTTCCCGGGCTCGGCGACGCCGGCGACCGACTCTTCGGTCCGCGCTAGCAGTCCGCGCCGATCAGTCGGCGCCGCCCGCCTGGCAGGGGCGGGTGCGCAGGTTGTGGACGTAGTCGGCGGGCGCGCCCGCCGACTCGGCCGCGTCGGCGAGCTGGCCGAGGTAGGCCGCCAGCGGCAGACCGCCCTCGTAGGCGTCCATCACGTAAAACCACGCGACGACGTCCTCGCCCTGCGGCGCGTATTCCTCCTCGGAGAGCTCGCCACCGCTGATTCCGGAAGGGCCGGATGTGACGTCGGAGACCGAGAACTCCGAGACTTGCGCATCGACCGGCGGACCGGCGGGCAGATTCGGCAGCCTGTGCACGCGGGAACGCAGCCGCGTAGGCCGGATCGAATCGGTGCCCTCCCAGCGGTCGAGTAGGGCGACGTCATCCTCGGTGACGTCGTAGAGCACGACGAACACCTGCGAATCCGGGTCCTCGACCACCGACGCCAGAGCGCCCTGCTCGGAGTGCGGCCCGGGGCCGTCCACGCTGCCGCCGGCAAACGTCAGCCGCCAGCCGCGCAGCCACCCCGTCCCCGCAATGGGGGAGCGCGGGGCCTTCGCGGACATGTGGTCCGGGTCCATGTTCATTCCGTACGCGGCATACATCGGCACGTGGCCAAGACTAACGGAAGGTATGCCGTCACACCGACACAGGTTCTTCGACTAAATTGGGGAGCCGAACGCAGAGCGCATTCGAATCCGCATCGTCTCTGTGGGAAACTGCGGCGGAAGCGCAGTTGTGCCGCCCGTCGGCGGCGCACACGAACTCATCCGGGCACGGGGCGATCCCCCGCGGCCCGACCGATCGCGTGGACCGGACGTGGTGGCCAACCTCAAGCCGCCGCGGGCTCGCGCGCGTCGAACCTGTCGGCTACAACCTTGGGAGGTACCCCGGTGTCCACACGAATTGTCATTCTCGGGGGAGGGCCCGCGGGCTACGAGGCCGCGCTGGCCGGTGCCCAGTACGGCGCGGACGTCACGGTCGTCGATTCCGACGGGCTAGGCGGCGCCTGCGTGTTGTTCGACTGCGTCCCGTCGAAAACGTTCATCGCCGCCACCGGCGTGCGCACCGACCTGCGCCGCGCCAACGAAATGGGCGTGGAGATGAAGTTCGATCCCGCCGCCTACCGGCTCGATCACGTCAACTCCCGCGTCCGCTCGCTCGCGCAGGCACAGTCCGCCGACATCCGTTCGCAGTTGCAGCGCGAGGGCGTCCGCCTGCTGTCGGGCAAGGGCCGCATCGCCGACAATCGGCCGGGCCTCGCGGCACACGAGGTCGAGGTCACCCTCGACTCGGGCAAGCAACTCAAGCTCGACGCGGACATGATCCTCCTCGCGACGGGATCGAGCCCCCGCGTGCTCCCCGACGCGCAGCCGGACGGCGAGCGAATCCTCACCTGGCGGCAGGTGTACGACCTCACCGAGCTGCCTTCGCATCTCGTCGTCGTCGGTTCGGGTGTGACGGGCGCCGAGTTCGTCTCCGCATTCACGGAGGTCGGCGTCAAGGTGACGATGGTGTCGAGCCGCGACCGTGTGCTCCCGCATGAGGACGCCGACGCCGCGCTCGTGCTCGAGGAGGCACTGTCGGAGCGGGGAGTCTCGCTGGTCAAACATGCGCGCGCCGACGTCGTCGAACACCACGAGGACGGGATCATCGTGCGGCTGTCCGACGGGCGCACCGTGAAGGGCTCGCACGCGCTGATGTGCGTCGGCTCGATCCCGAACACCCAGGACCTGGGCCTGGAGAACGTGGGGATCAAGCCGCTCAAGAGCGGGCACATCCCCGTCGACCGTGTCTCCCGTACCTCGGCGCCCAACATCTACGCCGCCGGCGACTGCACCGACCTGTTCCCGCTGGCCTCGGTCGCCGCGATGCAGGGGCGCATCGCGATGTACCACGCGCTCGGCGAGGGCGTGAGCCCGATCAAGCTGCGCACCGTCGCCTCCGCGGTGTTCACCCGCCCGGAGATCGCCACCGTCGGCATCTCGCACGCGCAGATCGAATCCGGCGAGGTCCCCGCCCGCGTCGAGGTGTTCCCGCTCTCCGGCAACCCGCGCGCGAAGATGCGCTCGGTGCGCCGCGGATTCGTCAAGCTCTTCTGCCGCCCCGCCTCGGGCGTGGTGATCGGCGGCGTCGTCGTCGCGCCTACCGCCTCCGAGCTGATCCTGCCGATCTCGGTCGCCGTGCGCAATCAGCTCACCGTGTCCGACATCGCCGCCTCGTTCTCCGTATATCCCTCGATGTCGGGATCGGTGACCGAGGCCGCGCGCCACCTCATGCGCCACGACGATCTGGACTAGCCCGGCGTCATTCCAGGTATGACGCCGGAGGCGCCGCGCCACCCACGTGGTCGTGGCACACGTGCGCCTGGGAGGCCTAAGCCCAGTCGAAGGTACGCTCGACCGCCTTGTTCCAGCGGTCCCATAGCCGCGTGCGGTTTTCGTCGTCCATCTGCGGGGCCCAGCGCTTGTCCTCGCGCCACAGCCCCCGCAGCTCGTCGGTCGAGTTCCACACCCCGGCCGCGAGACCCGCCGCGTAGGCGGCGCCGAGCGCGGTCGTCTCGGTGATCTGCGGGCGCACGACCTCCAGGTCGCAGATGTCCGCCTGGAACTGCATGAGCAGCTCGTTGAAGACCATCCCGCCGTCCACGCGCATCTCGGTGGCCGCGTGCCCGGCGTCGGCGACCATCGCCTCGACGACCTCTCGGGTCTGATATGCCGTCGCCTCGAGCGCGGCTCTGGCGATGTGCCCGGCGGAGTTGAACCTGGTCAGGCCGACGAGTGCGCCTCGTGCGTCGGGCCGCCAGCGTGGGGCGAGTAGGCCCGAGAAAGCGGGCACGAGGTAGCAGTCCCCGTTGTCCTCCACCGACTCGGCGAGCTTCTCGACCTCTGCGGAGGTGGAGATGATGCCGAGGTTGTCGCGCAGCCACTGCACAAGAGAACCGGTCACGGCGATGGACCCCTCGAGCGCGTAGCGGGGGTCCTCGCCGTCGCGCTGGTAGGCGACGGTGGTGATGAGGCCGTGCGAGGATCGTTGCCGCTCGGTGCCCGTCGACAGGAGCAGGAAGTTTCCGGTGCCGTAGGTATTCTTCGCTTCTCCGGCGTCAAAACACGTCTGCCCGAACATGGCCGCCTGCTGGTCGCCGAGGATGCCGCACACGGGAGTGCCCGCGAAGATTCGTCCAGGGGCGACGGTCGCGAGTTCGCCGGAGGAGGGCACGATCCGCGGCAGCATCGAGGAGGGGATGCCGAGTGCCGAGCACATCTCCTCGGACCACTCGAGGGTTTCGAGGTCCATGAGCATGGTTCGCGAGGCGTTGGTGACGTCGCAGATGTGGTCGGGATCGCCGGAGCCGGCCGGCCCGCCGCTTCTGCTCGAGGTGCTGGTAAGCCGAAATACGAGCCACGAATCGATGGTGCCGAACGCGAGCTCCCCGGCCTCGGCCCGCTCGCGGGCGCCCGGGACGTTGTCGAGAATCCACCGCACCTTGGGGCCGGAGAAATACGTCGAGATCGGCAGCCCGGTGATCTCACGGACCCGATCCTCGCCGCCCGAGATCGTCTCGGCGAGGCGATCGCAGATCTCGCCGGTGCGCACATCCTGCCAGACGATCGCGTTGTAGACGGGCTCGCCGGTGGCACGGTCCCAGACCACCGTCGTCTCGCGCTGATTGGTGATCCCGATCGCCGAGATCTCCGAAGGGGTGAGGTCCGAGCGCATGAGCGCCTCGGTCATCGCCGAACGTACGTTGCGCCAGATCTCCAGTGGGTCGTGCTCGACCCAGCCGGGGTGGGGGAAGATCTGCGAGTGTTCGAGCTGCGTGGTGGAGCCGCGAACCGGCACGCTGTCCCGGTCGAAGATGATCGCGCGCGACGACGTCGTGCCCTGATCGAGTGCGAGAACGTATGAATTGGCTGACACGTGCCTCACACTATCGCCCAAGGGGGCCGCCGGGGACCAGGTTCCCGGCGACGTTTTCCGGTGAACTCTTCGATCCACCGCGCAGATAGTCGTATCGTGGACTTAGAGCGCTTGCAGGAGTCGATTTCCTGTTAGCCACCGGCAAGCGCCGCGGGGTGCGGCGCCGTCAACCTCCCTGGGAGATATAAGCGATGCCATCTGGTTCCGCTCCGTTGTTCGACAGCGCCGACCTGTCTCCGGCACAGCGCGAGAATGCCTGGTCGCGGCTGCGCTCGGAAGAGTTCGATGTGCTGGTCATCGGGGGCGGAGTGGTCGGCGCGGGCGCGGCGCTCGACGCGGCCTCGCGTGGCCTGCGGGTCGCGCTCGTCGAGGCGCGGGACTTCGCGGCCGGCACCTCCTCGCGCTCGTCGAAGATGTTCCACGGAGGGCTGCGTTACCTCGAGCAGCTCGATTTCGGGCTCGTCGCCGAGGCTTTGCACGAGCGCGAATTGTCGATGAGTCGCATCGCGCCTCACCTGGTCAAGCCGCTGGAATTCCTCTTCCCGCTTACGCACAGGATCTGGGAGCGCCCCTACATGGCCGCGGGATTCGTGCTGTACGACGTCATGGGCGGGGCGAAAAGCGTCCCGGCGCAGAAGCACTACAGCAAGGCCGGCGCGATGCGCGTTGCCCCGGGCCTGCGCGACGGCGTTCTCGTCGGCGGGATCCGCTACTGGGACACGCTCGTCGACGACGCGCGCCACACCCTGACCCTCGCGCGCACCGCCGCGCATTTTGGCGCGATCGTCCGCAACTCGACCGAGGTCGTCGGGTTCCTGCGCGACGGGGAGCGGGTGCGCGGGGTGCGGCTGCGCGATACCGAAACTGGCGACGAGATCGAGACCCGAGCCAGCGCGGTAATCAACGCGACAGGAGTGTGGACCGACCAGCTCCAGACGCTCGCCGGATCGGACTCCGGGCTGCGCGTACGGGCGTCGAAGGGCGTGCACATCGTCGTCGCCCGCGAGAAGATCGACTCCTCTGCTGCGCTCATCCTGCGCACCGAGAAATCCGTGCTGTTCATCATCCCGTGGGGTGCGCACTGGATCATCGGCACGACCGACACGGACTGGAAGCTCGACCTCGCGCATCCGGCTGCGACAAGCGCGGACATCGAATACATCCTCGGGCACGTCAACAATGCGCTCGCCGAGCCCATCACCCGCGACGATATCCAGGGCGTGTACGCCGGGCTGCGCCCGCTGCTGTCGGGCACCTCGGATTCGACGACCAAGCTCTCCCGCGAGCATGCCGTGCTGCCCGTCGCGCCCGGGATGATCGTCGTCGCCGGCGGCAAGTACACCACCTACAGGGTCATGGCGGCCGATGCCGTCGATGCGATCACCGAGTTCGTCGGCAAGGACGTCGGTTCGAGTGTGACGGCGGAGTTGCCCCTTCTCGGGGCCGGCGGATACCGCGCGCTCGTCAACCGGATCCCGCTGCTCGCGAGCCAGTGGAAGGTGGGCGAGGACGTCGTGCGCCGACTGCTCGACCGCTACGGCTCACTCGCCGGGGAGATCATGAAACTCGCGGAGGAGCGCCCGCAGCTGGCCACGCCGCTGATCGGCGCGGAGATGTACCTCGAGGCCGAAGTCGCCTACGCAGCCGCCCGCGAGGGCGCGCTCCACGTCGAGGACGTCCTCGTACGCCGCACGCGCGTGTCGATGGAGTGCTCGCACCGCGGCTCGGAGAGCGCGCAGCGGGTCGCGGAGATCATGGGCTACGAGCTCGGCTGGTCGCAGGAGATGATCGACTCCGAGGCCCAGCTGTACCGCGAGCGCGTGGTGGCGGAGCTGATGTCGCAGTCCTCGGCCGACGACAACGAGGCGGACGCGCTACTGCGCAGCGCCCCGGAGGCGCGCACCTCGCTCGTGGAGTCGTCTATTCATCCTGCCGGTAAGTAGCGACGACGAAACGTTCGATCGCCGCGAAGGGGCCGGCGAACTCCTCGTCCGGTTCTGCGTGGCCGGGGGAGGCGGCCAGGGCGAGATCGTCTCGTCCGACGTCATAGGTGATGATCGCGAGGCACGTGACGTCGGTCTGCTCGCACACGGCCCAGGACAGCTCCGTCTCCTCGGCCCAGCCGCGCGTGAATTCGTCGATGCGCGCGAGCGCGCGTTCCGGGCTCAGCTCGAGTATCGAGCCGACCGCCGCGGTGTCGTCGATCCGTTCGTCGACGCGCAGCGCGCGCAGGTAGAAGCCGCCGGCATTCACTTCAATTGGTTCCAACGTCGTTCCTGTTCGTGGCGAGGGAAAAATGGCGGCAGGCGCCGGGGGCGAGGCGGTGTGGCCCTGCCCGCGGCGCCTGCGCGCGTGGGATCGATTGACGAGTTACTTGATCTCGCAGATCGCGGTTCCCTGAGAGACGGCCGCGCCGGCTTCGACGCTGATCGACTCGACCTTGCCGTCCTTGTGCGCGGTCACCGGGTTCTCCATCTTCATCGCCTCGAGCACGGCGACCAGGTCACCGGCGGCGACCTCCTGGCCCTCCTCCACGGCGACCTTGACCACGGTGCCCTGCATCGGTGCGGTCACGGCGTCGCCGGAAGCCGAGGCGCCGGCCGCGGCCTTGCGGGTGCGGGACTTGGCCTTCTTGCGGATGTTGCCACCGGCGGCGCCACCGAAGGCGAGGTCGCCCGGGAGGGTCACCTCGACGCGGCGACCGTCGACCTCGACAACCACGGACTTGCGCGGGGTCTGCTCGTCCTCGCCGGCAGGGGCGCCGCCGGAGAACGGCTCGATCTCGTTGTTCCAGTCGGTCTCGATCCACTTGGTGTAGACGTCGAACGACTTGCCGTCACCCTGGAACGCCGGGTTCGACACGATGTGGCGGTGGAACGGGATGACCGTCGCCAACCCCTCGACCTTGTACTCGTCGAGGGCGCGGGCGGCGCGGGCGAGCGCGGCGTCGCGGTTCTCGCCCCACACGATGAGCTTGGCGAGCATCGAGTCGAACTGGCCGCCGATCTCGTCTCCCTCGCGCACACCCGAGTCCATCCGGACGCCCGGGCCGGCAGGCTCTACGTACGTCGTGATCTTGCCGGGGGCGGGAAGGAAGCCGCGTCCGGCGTCCTCGCCGTTGATGCGGAATTCGAAGGCGTGGCCGCGCGGGGTCGGGTCCTCGGTGAACTCGAGCTTCTCGCCCTCTGCGATCTTGAACTGCTGGTGCACGAGGTCGATACCCGCGGTCTCCTCGGTGACGGGGTGCTCGACCTGGAGGCGGGTGTTGACCTCGAGGAACGAGACCGTGTCGCCCTGCACCAGGTACTCGACCGTGCCCGCGCCGTAGTAGCCGGCCTCACGGCAGATGGCCTTCGCGGACTCGTGGATTCGGTTGCGCTGGTCGTCCGTGAGGAACGGCGCCGGGGCTTCCTCGACGAGCTTCTGGAAGCGGCGCTGCAGCGAGCAGTCACGGGTACCGGCGACGATCACGTTGCCGTGCTGGTCGGCGATGACCTGGGCCTCGACGTGGCGGGCCTTGTCGAGGTACTGCTCGACGAAGCACTCGCCTCGGCCGAACGCGGCGACGGCCTCACGCGTGGCGGACTCGTAGAGGTCCGGGATCTCCTCGATCGTATGGGCGACCTTCATGCCTCGCCCACCGCCGCCGAACGCGGCCTTGATCGCGACGGGCACGCCGTACTGCTTGGCGAACTCGACGACCTCGTCCGCGCCCGAGACCGGGTCCTTCGTGCCTGCGGCCATCGGGGCATTGGCGCGTTCTGCGATGTGGCGTGCGGTCACCTTGTCGCCGAGGTCGCGAATCGCGGACGGCGGCGGGCCGATCCAGATGATCCCCGCGTCGATGACGGCCTGCGCGAAGTCGGCGTTCTCCGACAGGAAGCCGTAGCCCGGGTGGATTGCATCCGCGCCGGACTTCTTCGCGGCGTCGATGATCTTGTCGATCACCAGGTACGACTCGGCCGAGGTCTGGCCCCCGAGAGCGAAGGCTTCGTCGGCGATCTGCACGAACGGCGCGTTAGCGTCCGGCTCGGCGTACACGGCGACGCTTGCCAGTCCCGCGTCCTTGCAGGCGCGTACGACGCGCACTGCAATCTCACCGCGGTTGGCGACCAAGACCTTGCTAATGGTTTTGCTTGCGTGGGACGGCACGTTATATCTCCTGGCTTTGAATGGTCGTGGAAAGTGTAAAAGATCGATGCATTACTTGTATCGCGCCCGGCGCGATGGTTTACGAAAAATCGTCATGACGGCGGAGGCGGCTGCCCGCCGGCGGCCGCGGCCCCCGCTAGTTCTGGATCCCAGAGTTCGGACACCGAGACCCCGACGCGGTCCAACATGCGGCGAAGCAGCGGCAGAGACACGCCGATCACGCCCGAGGGGTCGCCTTCGATCGCGTCGATGAACCATGCGCCCATCGCCTCAAGCGTAAACGCGCCGGCGCACTCGAGAGGTTCGCCCGTCTCGAGGTACGCGCGGAGGTCGCGGTCCGAAGGGGTGCCGAAGTGCACAGTGGTCGTCGACCATTCGGTGATCACCCGCCCGACGCCGGTATTCGCGTGCGGGCCGGGCCCGTCGATCGCGACCTCCGCCAATGCGTGGCCGGTGATCAGGTGCGCGGACTTGCCTCGGATGGACTGCCACCGCTCCCATGCGCGCTCCACCGTGTGCGGCTTGCCGAGCAATTCGCCTTCTGCGAGCAGCATCGAATCGCAACCGAGTACGTAGATGCGCTCGGCGCCGGTTTCCCGGGCGAGAGCGGTTGCGTGCTCGGCGGCAACGGCGTGCGCCTTGGCACTGGCGAGCTCGGTGACTACCTGCTCGTCGGCAAGGTCCGCAGGCAGCTGCGAGACGATCTGGTCCTCGTCCACAGCGGACGGGATCACCCGCGGCGAGATCCCCCCTGAGCGCAGAAGGCCCAGGCGGGACGGGGAGGCGGAGGCGAGAACGAAAACGGTGGTCATAGGCCGAGCGTCAGAGGTGCTTCGAATCGAGGAACGAGGACGTGGAATTCCAGAACACGCCACGGGTCTTTTCGGCGGCCAGACCCCAGTCGTTGCGGATACCCGGCGAGGGGTTGCGCGCAGCGATCTGCGCATTGCCCTCGGACAGAGCGAAGACGGCAGTAAGAATGCCGACCTGCTCCGCGGTGGGATTGCCGCCCACGATCTCGAAGTACGGCGAGGCCGCGCCGTGCTGCTGCGGGGAGTTCTGCGCCGCGCTCACAGCGGAATGTTCCCGTGTTTGCGAGCCGGAACCGGCACGACCTTACGGTCGAGCAGTCGAAGGCCCTGGGCGATCTGCAGACGGGTATGTGACGGCGGGATGACGGCGTCGATGTAGCCCCGCTCTGCCGCGACGTACGGGTTGACGAGGGTGTCCTCGTACTCCTGCTGCAGCTCGAGGCGCTTGGCGGCGACGTCCTCACCGGCAGCCTCGGCGTCCTTGATCTGTTTGCGATACACGAACCCGACGGCGCCGGAGGCGCCCATCACGGCGATCTCGGCGGTCGGCCACGCGAGGTTGACGTCGGCTCCCATGTGCTTGGAACCCATCACGTCATAGGCGCCACCGTATGCCTTGCGCGTGATGACGGTGATCTTGCCGACCGTCGCTTCGCCGTAGGCGTAGAGCAGCTTCGCGCCACGGCGGATGATGCCGTTGAACTCCTGATCGGTACCGGGCAGGAAGCCGGGCACGTCGACGAGGGTGACGATCGGTACGTTGAACGCGTCGCAGGTACGCACGAAACGTGCGGCCTTCTCGGCGGCCTTGATATCGAGGCAGCCCGCGTACTGGGTCGGCTGGTTGGCGACGATACCGATGGAGCGGCCCTCGACACGGCCGAAGCCGACGACGACGTTCTGGGCGTAGCCGGCCTGGACCTCCAGGAACTCCTCGTCGTCGACGATGTGGTCGATGACGGTGTGCATGTCGTACGGCGCGTTCGACGAATCCGGAACGAGCGTGTCCAGCTCGAGATCGGACTCGGTGAGGCCGTCCTCGATCGGGCCCTCGTGGACGAAGGCCTCATAACGCGGCGCCTCCGCGCGGTTGTTCGACGGCAGGTAACCGAGGAGATCGCGAACGTAGTCGAGCGCGTCCTGCTCGTCCTCTGCGGTGTAGTGGGACACACCGGACTTGGACATGTGCGTCGCCGCGCCGCCGAGCTCCTCCTGGGTGACCTGTTCACCGGTCACCGTCTTGATCACGTCGGGGCCGGTGACGAACATATTCGAGCTGCCGTCGACCATCACCGTGAAGTCGGTGAGCGCGGGGGAGTAGACGTGGCCGCCGGCGGAGGGGCCCATGATGATGGACACCTGCGGGATCACGCCGGAGGACTGGACGTTGCGGTGGAAAATCTCCCCGTACAGGCCCAGGGAGACCACGCCTTCCTGGATGCGCGCGCCGGCGCCGTGGTTGATGCCGATCATCGGACGGCCGGTCTTGAGCGCGAGGTCCATAACTTTGACGATCTTCTCGCCGTACACCTCGCCGAGGGCGCCGCCGAACACCGACGCGTCCTGCGAGAACACGCACACCTCGCGTCCGTCGATCGTGCCGTAGCCGGTGACCACGCCGTCGCCGGTCGGCCGGCGCTCGGCGAGACCGAAGTTCTGCGAGCGGTGCTTTGCTAGCGCGTCGATCTCGACGAACGAACCGGAATCGAGAAGATTCTCGATCCGCTCGCGCGCCGTCATCAGGCCCTTGTCGTGCACCTTGTCGATCGCGGCCTGCCCCATCGGGGCGTGGGCCTCGTCGAGCCGGCGCCGAAGGTCCGCCAGTTTTCCGGCTGTCGTGTGGATGTCAATAGGGGCGTCCTGGCCACCCTCATCCGGTTGTGAGGCAATCGTCATGTTGTCGACTCTATCGGTTGACGCGGTCGGCGTGGAGATGAACCTCTACGTTCGCCGCGATCATTCTCCGGCATTGCAATGTTATCTTTCTGTAATCCCAGTTGGGGCCGTTGTCGCCGCCCCGAGCGGAAGGGAATCAACTGTGGAACACACCGGGTGCGCGGTACCGCACTCCGCGTGTCGGGCTTGCGCACTAGGCTGGGGGCGTGTTCAACGACATCTCCAGGCCCCCGCTGCGTGAAGCCGAGCTTCGTTCGGCTCTCGTCGACGGCCCGCTCGCCGATTACTCGGAGGTCCGCGTGGTGGAGGAGATCGGCTCCACCAACGCCGCGCTCCTCGAATACGCGTCGACGGGGGACGGGGACCGCTCTGCGCTCATCGCCGAGTTCCAGAGCTCCGGCCGCGGCCGCTCCGGGCGGTCGTGGACGGCTCCTGCGGGCAGCCAGGTCGCGCTGTCGGTGTTGATTCGCCCGGGGGCGATCCACCCCGATCTCTTCGGTTGGCTGCCGCTGGTCACCGGGCTCGCGGTGCGCGATGCGCTCGCGGGCAGCGCGGGGCTTGAGGCGTCGCTGAAGTGGCCGAACGACGTCATGGTCGGGGACGGCGTCGCGGCGCGCAAGATCGCCGGAATCCTCGTGGAGATGACCACGGTCCCCGCCGAGGGCGTGTATTCGATGTCGCTTCCCGCGATCGTCGTAGGCGTCGGGCTCAACGTCTCGCTGCGCACCGAGGAGTTGCCGGTGCCGCATGCCACCTCTATCGACCTCGAACGCGCGGCGCAGGGTCTTGATCCCGCGGACCGGCTCATCGTGGCGAAGGAACTCTTGCGCGCGCTCGCCGTCCGCCACGACCAGTGGCGCGCTTGCGAGCGCGGCTCGGGGTCGGTCATCTCCGATGAGCTGTATTACGAGTACATCGACGCCTGCTCCACCGTCGGGCAGGACGTGCGGGTCGAGCTGCCCGGCGGAGAGACCAAGACGGGCACCGCCACAAGGGTTGACCGCTCCGGCCAGCTCGTGGTCGACACGGCCGGCGGCGACGAGCCGTTCGTCGTAGCAGCGGGGGACGTGCACCACGTGCGGCGCGGCAGCGGGTACTAGGGGCGCGATGCGTCTTCCCTTTCGTCCGGACCGCCCGCCGGAGCACGTCCTCATCGAGACGAGGCCGCATTGGCGCGGCCTGGTGCGCCCCTCCCTCGTCGCCGTCATCGGCGCGGGGATCGCCGGGCTCGCCGGAGGTTTCGCCGAGTTACAAGCACCGGCGTATGACGGCGGAGATACTTTCACCCCCATCATCGTCGTCATCGCGGTCCTTTATCTTCTCGTCGTGCTGCGGTTCACGGTGGTGCCGTGGATGCGCTGGCGCAGCCAGGTTTTCGTCGTCACCGACCAACGCCTCGTCGGGCGATCGGGGATCGTGAGCAAGAACCGTTTCGAGATGCCTCTTGGTCGCGTCAACGCGGTGCAGTACAGGCACACGATGTCGGACAGGGTCTTCGGTACGGGCACGCTGATCGTAGAAACGGCGACGGGGGACTACTTCGAGTTTCCCAACCTGCCCAGCGTTTCCGCAGTTCACGAGGTGCTCTACCAGCTCGTCGCGCCGGTGCGCAGGCCGTTGCGCTAGCCCGTGCGGGGTAGCGGCGGCGCGCGGCCGGGAGAACGTGCGAAAATGGGCGGCGTGACTTCTTCCAGCGATCCCGCCAGTGCCCCTACGCAGTCGTCCGCCGCGCGCCGCAATCCCCTGGGGATGCCGGTCGTGGGAATGATCGGCGGCGGCCAGCTCGCACGGATGACCCAACCGGCGGCGCTCGCGCTCGGGCAGTCGCTCCGCGTCCTCGCCGCGTCAGAGAGCGAATCCTCGGCGCAGTCGACCCCGGACGTGGTTCTCGGTTCCTTCGACTCGGCGGGCGATCTTCAGCGCTTCGCCTCCGGGTGTGACGTCGTCACCTTCGACCACGAGCACGTGCCCCAGGAACACCTGGCCGAGCTCGTGGCGTCCGGCGTCAACGTGCAACCGCCGCCGCAGGCGCTGCTGCACGCGCAGGACAAGCTCGTCATGCGAAGGCGCCTCGCCGAGCTCGGCGCGCCGGTCCCGGCGTTCGCGCCCGTGGAATCCCCCGAAGATGCGGTTCGCTTCCTCACCGAGAACGGCGGCACCGCCGTGCTCAAGGCGTGCCGGGGCGGATACGACGGCAAGGGCGTGTGGATGCTCACCAGCGTGGAAGACGCCCACGCGATCACGGCCGAGCAGCTCGCGGCCGGGGTGCCGCTCATGGTTGAGCAGCGGGTGTTCTGGCGCCGCGAGCTTTCCGCCCTCGTCGCGCGCTCGCCATTCGGACAGGGCGCGGTTTGGCCGGTCGTGGAGACCATCCAGCAGGGGGGCATCTGCCACACGGTCATCGCGCCCGCGCCGGAACTGTCCGACGAGATGCGGACGCAGGCGCACGCGCTGGCGCTCACGATCGCCGGCGAGCTCGGTGTCACCGGGGTGCTCGCCGTCGAGCTCTTCGAGTACGTCGGCCAGGACGGCACTCCCGGGATCCTCGTAAACGAACTCGCCATGCGCCCCCACAATTCCGGGCACTGGACGCAGGACGGCGCGATCACCTCGCAGTTCGAGCAGCACCTGCGCGCGGTGCTCGACTACCCGCTCGGTTCCACGCTCCCGCTCGTCCCGCTCACGGTGATGGCCAACGTGCTCGGCGCCGATCAGACCCCGACGATGAGCATGGACGAACGCGTCCACCACCTGGGTGCCCGTTTCCCGCACGTCAAGGTGCATCTCTACGGCAAGGAAGAGCGGCCGGGCCGCAAGCTCGGTCACGTCAACGTGGTGGGAAGCGATGTGGGCCCGGAGACCCTCGGCGAAACCCGCGCCGTCGCCGACCTCGCCTCCTACTGGCTCGCGACCGCGACGTGGGCCGACGGTTGGGACCCGCACGAGGGCGCGCCCGCAGGCGAATTCACCCGCACGAGCTAAGGAGCAGTTGTGAGTAGTAGCCATCAGGAACTGAGCCAGCAGTCGCTGGTCGAACGCGACCCGAACGCGCGCAGGCCCCGTGTCGGGCTCATCATGGGCAGCGATTCGGATTGGCCGGTCATGGAGGACGCGGCGCAGGCGCTGCTCGAGTTCGAGGTGCCCTTCGAGGTCGGCGTCGTCTCCGCGCACCGCACGCCCCGGAAGATGCTCGACTACGCCGAGACCGCAGCGGACAGGGGAGTGCAGGTCATCATCGCCGGTGCGGGCGGCGCCGCGCACCTGCCGGGCATGGTCGCCGCTGCGACGCCGCTGCCCGTGATCGGAGTCCCCGTCCCTCTGGCCAAGCTCGACGGGATGGACTCGCTGCTGTCGATCGTGCAGATGCCCTCGGGCGTGCCAGTGGCAACGGTATCCATCGGTGGCGCGAAGAACGCGGGCCTGCTCGCCGTGCGGATTCTCGCGGCGTCCGACCCCGAATTGCAGCGCCGCATGCGCGCCTTCCAGAGCGACCTCGAACAGAAGGTGCACGAGAAGGACGAGGCGCTGCGCCGTCGCCTACTGGGCTGAGCACCGGTTAGCATTAGGTAACGAACATTAACTCGATTAGGAGGAACCAGAGTGTCTGGTAACCCGGATTTCGATCTCTTTCAACCCGCCGAGGAGCACGAGGCGCTCCGCGAGGCGATCCGCGCGCTGGCCGAAAAGGAAATCGCGCCGCACGCCGCGGACGTCGACGAGCAGGAGCGCTTCCCGCAGGAGGCGCTCGACGCTCTCAACGCCTCCGGCTTCAACGCCGTCCACGTTCCCGAGGAGTACGGGGGCCAGGGCGCCGACTCGGTCGCCACGTGCATCGTCATCGAGGAAGTTGCCCGCGTCTGCGGTTCCTCGTCGCTCATTCCCGCGGTGAACAAGCTCGGCACGATGGGCCTCATCCTCAACGGCGGCGAGGACCTGAAGAAGCAGGTTCTGCCCGAGATCGCCGAGGGCAAGATGGCCTCCTACGCGTTGTCCGAGCGCGAGGCGGGCTCCGACGCCGGCTCGATGCGCACCCGCGCCCGCAAGGATGGTGACGACTGGATCCTCAACGGCAACAAGGCGTGGATCACCAACGGCGGCAAGTCCACCTGGTACACCGTCATGGCCGTCACCGATCCCGATAAGGGCGCCAGCGGTATCTCCGCGTTCCTGGTCAACAAGGACGACGAGGGCTTCGGCGTGTCCAAGACCGAGAAGAAGCTCGGCATCAAGGGCTCGCCCACCGCGGAGCTGTACTTCGAGGACGTCCGCATCCCCGGCGACCGCATCCTCGGCGAGGAGGGCACCGGCTTCAAGACGGCCCTGCGCACCCTCGACCACACGCGTCCCACCATCGGTGCGCAGGCCCTCGGTATCGCCCAGGGCGCCCTCGACGCGGCGATCGAGTACACCAAGGACCGCAAGCAGTTCGGCCAGTCCATCTCGGACTTCCAGAACACCCAGTTCATGCTCGCCGACATGGCGATGAAGATCGAGGCTGCGCGCCTCATGGTCTACACCGCCGCAGCGAACGCCGAGCGCGGCTACGCGCCCGGCAACCAGAAGCTCGGCTTCATGGCCGCCGCGTCGAAGACCTTCGCCTCCGATGTCGCCATGCAGGTCACCACCGACGCGGTCCAGCTCTTCGGCGGCGCCGGCTACACCCGTGACTTCCCGGTCGAGCGGATGATGCGCGACGCGAAGATCACCCAGATCTACGAGGGCACCAACCAGATCTGCCGCATGGTCATGGCCCGCCAGGTCATCGGCAAGTAAGACCCGCCCGCAACTGTCGGCGACTAACCGTCGACTTTCTCCGCCGCCCGGATGTCGTCCAGCCACGACGTCCGGGCGGCGTCGTCTGTGGGCCCGGCCGTGGCGAGTACCAGCGAGCCGCCCGCGGCGAACGTGCCCACCAAGGTCTCGACCAGCTCGGCGGTTCCCGGGTCCACGCTCAACACCCGACCAGGTCGCTGGATGACGGCGGAGCTATCGATCCACCCCAGCGGGCGCTGAGCCCCGGCCCCGGGGGACGGGGCGAAAGAGTCGGGGAAGACCCGCGCCTCGGACACGAGCGAGGAGACTCCCGGCGGGAGGTCGAGTGGGGCCATCGCGAACGCGTCGAGCCCGGCGACGTAGAGCTCGTCGGCGTCGTCGTGGGCGTCCAGTCTGTCGATCGTGCAAATTGTGGCGACCGGGTCGGAACCGGCATCTCCGCCGTCATGGGTGGAGTGTTCTGCGGCGGAGCCGGCGAGGCGCGCGCCGCACCCGGCCCACCAGATGCCCAGTGGGATCGCGGCGGACAGCCAATGCGGCGACAAGTCGATGGCGACCTCGTCACCGGGGAGCGCGCCGAGGCCGTCACGGAGGAATCCGGCGATCTTGGCGGCCCAGTTCAGCGACGTCACGACCGATAATTCGATGCGCGAATCCTCCGCCGCGTCGTAGTGGGTGATGAGCGGCGCGGCCGGGTCCGCGGCCATGCGTGCGGCGAGGAGATCGTCGGTAAGCGTCATGGTCGCGATGGTAACGGACGCGATGCACCCGCCGGGCGGAGCCGGCAGCCCTACGGCGCTACCGGGCGCAGCGAGCTAGTTGACGCAGGGGACGTTCTGGGTCGCGTCGAACTTCGGCCGCTCGGCGATCTCCGGCGGGAGCTCGCTGCCGGAGGCCTGGACCCAGTCCTGGTTGTTCTCGCTCTCTGCGGCCCCACCTTCGGCGCCGGCCTGCTCGCCGCCGTCGCCCATCGAGGCGCGTGGGCCGGTGTAATCATCGGCGATGACCACGCGCACGGTCCCCGGCGGCAGGCTGAAGTCCGACTGGATCGGCAGCCCGCCGAGCGCCTTGGAGACCTGCTCGGCCTCGGCCGAGGTTGCCGACTCGGCGAAAACCTGGCTGGTGGTGGCCGACTCGGGCTCGCTGAGAAGCTCGCCCGGCGCGTAGCCCTCGCCGGTCAGCGCCTGCTGCACGTCGTCGGCGAGGCCGTCCATCCACGTCGCATTGACGACGTCGACGGTGACCTGGCCGGGGTCGACTTCGAGCCCGGCGGCCTTTGCCTCCTCGGACGCCGCTGCCGCGGCGTCGACCCCGCCGAACCCGGCCACGAAGCGATGGACCTCATCCGTGTCCACCGTGACCACGGACTCGCCGTATGCGCCGGTGGCGTCGATGGCGGTTACCGGTATCGTCTCGAAGCTCACGTCGTCGCCGGAGATGTTCTGCAGCTGCACGGCGAAGTCGATGACGTCCCAGTTCTGGTCGATGACGAGCGAGCGGGACACGGCGCTGTTGAGCGCCTGCAGCTTGCCCGGGTCGGTGAGCGTGCCCGTGGACAGGATGCGGCTCGCGAGCTGGGACATGTACACCTGCTGGCGGACGATGCGGTCGAGGTCACCCGCCGGCAGATCGTGGCGCTGGCGCACGAAGCTCAGCGCGTCCGAACCGGAAATGGTCTGCGGCCCGGCCGGGAATTTCGCGCCCGAAAGGGGCTCGTCGACTGGCTCGTTGAGGCACACCTCCACGCCGCCGACGGCGTCGGTGAGGAGGACGAAGCCGAGCAGGCCGATCTCTGCGTAGTGGTCGACCTGCACTCCGGTGAGTCCCTCGACCGAATCGACCAGTGTCTGGCGCCCGGCGGAGATCGCCTCGTGGCGCAGATCGTCGTCGGCCTTCGAGTCGTCGATGATCTCCTCACCGGCGTCGTTGACGGTCATCTCCTCGGGGTCGTCACCAATGCCGCCGTCGACGAGGACCTGATTTTTCGACTGCCCGTAGACGCCGTTGATCTTCGTCGGACCGAGATCGGGATTGTTGATGTACGTATCGCGCGGGATCGAGAGCACGGTTGCCGAGGATCCGTCGTTGGGGATGCGCACGAGCAGGATCGTGTCCGTGTTGTCCGTCGCCTCGTCGCCCGTGCGCAGCAGCTGCAGATCCTCTTCGGACAGGGGGTTGCCCTGCGCATCGGTGCGGGTATCGGAGCCCACGAGGAGAATGTCGACCGCGCCGTCCTCGCCGTCCCCGTGGAAGCTGAGCGAGCTGTCCTCGGCGATCGACGATTCGAGGCTGCGCACCATCGACCAGCCGACTCCGGTGACCGTCAGGGAAACCACTGCCGCGACTGCGGCGGCCCCGCGGCCGATCGTTTTGGCGGATCGTGACAGTGCCATAGACGAATCTGTTCCTTCTTGCTTGAGCGTGGCCGACCTAGCCGTGTGAATGCCCGGCGATCAACGTGAAATACCAAGGATAAGGTATCCGCCCTTTATGGTGGCAAGCGTGACGCCACGCCTTGCAGTGATAACCGTGACTTTTTCTCCAGGAAAGCACCTGGAGGCGCTGATCGACTCGATCGGAAAAGCGACCTCGCTCGACACGATCGTCGTCTGTGCCGACAACGGCTCGACCGACGGTTCGCCGCAGCGTGCGGCCGAGTCGCACGAGCACGTCGAGTTCTTCCCGACAGGCGGAAACCTCGGCTACGGCACCGCGATCAACCGGGCGTACGAGTGGTTGTCCGCTTCGGGTTTCGCCGGCCGGATCGATGCCGAGTGGATCCTCGTCGTCAACCCGGATGTCGAATTCGGGCCCGGCTCGATCGACACGCTTGTCGACGCCGGACGCCGCTGCCCCCGGGGAGGGGCGTTCGGTCCGCGGATCGTCGAGGGTGATGGCAGCACGTATCCGTCGGCACGGGCGGTGCCGCGCCTTCGGAGCGGCATCGGACACGCGATCTTCGGGACCGTGTGGCCCGCCAATCCGTGGTCGAGGGATTACCGCCAGGGCGAGGAGATGGACCACGAGCGCCTCGCCGGCTGGCTGTCGGGTTCGTGCCTGCTCATCCGGCGGGAGGCGTTCGAAGCAGTCGGCGGTTTCGACGAGCGCTACTTCATGTATTTCGAGGACACCGATCTCGGAGACCGGCTGCACCGCGCCGGCTGGGATAATGTCTACGTGCCTGACGCCGTGATCCACCATGATCAGGGCCACGCCGCCAAGGCGGTGCCGGAGAAGATGCTGCCGGCGCATCACGAGAGCGCCTACCGCTTCCAAGCGGACCGTCTCCCCGGGCCGCTTCTCGCGCCGCTGCGGTGGGCGCTGTGGCTGGGGCTCCGCCTGCGTCAGCGGGTCGCTCTGCGCGCGGCGCAGCGCGTGACGAGATAGATCTAGGGAATTTCGAAGGGACGAACATGAGCACCACCGAGGCCGTCGTTCTCGTCGGAGGAAAGGGCACGCGCCTGCGGCCGCTGACGATCTCAGCGCCCAAGCCGATGCTGCCGACCGCGGGACTACCATTTCTCACGCACCTGCTCGCGCGCATCAAGGCGGCGGGTATCGACCGCGTGGTGCTCGGAACCTCGTTCAAGGCGGAGGTATTCGAGGAGCATTTCGGTGACGGGTCGGAGCTCGGCCTTGAGATCGCCTACGTCGTCGAGGACGAGCCGCTGGGCACCGGCGGCGGTATTCGCAACGTCGCCGACGCGCTCACTGCGGACACGATCATGGTGTTCAACGGGGACGTGCTCGGGGGTACCGATCTGCGCCAGGTGCTCGACACCCACGAGAAGAACTCCGCCGACGTCACCATGCACCTGGTTCGCGTCGCCGACCCGCGCGCCTTCGGCTGCGTGATGACCGACGAGAACGGTCGCGTCGAGCAGTTCCTCGAGAAGACCCAGGACCCGCCGACCGACCAGATCAACGCGGGCACCTACGTCTTCCAGCGCGAGGTGATCGACGAGATCCCAGCAGGCGTGCCGGTGTCGGTCGAGCGTGAGGTGTTCCCCAAGCTCATCGCCGACGGCCGTCGCGTGTTCGCTCACGTCGATTCCGCCTACTGGCGCGACATGGGCACCCCGGAGGACTTCGTGCGCGGTTCGGCCGACCTCGTGCGCGGAATCGCGCCGTCGCCTGCGCTGCCCGATGCGAAGGGCGAATCGCTGGTCCACGAGGGCGCAGGCATCGCCGCCGGCGCGGTCCTCATCGGCGGGACCGTCGTGGGACGCGGCGCCGAGATCGGCGCCGGCGCGCGGCTCGACGGCGCGGTCGTGTTCGAGGGCGCCAAAATCGAGGCCGGCGCCGTCGTCGAGAGGTCGATCGTGGGCTTCGGCGCCCGTATCGGCCCGCGGGCGCTCGTCCGCGACGGCGTCATCGGCGACGGTGCCGATATCGGCGCGCGCTGCGAGCTGTTGCGCGGCGCCCGCGTGTGGCCTGGGGTCGAGATCCCCGACGGCGGGATCCGCTACTCCACGGACATGTAGTACTCGCCCGCTCCGGCGGGCGGGCGCTCCGGCACGGGTTCGGCGGGGTAGCCCACGGCGACCGCGCCCAGTGGCCGCCAACTCGCCGGCAGGTCGAGTTCGGCGCGGCAGACCTCTGCGGCGAAGATCGTCGAACCGACCCAGCAGGATCCGAGCCCGCGCGCGGCGAGTGCGATGAGCAGGGACTGCACGGCGGCGCCGCCCGCGACGGTGAACATCGTCACCTCGCACGCCGCGCGCCGCGCATCCGGGTACTGATGCGGACCGGCGTCGTCACAGATGAACGCCAGGACGAGCTCGGGGGAGCGCCGCAGGATGTCCCCGCGGGCCATCCGCCCGGCGCGCTGGTCCGCGGAGAACCCGTCGGCGCGCAGGTCCTCCTCCCATGCCGCGGCCATTGCGTCGAGCAGCGCGGTACGCCGCGCGCCCGCAACCCTGACGAAGCGGACGGGGTGGGAATGGTGCGGCGCGGGCGCGGTGAGCGCGTCGGCGACGCACTGCTCGAGCAGCTCCGCCGGCACGGGATCGGCGGCGAACTCGCGCACCGAGCGCCGGGCGGGCACGGCCTCGGCGCGGCCGGCCGCGAGCGCCTCGTTGGTGCCGAGGCGGAACAGGTCGTACCCGGCTTCGCGGATCAGTTCCCCGGCCCCCGATGACGTCGCGGTTCCCGTCACCAAGTGTGCGCAGCCGCGGACCACGGCGACCGGGCGCGCGCCGGTCTTTCCCTTCGCCAGGTCCGCTGCCGCGGCGAGTTCGTCGCCCACGGCGATCTCGGTGACGAACAGTTCGTTCCCGGCGGCATCGACCATCCCGGCGTACCCGGCGAGGACGGTGACCCCGGCGGCGCCGATCGCAGCATCGGTCTGGCCGGTGCGCCACGCGCGCCCCATGGTGTCGGTGACGAGCACGCCGACCCTGCGCCCGGTGATCTCGGCGAGCGAGGCGGCGAGCGCGCGGGCCGAGCCGTCGGGGTCCACAGGCAGCAGTGCGATCTCGTCGGCGGCGACGTTTGAGCCGTCCACTCCCGAGGCCGCCTGCACGATCCCGAGCGGGTTCTCGGTGATAAGTGTCCGTTTAATTTGCGCGACGACGCGCACCGTCTCCTGATCGATCAATCGCCGGCGCAACGCATCTCGGGCCTCCGGGTCTGAGGGGGCGGGAACGAGCCGGCCCTCGACCTTCGAGAGCACCTTCGAGGTGAGCACGACGATGTCGCCGTCGGCGAGACCCTGCGGCGCGGCTTGCAGGACGCGCGCGAGCGCGCCCGCGAGGTCGTCGCCCGGCCGGAAATCGGGCAACCCGTCGGGGGCCCAGATCTCGATCGGACCGGTGGCGGCGTGCTCGCTCACGGCGCGCAGCCCACGGACTCGAGAGCTGTGGCGACCATGGCGGAGGTCAGCTCCGGCGTCGTCATGAGCAGTGGCGCTTCCCGCACGTCGACCCCGTCGACCTCGGCGTGATCGCCGGGCGCCACGAGCCACGCATCGAGCAGGCCGGCGCCAGAGCGTGCCCCGTACCAGCGCGCCACGGCAGCCGCGGAGGTGTCGATTCCGGAGACCTCGAGGCAGCGGTCGGCCATCCCGCGCAGGGGAGCGCCGCCGATGATTGGGCTGATCCCGACGATCGGTGCCTTCGCCTGGCGCAGCGCGGCGCGCACCCCGGGGATGGCGAGGATCGCGCCGATCGACACGATCGGGTTCGAAGGGGCGAGGATGATCGCGTCCGCGCCGGCGATCGCGTCGAGCGCCTGCTGGCTGGGTTTCGCCTGTTCCGCACCGATATGGGTGAAGGACTCGGTGGGGATCTCCGCGCGGTGGCGCACCCACCATTCCTGGAAGTGAATGGCGCGCTTGGGCGCATCGGCGTGCACCGGGTCGGAGACCACCACGTGGGTCTCGCTGCGGTCGTCGGAAACGGGCAGAAGCGTGACGCCGGGCTTCCACCGCGTGCACAGTGCCGCGGTGACATCGGTGAGCGAGTACCCGGCGTCGAGCATCTGCGTGCGCACCAGGTGGGTCGCGATATCGCGGTCCCCGAGGCCGAACCAGTCCGGTTGGACGCCGTAGGCGGCGAGCTCTTCCTTCGCGTTCCAGGTCTCGTCCTTGTGGCCCCAGCCGCGTTCGGTGTCGATACCGCCGCCGAGGGTGTACATGCAGGTGTCGAGATCGGGACAGATGCGCAGACCGTGCATCCAGGCGTCGTCGCCGATGTTGACGACCGCATCGATGGAATGGGGACTTCCGGGGGTGTCGGTACCGAGCAGCTCGCGCGCGCCCATGAGGAACTTCGCGCCGCCGACTCCGCCGACCAATACACACAGCTTCACGCAGACCAGCCTAACCGTGGCCGCCGCGCCGCCGCGCGCGCCTTAGGAAAACCTGTGTCATTGACCGTTCACTTGACGCGCCTAGCCGACAAGTGTGTAATCACATGTGTGTCATTCCCCCTCGAAACGACAACGGTGGGGTACGGAACGACCGGCGAGAATCAGCATAAGACCGCAAATGCATGGAAAGGGATGAGCGTGGACCTAGAACGGCCTACAAACGCGCCGAAGGACGCAACATTCCTGGATCTCGAAGTCAGTGCTTTGTTCGCGGAAGCAGAGGAAAGCTGGCAGGACCGCGCCCTGTGTGCACAGACCGACCCGGAGGCGTTCTTTCCCGAAAAGGGCGGTTCGACCCGCGAAGCCAAGCGCATCTGCACCGGGTGCGAGGTCAAGCCCGAATGCCTGGAATACGCTCTCGCGAACGACGAGCGCTTCGGCATCTGGGGTGGCCTGTCCGAACGTGAACGCCGCCGCCTGAAGAAGGCCTCGGGCCAGTAGCTTTCCGCCCGCGTCGTCTGCCCGGCCCCTGTGGGCCGGGTTTTCGTCATTTCGGCGCGGAACCCGGCGCTGCTAGTCGGGACCGTGGATGACGGCGTCGGGCGAGATCTCCAGGTAGACCGCGATCAGCTCCACCAGTAGACCGTAGACGACCTCGACTGTGTCCTCTTGCGAGTCGGTGCGCCGAAGCAGCGGTTGACGGAACACGACGACCCGGGCCCTCGTCGGCTGGCCCGTGCGGTCGACGCCCGCGGGAATGAGCCGACCAAGCGGCACCTGCGCGTCGGCGATGACCTCCGGCGGCCACGACTGTCCGGCGCGCAGCTGCATTCGGGGGACGGTGTCGACGGCGAGGTCGAGCTTGGTCAGCTCCGCGTGCCAGAGCTGGTCGATCTGTGCGAAGGCCTCGAGCACGGCGGCATCGAAATCGCCCGAACGTGAACGCCACCTGGGAACCTCGGGCGGGAGAATGGGGCCGCGCACCCCGGCCCCTCTGCGGGCGGCGCTGCGCGACGTCACTCTGCGTGGGGCAGGTCGCCGCGAGTCCGTGGGGAAGGGGCGGATCACGATGGTCGAACCCACGAGGGGTTCGTCACGCCCCGGGATGCCGGGGATCTCTTTCCACTGGGGCTGCGCGGACTTTCCGCCGCCCATGCCTCCGCGCGCCGACTGACTCATGGCTCGAACCTTAGTAGCCGTGGACGCGCCGCGTGCGACCTGCGCGCCCGGCGAGTCGCTCCTGCAGAGGGCGCCGGGCACGTCTACGCTGGGAAGTCGTGAGTACAGTTCGGCGATGCGTGCGAGCCGCCTGCCCCAATAGGGCGGTGGCGACTTTGACGTACAACTATGCCGAATCCACCTCCGTTGTCGGGCCGCTCGCGCAGGAGAAGGAACCCCATTCCTGGGATCTGTGCGCCACCCATGCGCTGCGCATTTCCCCGCCCCGCGGCTGGAACATGGTGCGCCACCCCGACCTCGAGATCGATTCCGATCCCGATCTCACCGCGCTTCTCGACGCAGTCGTCGATACAACCCAGGGCGCGCCGGGCACATCGGCCGATCCGGAATGGCTTCGGCGGCTCAAGAGTCGCCAGCGGGCGGGTGACGAGCAGAAAGCCACAGGTCGGCGAGCTCATCTGCGAGTGGTGCACCCCGACGAGTGAACGAAGATAAGATGCGTACCGGCAGTATGTTCTCGAACGGTAACCTTGAGGACGTACAGACGGTCAGTCTTATTTCGTGAGGTCCACTCGGGAGCCAACCCGAGCGTCCACACGAGCATCGGAAAAATCGCCGAACGAGTGGAGTGTGTTGATGTCGAACGGTTCGAGCGCGGCGCGTACGCCTGAGCAGGTCGCCGCCGTGATCAAGGCGTACGACGTTCGCGGGGTAGTGGGCGAGCAGATCGATGCCGGCTTCGTTCGCGATGTCGGCGCATCGTTCGGCAAGCTCATGGCCTCCGAGGGCGCGGCGCAGGTCGTCGTGGGCCACGACATGCGCGAATCGTCTCCCGAGCTTGCCGCGGCCTTCGGCGAAGGCGTGCAGTCGCAGGGCCTGAATGTCATTTCCATCGGCCTGGCATCGACCGACCAGCTCTACTTCGCCTCGGGCACCTTCGATTGCCCGGGCGCGATGTTCACCGCCAGCCACAACCCCGCCAAGTACAACGGCATCAAGCTGTGCCGCGCAGGCGCCAAGCCCGTCGGGCAGGACTCGGGGCTCGACGTCATCTCCCGGGAACTCGTCGCCGGCGTCCCCGCATTCGACGGGCCCGCCGGATCCCGTTCCGAGCGTGACGTGTTGGAGGAGTACGGGCAGTTCCTGCGCTCCCTGGTGGACCTGAGCGGGGTCCGGCCGCTCAAGGTCGCCGTCGATGCGGGCAACGGCATGGGCGGTCACACCGTCCCCGCCGTGTTGAACCTGTCGAACCTCGAGATCACGCCGCTGTACTTCGAGCTCGACGGTAATTTCCCCAACCACGAAGCGAACCCGCTGGAGCCGAAGAACCTCGTGGACCTGCAACAGCTGGTTCGCGACAGCGGCGCCGACATCGGTCTAGCGTTCGATGGCGACGCCGACCGCTGCTTCGTCGTCGATGAGAACGGCGACCCGGTGTCCCCGTCCGCGATCAGCGCCCTCGTTGCTCGCCGTGCCCTGGCGCAGGAGCCGGGCGCGACGATCATCTACAACCTCATCACCTCCCACACCGTCCCGGAGATCGTTCACGAGGCCGGCGGTATCGCCGTGCGCACGCGCGTCGGCCACAGCTTCATCAAGGGACAGATGGCGAGCACCGGCGCGGTATTCGGTGGCGAGCACTCGGCGCACTATTACTTCCGCGAGTTCTGGGGCGCCGACTCCGGCATGCTCGCGGCGATGCATGTTCTCGCCGCCCTCGGAGGGCAGGACCGTCCGCTGTCCGCGCTCATGGCCGAATACTCTCGCTACGAGGCCTCGGGGGAGATCAACTCCGAGCTGCCCTCGGCGGAGGCGCAGAGCGAGCGCATGGAGGCCGTCGCGGACGCGTTTTCCTCCCGTGCCCGCGCGATCGATCGGCTCGACGGCATCACCATCGACCTCGGAGAGGGAACGTGGTTCAACATCCGCGCCTCGAACACCGAGCCGCTTCTGCGCCTGAACGCCGAGGCGCCGACGCGCGCGGGCGTCGACGAACTCACGGCGGAAGTGTTGGCGATCATTCGTGCCTGATCCGGTGATGCCCACGATCCCCTCTCACGGGGAGGACCTCCTCGACGACGCGGACGCCATCCGCGCCGCTGATACCTCTGGCGCGGTGCTCGGCGCGGCCACGGGCGGCGGACAGATCCGCGCCGTGGCCACCGCGGTGCGTTCTGGCGCGCTCGACGGGCTGCGCGGTGCGCGCCCGCGCGCCGTCGTATGGGTCGTCGGTCGCTCGAGCCAGGCGGCAGCTGCAGCCCGAATCGTGACGGCGGTCCTCGCCTCGCAGCGGCAAGTCGCCGGATTCCCCATCGTGATCGAACAACGGATCCCCGCCTGGGTCGGCGCTCTGGACGTCGTCCTCGTCTCCGGCGCCGATGCCGGGGACCCCGTGCAGGCCGAGGCCATCGAAACAGGCCGACGCCGCGGCGCGGAAGTGCTGTGCGACCTCCCCAAGGAGGGCCCGGCCGCGCAGGTCGGAGAGTCCGGGGTCTCGTGGATCGAACCCCTCGCCTTCATCGCGCCCGAGCGCGCGATTCTGCGGCACCTCGCTGTGGGCTTCGCACTCTTCTCCGCGCTCGGGGTGCCCGGGATCGATATCGAGGCTGCGGCGGACGTCGTCGACGAGCGGCTCTCGGCCAACGGGCCGGAGCTCGCGGTTCCGGTCAACCCCGCGAAGCTGCTCGCCCGCGAGGTCGTGGAGTCGAGCGCGCCGCAGATCGTCTTCGAGGACGAGGTCGCCGGGGCAGTAGCCGGGCGCGTCGCCCAGGCCTTCACCGACGCAGGGTATCCGGTGACGCTCTCGCCGCTCGCGGACGCGCTGCGAATCGATCCGATCCTCGCCGCCAAGGATTCCGGTGCCGGGGGAGGCGCCGACGATATCTTCCATGACGAGTTCATCGACGGTCCAAAGCGCGTCGGGTTGCGCCCGAGCTACTTCGGGCTCGTGCTCGCCGCAGGCACCGAGCGGGTCGCGTATCTCGCTTCCGGCCTCGGAAGCGTGTCGTGGATCGACATGCGCGAGGCCGGGCACGAGCCCGGCGACCGCGACCCATCGGCGGACCGGCACGAGCCGAACTTCGACGAACTCGTCGTCGAGTCGATGGCATTGAGTGCGTGCTGCGAACTCGCCGCGGCATACGC
Source organism: Dietzia timorensis (assembly GCF_020742175.1). Lineage (GTDB taxonomy): Bacteria > Actinomycetota > Actinomycetes > Mycobacteriales > Mycobacteriaceae > Dietzia > Dietzia timorensis_A. Next base: position 27,578 of record NZ_DYXM01000058.1, read on the forward strand.
ACTCGTCGCCGCCTAGCGGGTTTTTCGAGAACCGATGCGCACGCAAGCGACCGACATGGAACGAGACCGACACCGGAGTGGGCGAAGCACCATACCGGGCGAAAGAGAAGGGGCGCGACGAAGCGGAATGGACATCTTGTCGCCGGCCGAGAGGACATACGCGTGGGGTTCGCGCGTTGCGCTTCCGCAGCTGTCCGGGGAGCCGACACCCGCTCCGTACCCGATTGCCGAACGCTGGTTCGGTGCCCACCCCACCGGGCCGGCAACCATCGACGGCGTGGGCCTCAACGAGATCATCTCCGCCGATCCGATCCGCGGGCTCGGCGACGAGATCGCCGATGCGTACGAGGACACGCTGCCGTTCATGGTCAAGCTACTCGCAGCGGACCGCGCGCTCAGTCTCCAGGCGCACCCCTCGCGCGCCATCGCCACCGAGGGGTACGACCACGAGAATTCCCTCGGAATCGCCGTCGACGCCCCGAACAGGAACTACCGGGATCGTAACCACAAGCCCGAGCTGATCGTCGCGCTCACCCCGTTCCGCGCGCTGGCCGGTTTCCGGCCCCCGGCGGACACGATCGGGTTTCTCGACGCAATCGACTCCGACCGGCTGCGCCCCTACCGGGACATGCTCGACGCGCAGCGCGACGACGAAGGTCTGCGTGCGATCTTCACCAGCTTCATCACCCTGCCGCGCAGCTCTGCGGCAGAGCTAGTCGACGATGTCGTCTCGCGGCTCGTGCGGATGCTCGCGGACGGAACAGTGCCCGCGGACATGCTCAGCGTGTGCAAGGGCATCCTCGAACTCTCCGAGCAGTATCCGGGCGATTCCGGGGTGCTCGGGGCGCTGTTGCTCAATCTCGTCGATCTCGAGCCGGGCGAGGGGCTGTACCTCGGGGAGGGCAGTCTGCATGCCTACCTGTCCGGCATGGGGATCGAGATCATGGCGAACTCGGACAACGTCCTGCGCGGTGGTCTCACGAGCAAACACATCGACGTCCCCGAGCTCCTGCGCGTGCTCGATTTCTCGCCGCTCGCCAGGCCCGTGGTGACGACCTCTCCGGAGTTCCCGCCGAACGCCGAGCCCGCCGATGCCCTCGAGGTCGAGAGGTACCCGACCCCCGCGGAGGAGTTTTACGTGTCGCGGCTCCGTGCCTCTTCCGACTGCCGCGTCGAGCTGGAAGACCCAGGCCCGCAGATCATCGTGTGCACCCGCGGCCGCGCGGGGGATCTCGCGGCCGGCGCAGGCGCGTGGATCGCCGCCGAAGCCTCTGCCGGTAGCCTCGACATGGAAGCAGGATCGGAGATCTTCCGGATCCGCGTGGCCCAGATGCCGCGCACATGAACGTCTAGGCACCCGCCGGTTTCCCGGCGCGTGGATTAATAATTGTCAAAACAGAAAGGCACAACCGAAAGATATGAGCAATTTGCAGGTAGAGCGCGTGGGGGATCTCGAGTTCAAGGTCTCGGATCTTTCTCTTGCTGACGCCGGACGGCAGCAGATCCGCCTGGCCGAGCACGAGATGCCGGGCCT
>NZ_DYXM01000059.1 GCF_020742175.1 Dietzia timorensis
GCACTATCACTACATAGACACACTGTTGAGTTCTCAAACACCACCCAGAAACACAATCAACCAACAAAAACGCTGGCCAACCCGCATCCCCGGCCGCCGCAACCTCCCGGAAGCAACTCCCCCAGCCTAGCAAGTCCGCGTCGACGAACCAAATCGTCGCTGCAAACTGTTAGAATCAGGGTTTGGACTCCCCGAGCTGGGAACGCTTACTTTAATCGCGTTCCCTGTTCTGGTCAAGTCCGAACTTCGCGGTTGAGAAGAACCTTTCCCTTTCGGGTCGGCCCCGCTCGCTTGCGGCCTCAATTAAGTTACACACCTTTCAAGTAGGAACCAAATCGGCAGGTAGCCGCTATTTTCCAATTTCGGTGGGCCTGAAATGCACAAACGGCGGCCGGTTTCCCGACCGCCGCTTGTTCGTTCAATAGATACCGGTTACTTACGCGTCGCCGACCCGATGCACGCCGGCAAAAGTCTTCTTCCCTCGACGCAACACAAGCCAGTTGCCATGGAGCCAGTCCGCATCCTTCGGAGTCCACTCCGTGTCGGCAATTTTCTCGTTGTTCACCGCCACTCCGTTTTCCCCGATCGATCGGCGTGCAGCACCCTTGCTTTCGCAGAGCCCGCTCGCGACCAGCATTTCGGTGAGGGTCCCCGGAGACGACGCCGCCACCTCCGCAACTTCGGTCTCGCGTAGTGCCGATTCGAGCGTCGTTTCATCAAGCGCACCGAGATCGCCCTTGCCGAACAGCGCCTTGGCAGCGTTTTCGACCTTTTCCACTGCGGAGCGCCCATGAACGAGCTCGGTCATTTCTTGAGCGAGTTTCCGCTGGGCCGCTCTCAGATGAGGCTTTTCTGCTGTAGCCGTTTCGAGTTCGGAGATCTCGTCGCGCCCGAGGAAGGTGAACCACTTGAGGAACTTCACCACGTCGGCGTCAGCGGTATTGAGGAAGTACTGGTACCAGGTGTAGGCGCTTGTCTTCGCTGGATCGAGCCAGAGGCTGCCTCCACCTGTGGATTTGCCGAACTTCTTGCCATCTGCGGTGGTGACCAACGGAACCGTGAGGGCGTGAACCGACTCATTGTCGACCCTACGATTGAGATCGACGCCCGAAACGATATTCCCCCACTGATCCGAGCCGCCAATTTGTAACGTGACGTTATCGGAACGGCGCAACTGCAGGTAGTCATTTGCCTGCAAGAGCATGTAACTGAACTCGGTGTACGAGATTCCGTCGCCATCCAAACGGCGCTTGACGGTATCCCTACTGATCATCGTGTTCAACGAAAAGTGCTTGCCGAGGTTCCGGAGAAACTCGATCACCGTCAGGTGACCCGTCCACTGCATGTTGTTGACCATTGTCGCCCCGGAACGCGGGTCGTCGAAATCGACGAATCGCTCGAGCTGTCCACCGATCTTTTCCGACCAGTCGGCGACGGTGTCCGCCGAATTCATGACGCGCTCCCCCACATCCCGTGGGTCACCAATCATCCCGGTCGCCCCACCGGCCAGTAGGTAAGGCTTATGCCCCGCCAGCTGGAATCGCCGCAGAGTCAACAGAGGCACCAGATGGCCGGCGTGCAAGCTGTCCGCCGTGGGATCGAACCCCGCATAGAGCGAGATCGAGCCCGAGTTCAAGTGCTCGGACAATGCATCCAGATCCGTGGATTGGGCGATGAGTCCTCGCCACTGGAGATCGTCGATTATGTCGAAATTCGTCATGTCTAAAAAGTGGTCTCTCGTGATCCGCTAGTTGCTTCCATCGCCGATTTCGGCCGACAGAGTTTTCTGCTCTTCCAGGGTCGCCTCGTGCGCTTCATCGCGCAGGAGCACGGGGATGCCATCTTCAATGCGATAGAGCAAATGAAGCCGCGCGTTGTATAGGCGGTCGCCCGAGACCGGAGACAACGGCCCACGGTCGACGGGGCACGCGAGTATCTCAAGCAGGCGAGGATCAAGCGAAGTCATAGCCTCAAGGTTACGTCGTCGGTTTTCCATCCGCCCATCGCCTCGCGCGTACTTCCAACTTTTTCCGGTTGAAGTGCGCCTTGCGCCCCGGACTTCCGTGAAAACAACGAGGCCTTCCCCTGCGTCATACGCGTGGGAAGGCCTCGTAGTGGTTGCGTTTTTGGTGGCGCGTCGCGCTAGGCCTGGATCCAGTCTTTCGCCTTCGCGAGACTATCGGCCACACGTTCACGCTGGCTTGCCACGGCGGATGCCGCCGTACCTCCGCGGGAGTTTCGCGAGTCGATCGAACCGCGAACGGTGAGAACCTCACGTACCGAGGGGGTCAACGCCGGGTCGGCCAATCGGAGCTCGTCGTCGGTTAGCTCGTCGAGCCCGACTCCTCGCTTCTCCGCAAGACGCACGCATTCCCCCGCAGCCTCGTGGGCAACACGGAACGGCACGCCCTGACGGACCATCCATTCCGCAATATCCGTGGCGAGCGTGAAACCGGCCGGTGCGAGCTCTTCCATACGCTCCGGATGGAACGACAACGTTCCGACAAGTCCCGCGATCGCTGGAAGCAGAAGATCAAGCTGCGCAACCGAATCGAACACCGGCTCCTTGTCTTCCTGCAGGTCACGGTTATATGCGAGAGGCTGCGCCTTTAGCGTTGCGAGCAGGCCGGCGAGGTTCCCGATGAGTCGTCCGGTCTTGCCACGAGCGAGCTCGGCAACGTCCGGGTTCTTCTTCTGCGGCATGATCGATGAACCGGTCGACCATTCGTCCGCGAGCGTGACGTATCCGAATTCCGGTGTGCACCACGCGATGACCTCTTCGGAAAGCCGCGACAGGTCGACCGCAATCTGAGCGAACACGTAGGCCGCCTCGGAAGCGAAATCTCGCGACGATGTTGCGTCGATCGAGTTGTCCGCAGCGGAGTCGAAACCGAGCTCGGCCGCGATCGCATCCGGATCGAGCCCGAGGGACGAACCGGCGAGTGCACCGCCCCCGTAGGGCGACACAGCGAGGCGACGATCCATGTCGCGGATACGGTCGAGATCGCGCAGCAGTGGATGCACGTGAGCCAACAGCTGGTGAGCGAGCAGCACCGGCTGGGCGGCCTGGAAGTGCGTTTTGCCAGGCATGACGGTGTCGGGGTGCGCATCCACCTGCGAAAGCAAAGCCTCTACGACGTCAACAAGCCCAGCTGACACACGGCGAGCGGCAGCACGGACCCACATGCGGAACTGGGTCGCGACCTGATCGTTGCGACTACGGCCGGCACGAAGCCGCCCGCCGACCTCGGCGCCGACTCTCTCGATGAGGCCACGTTCGAGTGCGCCGTGCACGTCCTCGTCGCTTTCGGCCGCGACGAATGCGCCGGACTCGACGTCGGCGGCAAGTTGGTCGAGGCCGGAGAGCATCGTCGCGAGGTCGTCATCGCCGAGCAGCTCGGCGCGATTGAGCACTCTGGCATGTGCCTTGGACGCGGCGATGTCGAACGGGGCAAGCACCCAGTCGAAGTGCGTGGACTTGCTCAGCGCAGCCATCGCGTCCGCGGGACCGCCGGCGAACCGGCCGCCCCACAGCGCTCCGGTGTTGGTGCCGTGCCGCCCCTCGCCCGCGGTGGGTTCGGCGTCGCTCATAGTCCGAGGTCCCGCTTCGACGCGATCTTCGAGGACAGGCCGTGGATCTGGACAAAGCCCTTGGCGTAGGACTGGTCGAACGAGTCGCCCTCGTCGTAGGTCGCGAGGTTGAAGTCGTACAGCGATTCCTCGGAGCGCCGGCCGTTGACGGTGAGGTGGCCACCGTGCATGACCATGCGAACGTCGCCTGTGACCCGCTGCTGGGTCTCCTCGACGAAGGCGTCAAGAGCACGCTTGAGCGGCGAGAACCACAGACCGTCGTACACCAGCTCGGTCCAGCGCTCTTCGATGCGGCGCTTGTAGCGGCCGACCTCACGCTCGAGGGTGACGTGCTCGAGCTCCTGGTGCGCGGAGATGAGCGCCATCGCTCCCGGCGCCTCGTAGATCTCGCGGCTCTTGATGCCAACGAGACGGTCCTCCACCACATCGAGGCGGCCGACGCCCTGGGCGCCCGCGCGGCGGTTGAGTTCCTCGATGGCCTCGAGAACGGTGACCTTGCGACCGTCGATGGCGACGGGCTTGCCCTTCTCGAAGGAGATGGTCACCTCGTCGGGTGCGGAGAAGTTGACCGTCGGATCCTCGGTGTAGTCGTAGACATCCTTGGTCGGGGCGTTCCACAGGTCCTCGAGGAATCCGGTCTCGACCGCGCGGCCCCACACGTTCTGGTCGATGGAGAACGGCGACTTCTTCGTCACCGTGATCGGGATGTTGTTCTCCTCGGCGAAGTCGATCGCCTTCTCACGCGTCCACGCGTAATCGCGGACCGGGGCGATGACGTCGAGGTCCGGCGCGAGGTTCATGAAGCCGACCTCGAAACGGACCTGGTCGTTGCCCTTACCCGTGCAGCCGTGCGCGACTGCGGTGCCGCCATGAGCCTTCGCGGCCTCGGTGAGGTGCTTGACAATGAGCGGGCGCGAGATCGCAGACACGAGCGGGTAGCGATCCATATAGAGGCCGTTGGCCTGGATGGTCGGAAGGCAGTACTGCTCGGCGAACTCATCACGGGCATCGACGACGATGGACTCGACCGCGCCGCAGTCGAGAGCGCGCTGGCGCACGGTGTCCATGTCCTCCCCGCCCTGGCCGAGATCGATCGCGACCGCGACGACCTCGGCCCCGGTCTCCTTGGCGATCCAGCTGATCGCCACCGAGGTGTCGAGTCCGCCCGAGTAGGCCAGAACCACACGGTTTGCCATTGAATTAGCTCCTTTGCGAAAGATGTCGGTGTATTCGTTCGTTACTTCGATTATGACGGCACTGGGAAAACGTCGTGCCGTTCGGTCTACTGTGCCAGCTGTGCGAGTAGTTCGGCGAGGCGCTCGCCGTTGACCGGTTCGCGCGCGAGCACGAAGATCGTGTCGTCCCCGGCGACGCATCCCACGACGTCAGGAAGATTGGCTCTGTCGATGGCGCTGGCAAGGAAGTTCGCTGCGCCCGGCGGAGTGCGCAGAACAGCGGTGTTGCCGCTGAAGTCCATGCTGGTCATCAGCTCGCCGAGGAGCTTGCCCAGACGGTCCGTTCCGCCATGTACGCCCGGGATAGGTCGCCCGTCCTCGGGAAGGACGTAGCGCCCGACCCCACCATCCGCGGCGCGCATCTTGATCGCGCCGAGTTCGTCGAGATCCCTGCTGAGAGTCGCGATCGTGACGGCGATCCCGGAACGTTCCAGCGCATCCGAGAGTTGGCTCTGACTGCGCACGTCCTGACCGTCGAGAATCTGCGCGATGACGGCGTGGCGTGCCGCCTTCGATGCCGGTTTCACCCGCGCGGTGCTGTTGTTCACTTCCGCCGCCTCAGCCGTGCCTACGAGCGCTCTACCAGCCAGGCGAGCAGCGCCTTCTGCGCATGAAGGCGGTTCTCGGCTTCGTCGAAGACGCGGGAGGCTGCGCCCTCGATCACCTCATCGGTGATTTCGTTCCCACGGTATGCCGGAAGGCAGTGGAGAACGATCGCCCCGTCCGCGGCAGCGTCGACGAAGCGCTGGTCGAGCTGGTAGTCACGAAGATCTGCGAGACGTTGCTTTCCGCTCTCCTCCTGCCCCATCGAAATCCACGTGTCGGTGATGAGCACGTCGGCACCTTTCGCTGCTGCGAGCGGATCGGTGCTCACCTTCGCCGAGCCGCCGGTGTCGGCCGCGATCTCGGCCGCCCGCTCGACAATCTCGTTCTCGGGCTTGTATCCGTCCGGCGCGGCGATGGTGATGTGCATGCCGGCGAGCGCGAAACCGAGGAGGTACGAGTTCGCCATGTTGTTGGCGCCGTCGCCCACGTATACGGCCTTGAGGCCGGCCGTTTTCCCGCCGAAGTTCTCACTCACCGTGAGCAGGTCCGCGAGGATCTGGCACGGGTGGAAGTCGTCGCTGAGCGCGTTGACGACCGGCACGCTCGCGTGAGCCGCCATCTCCTCGAGGCCGGACTGCGCGTAGGTGCGCCACACGATCGAGGAAACGTAGCGGCTGAGCACGCGCGCAGTGTCCGCGAACGTTTCGCCCTTACCCAGTTGGGAGCTCTGGGAGTCGACGACTATCGGATTACCGCCGAGCTCGGCGATACCCGCGTCGAAGGAGAAACGTGTGCGGGTCGAGGTCTTGTCGAAGATGACGGCGACGGACCGTGGACCGGCGAGTGGCTTGTGCCCGTAGCGGTCCGCCTTGAGGGTCGCCGCGAGATCGAGGATCTCGGCTTGTTCGGCCGCGGTGACGGAGTCGTCGCGGAGGAAGTGGCGTGGAGTCACTGTGTTGTCCTTCTCGGGGAGTTATTCGCCGCCGGCCACGGCGTCGAGGATCGCGGGCAGCGCCGCGGTGAACGACGCGAGCTGGTCCTCGGTGATGATCAGGGGCGGGGCAAGGCGGATGACGTTCGCTCCGGCGGTGCCGATGATGAATCCGCGTTCGCGGGCGGCGGTGACGACCTGTGCGGCGACCGGCTTTTCGAGCACGATTCCGAGGAGCAGCCCGCGGCCACGGACGCCTGCAACCAACGAATGGGAGAGCATCTCGACCTCCGCCGTCACAAGCTTGCCCAAGCGGTACGCGTGGTGGGCCAGGTCCTCGGATTCGATGACGTCGAGCACTGCGAGACCGGCCGCCGAGGCGATCGGGTTTCCTCCGAAGGTGCTTCCATGTTGGCCGGGCTGGAGCAGCTCGCCGGCGCGGCCGACCCCGAGGACGGCACCGATCGGCAGGCCGCCACCGAGTCCCTTGGCCACGGTGATGACGTCAGGGACGATGCCGGCGCCCCGGGAGGCGAACATCTTTCCCGTGCGGCCGATGCCCGTCTGAACCTCGTCGCAAACCAGCAGGATCCCGTACTCGTCGCACAGGCGCCGAACGTCGAGCAGATACCCCTCGGGCGGATCGAAGACACCGGCCTCGCCCTGGATTGGCTCGACGAAAATCGCCGCCACGTCGTGGGGATCACCGGATTCGACGACCTCGCGCAGCGCAGCGATGTCCCCGTAGGGGAAGAACTCCGCGCCGGGAGGCATGGGTTCGAACGGCTCGCGCTTATCCGGCTGCCCGGTGATCGACAGTGCGCCCATAGTCCGCCCGTGGAAGCCGCGTTCGGCAGCCAGCGTGCGGGAACGGCCGGTGAGGCGACCGATCTTGAAAGCCGCCTCATTCGCCTCGGTTCCCGAGTTGCAGAACATCGTGCGGACCGGTTTGTCGGTGTCGACCGCTTTCGCGAGGCGCTCGGCGAGCTCCACCGTGCGCGGGTGGATGTAGATGTTCGACACGTGCCCAAGGGTGGAGACCTGTTCTGTGACGGCCTCGACGAGCTTCGGATGTGCGTGCCCGAGCGCGTTGACGGCGATGCCTGAGAACAGGTCGACGAACTCGTTCCCGTCGCTGTCGGTGACGACGACGCCCTTACCCGAAACCAGCTCGACCTCGGGAGTGCCGTAGTTGTTCATCAGGGCCGCAGCCCAACGCTCCTTGAGCGAATTGTTCAGCGCGAATACGCTCATGCTCTTTTCCTCACGTCGTGATCTCCGTTGGTGACCATCGTGCCGATTCCGCCTTCGGTGAGTAGCTCGAGAAGGACGGAATGGGGTATGCGCCCGTCGATGACCTGCGCGGCCTCGACCCCGTTTTCGACCGCGTGAAGACAGGACTCCATCTTCGGGATCATGCCCGAGGCGAGGCTCGGAAGAAGCTCGCGCAGGCGCTCTGAACCGAGGTACGACACCAGCGAGGACCTGTCCGGCCATTCCGCGTAGAGCCCCTCGATATCGGTGAGCATCACGAGGCGCACCGCACCGAGCGCCGTCGCGAGCGGGGCGGCGGCGGTGTCGGCATTGATGTTGTACACCTGCCCGCCGGGGCCGGGCGCGATCGTCGATACGACGGGGATCCTGCCGGAGTCGATGATGTCCATAACGGCGCCGGGATTGACCTCAACGACGTTGCCGACGAGGCCGATGTCGACTTGCTCGCCGTCGACCGACGCGTAACGCTTCTCGGCTTTGAAGAGTCCGGCGTCCTCGCCGGAGATCCCGACCGCGTACGGCCCGTGGGCGTTGATGAGGCCGACAAGCTCGCGCCCCACCTGGCCGAACAGAACCATCCGCACGACCTCCATAACCTCGGGAGTGGTAACCCGAAAGCCGCCGCGGAATTCGCCCTCCATGCCGAGGTGGCCGAGCATCGCGTTGATCTGGGGGCCGCCGCCGTGCACGACGACAGGCTTCATCCCGCACGTGCGCAGGAAGACCATGTCCTCGGCGAAGGCTGCCTTGAGGCGCGCATCGACCATCGCGTTGCCGCCGTACTTGATGACAATGATCTTGTCGCCGAACTTCTTTAGCCACGGCAGCGCCTCGACGAGCACATTCGCCCGGACATAGGGCGAAAGCCCCTCCAACACCTCGGCGATACCGTCGTCCGCTCCGGCGGCCGCGCTCCGTCCCGGTGCCGAGTCGAGTACGTTCTCCCGCGTCGGCTCGCTCGCGGCGGTGTCCTTGCTCTCGGAACTCATCTGCCCTCTACTCCTGTTGTGCGCGGTCCGCGCCCGGGATAATTCGTAATGTGGCGCCGCCGAGACTGGGAAGCTCCCACGGGCCTTCGCTCTGCGCGATGTGTTCCGCGACCTCGCCCGGGTCGGCGACTCCGCAGATCGCGACATCGATGGGGCCGACCTCGGCACCTCCGGACTCGCCGACGAGCTTCGCGGCCGATTCGACGATTCGGTGGACGACGTCGAAACCGCGCTCTGGTATCGATGGACACCCGGCGGTCACCACGATGGCACGCAGCGACCTCGAGTGGGCCTTCTGCCGAGTCCAGGCCAGTTCGGCCGAACGATCGGGACCGGCGACGTCAATCCGCGCCGTGGTTCCGGGCCGGAGCGAGAGA
>NZ_DYXM01000060.1 GCF_020742175.1 Dietzia timorensis
GCAGCCTTATCGAGAACGGCGCCGTGCAGCGGGTTGGCGATCGCTACAGGCTCGGACCGCTGTTCTTCGACCGTGGTCCGACGTCATTGAGCACGACCCATGAGCTGGTGGCCGAGACGCTCACGCCATTCCTGGCCGCGCTGTTCGAGCGGACGCGCTGCACGGTGCACCTGGCGTATCTCGACGGCGCCGACGCGGTTTATGCGAACAAATTGTTTTCGGTAACGGGTGTGGCCGCGCCCTCGCGCATCGGCGGGCGCGTGCCCGGGCACTGCACGGGCGTCGGAAAGGCGATGATGGCCTACAACGAGAGCGCCATTGATCTCGCCATAAGTAGAGGGCTCGTTCCCTGGTCGGAATTCTCGGTCACCGATCCGGCCTCGCTGCGCGCCGAGCTTGCCGTCGTGCGGCAGACCGGGTTGGCCTACGACGTCGAGGAGGCCACCCTCGGGCTGAGCTGCGTCGCGGCACCCGTGTGGGGCAAGGGGGCGGTGCCGGGCGCCGCGATGTCGGTGTCCGGTCCGGTCGATTCGTTCCGTCCGCAGGATCACGTGACGAGCCTGAAGAAAATCTGCGAGAGCGCCACCCGAGCCTTCCGAAAAGCCCAGCGTACGGAGGAATAGCCGCCCGCTCGGCCCGCCGCCTGTTCCACTGGCTGGATCAACGGGCGTGGAAAGGTGCCCTGCGCGCAGACAATTGGGGTCCGAACCGCGAGCGAAAGGCAACCCCGATGAGCGAGCAGGACCTCACACTCAGCGATGCGCAGATCACCGATCTCGCGCAGTCGTTGTGGGATGCCGAGACCAGGGCCGAGCCCATCGCTCCGCTTACCGAAACGCATCCGGGTATGACGCCGGACGACGCGTTCGCCGTGGCGTTGGTGAACATCCGGCGCCGTATCGACGCGGGCGCGAAGGTCACCGGCCACAAGGTCGGCCTCGCCTCCGTGGCGATGCAGAAAATGATGGGCGTCGGCGAACCCGACTACGGCCACCTCCTCGACGTCATGGAGTACTCCGAGTCGGTCCCGGTGGACACCTCGAAGCTGTGTCGCCCTCGCGTCGAGCTCGAGGTCGCGTTCATCCTCGGCAAGGACGTGCCCGCAGAGGGGGTGTCCGACGACGAGCTGCCCGAATACATCGAATGGGTCGTGCCCTCGATCGAGCTCATCGACTCGCGGATCGCGGACTGGAAGATCACCCTCGCCGACACGATCGCGGACAACGCGTCTTCCTGTGGCTACATCGTCGGGGAGCAGCGGGTCGCGATGTCCGATATCGACGTCGCCTCCATCCGCGTCGACATGCACAAGAACTCCGAGCACGTCGCGACCGGAAGCTCGGACGCGGTGCTCGGCAATCCCCTCAACGCGGTGTCGTGGCTGGCGCGGAAGGTCTCGAGCTTCGGCGTGCGGCTGCGCGCCGGCGACGTGCTGCTGCCCGGAACGGCGATCCGCGCCGAGGACGTCGAGCCCGGCGACCATGTCCGCGCCGAGTTCGAAGGACTCGGCAGCGTCACTCTCGACTTCGTCTAGTCGGATCACTACTTTCCCTCATCAATTGAAGAGACTTCCCTCCAAGGAGAAACGACTTATGAGCGACTCGCGCACCCTCACCGCCGCGATCGTCGGCTCGGGCAACATCGGGACCGACCTGATGTACAAGCTCGAGCGCAGCGAATACATCGAACCCAAGTGGATGATCGGCATCGATGCCGATTCCGAGGGCATGAAGCGAGCCCGCGAGCACGGGCTCACCTGCATGTCGAACGGCGCGCAGGAGCTCCTCGACTCGATCGCCGCCGGCGGCGAGACCCCGGACCTGCTCTTCGAGGCCACCAGCGCCTACGTGCACAAGGAGTTCGCTCCGAAGTACGAGGAGGCGGGCATTGTCGCCGTCGACCTCACCCCGGCTGCCATCGGCCCCGCGGTGATCCCGCCGGCCAACCTCACCTCCCACGTGGAGGCGAAGAACACCAACATGGTCACCTGCGGCGGCCAGGCGACGATCCCGATGGTCCACGCGGTGAGCTCCGTCGTACCTGTCGAGTACGCCGAGATCGTCGCCTCGGTGTCGTCCGAATCCGCCGGCCCGGGCACTCGGGCGAACATCGACGAGTTCACCCAGACCACGAAGAACGCGATCGAGTCGATCGGCGGCGCCCGCACGGGCAAGGCCATCATCATTCTCAACCCCGCGGATCCGCCGGTGATCATGCGCGACACGATCTTCTGCTCGATCCCGGAGGACGCGGACCAGGACCTCATCACCACGTCTATCCGCAAGAGGGAGAAGGAGATCCAGGAGTACGTGCCCGGATACCGGTTGCTGCAGGAGCCGCAGTTCGATCCGCCGTCGGAGACCTCGGGCGGAATGGCGCGCGTCGCGATCTTCGTCGAGGTCGAGGGCGCCGGAGACTTCCTGCCCGAGTACGCGGGAAACCTGGACATCATGACCGCCGCCGCCACGAAGGTCGGCGAAGAGATCGCCAAGTCGAAGATCGGGGTCTAGGAGGACGCCATGGACACCACAAATCCCATCAACGCGAATGCTCGCGCCTTCTCGGCGGACCTCGATATTCGGATTACCGATTCCTCGTTGCGCGACGGCTCGCACCACAAGCGTCACCAGTTCACCCGCGAGGACATCGTGTCGGTGGTCGGTGCGCTCGACGGCGCCGGCGTGCCGGTCATCGAGGTGACACACGGCGACGGCCTCGGCGGCGGATCGTTCAACTACGGCTTCGGCCGAACCAACGAGCAGGAGCTCATCAAGGCCGCTGCAGAGACCGCGAAGAACGCTAAGATCGCGTTCCTCTCGCTCCCCGGAGTCGGGATCAAGGACGACATTCTCGCCGCTCGTGACAACGGCGGCCAGATCTGCCGCATCGCCACACACTGCACCGAGGCCGACGTGTCGATCCAGCATTTCGGCTACGCCCGCGAGATCGGCCTGGAGACCGTCGGCTTCCTCATGATGAGCCACACCCAGACTCCGAAGGTCCTCGCGAAGCAGGCCCGAATCATGGCCGACGCCGGCTGCCAGTGCGTGTACATCGTCGACTCGGCCGGCGCACTCGTCATGGAGCAGGTCTCCGACCGCGTGTCCGCGCTGGTGGCCGAGCTCGGGGACGACGCCCAGGTCGGGTTCCACGGGCACGAGAATCTTGACGTCGGGGTCGGGAACTCCATCATGGCTATCCGTGCCGGCGCGCAGCAGATCGATGGATCTACCCGACGCTTCGGCGCGGGCGCTGGCAATACACCCGTAGAGGCGCTCGTCGGTGTGTGCGACAAGCTCGGTATCACCACCGGGGTGGACTTCTTCAAGATGGCCGACGCCGCGGAAGACGTGGTCGCGCCGATGATGCCGAGCGAGTGCCTCGTCAATCGCGACGCGATGATGCTCGGCTACGCGGGCTGCTACTCCTCGTTCCTCAAGCACGCCCAGCAGCACGCCGGCCGGTACGGCGTGAAGACGGCGGACATCCTGCTGCGCGCCGGCGAGCGCGGGCTCATCGGCGGGCAGGAAGACCAGCTCATCGACATCGCCCTCGAGCTGCAGCGCGAGGGGAGCCTCGAAAGCGCGTAGGTTGCGGCGCTAGGCGTCCGGATTCGGCCCGGACTTGACTCCCGATTCGTCATAGACGTACCAGCCCTTACCGGTCTTCCGGCCCAGGTCGCCGCGATCCACAAGCGCGGCGACGCTGCGTGCGGGGGCGTCCGCGGGGTCTCCGCTGTCGGCGAAACGCTGCGATCGGGAGTAGTAGCCGATGTCGATTCCGGTGAGATCCATGAGCTCGAACGGGCCCATCGGATAACCGAGCGCGGTGCGGCAGGCGAGATCGATGTCTTCGAACGACGCGTAGCCGCCCTCGTACAGCGACACCGCCTCGGTGCGCACCGCATCGAGGATCCGATTGGCGACGAAGCCGGAGATTTCCTTGTCGAGCTGCACCGGCTCCTTGCCGATGCTGCGCACGAAGTTCACCGCTGTCGTGATCGTGTCGTCCGAGGTTTCCGGACCGCGGATCACCTCGACGCAGCGCATGACCAGCGCCGGGTTGAAGAAGTGGATATTGCAGAAGCGGCCCCGCTCGCGGAGTTCGGTGGCTATCGCCGAAGGCACGAAGCTCGAGGAATTCGAGGCGAGTATCGCGCCCGCGGGCGCGAGGCGCTCGAGTTCGGAGAACAGCTCGCGCTTGATGTCGAGCTTCTCGATCGCAGCCTCGATGACAAGGTCGACGGCGCACGAGTCCTCGTCCAGCACGTCGGTGGTACGTAGCCGCGCGAATGCCTCGTCGATCTCGGCGGACGTGGCCGTGCCCTTGTCGATCTTGCGCTGCATGCGGCTGCGGAGCGAAGTGACGGCGCGGTCCAGGGCCTCGCCGGAAATGTCATTGAGTACGACGTCATACCCGGAAAGTGCACAGACCATGGCGATCTGGGAACCCATGGCTCCGGCGCCCACTACGAGAACCGAGTTGATGCTTCGTTGCTCGGACATCATTCCCCCGTGAATTCCGGTGTGCGCTTGTCGAGGAAGGCGGCGGCACCCTCGGCCTTGTCGCTACTCCCGTAGAGGAGTGCTTGGGCGAGGCGCTCGACGACGAGTCCTGTGCCCTGGTCGGCGTCCAGGCCCGTGCGCACGACGAGCTTCGCGAGACGAACCGCGAGCGGCCCCTTCGCGAGAATCGTGGAGGCGGTCTCGCGCGCGGCCGCGAGGAGCTCGTCGGGCTCGGCGATCGACGTGACAAGCCCGATGCGCAGCGCCTCCTCGGCGTCTGCGAAGCGGCCGGTGAGGATCATTTCGATGGAGCGCCCGACGCCCACGAGGCGGCCGAGGCGCTGCGTTCCGCCGGCTCCGGGCAGCACGCCGAGGGTGGGTTCGGGCAGGCCGAACTTCGCGCGCGAGGAAGCGATGCGGATGTCGCAGGACATGGCGAGCTCGCAGCCGCCGCCGAGGGCATAGCCGTTGACGGCGGCGATCGTGGGCTTGCCGAACTGCTCGATCGCGTCGTACGTGCGCTGCATGTACGACTCGAAAGCCGAGGCGGGCGTGTAGTTCTGCAGCTGGGTGATGTCGGCGCCCGCCGCGAAGGCCTTGTCGCCCGCGCCGGTGAACACGAGGGCGCCGATCGCATCGTCCTGCTCGGCGTGGGCGAGCACCGCGTTCAGGTCGTCGAGGACCTGGCGAGAGAGCGAGTTACGTACCTCGGGGCGGTTGATGGTGACGACGGCGATGCGCTCGGTCACTTCGACGTCGAGGGTGGGTGTGTCGGGAAGAGTCACTACGTTCTCCATGTGGAAGTGGTGGCCAGGCGGCGCGAAAGCGCCGATCAGGTGAAGGCGTTGACGCCGGTCTCCGCGCGCCCGATGAGCAGCTTCTGGATCTGGCTCGTGCCCTCGTAGAGCGTCATCACGCGCGCATCGCGCAGGTATTTGGAGACCGGGTAGTCGTCGATGTATCCGTAGCCGCCGAATATCTGGATTGCGTCGTTGGCGGCGCGCACGGCTGCCTCGGAGGCGAAGTATTTAGCCTTGGACGCGGCGACTCCGAACTTCTCGCCGGTTTGGATGAGGTGCGCGGCGCGGTAGGTGAGGAGGCGCCCGGCGTCGACGTCGACGGACATCCGGGCGATCATTTCCTGGATCATCTGGAAGGAGGCGATCTGCCGGCCGAACTGCTCGCGCTCGGTGGAATACCGGACCGATTCCTCCAGGCACCCCATGGCGATTCCGACGCATCCCGCGGCGACGGAGACGCGGCCCTTGTCGAGGGAGCCCAGGGCGATGGAGAAGCCCTGACCCTCGGCCCCGAGCATCGCCGAGGCCGGCACGCGCATGTCGGTGAAACCGAGTTCCGCCGTCGCCTGGCCGCGCAGTCCGAGCTTGCCGTGGATCTCGGTCGCGGAGAACCCGGGCGTATCGGTGGGCACGAGGAACGCGGAGATTCCCTTGTGCCCCTCGCCGCCGGTGCGTGCGAACACGAGGCACAGGTGCGCCCACGTGCCGTTGGTGATGAAGATCTTCGACCCGTTGATGACGAAATCGTCTCCGTCCCGAACCGCGCGCGTGCGCAGGTGGGCCGGGTCCGAACCGTTCCCCGGTTCGGTAAGCCCGAAGCAGCCGAGTACTTCGCCCGAGCTGATTCGGGGGAGCCACTCGTGCTTCTGTTCCTCGGTCCCGTGCGCGAGGATCGACTTGCCGACCAGGCCCGTCGACACGGATACGATGCCGCGGATCGCCGAGTCCGCGCGGCCGAGTTCCTCCATGCCGATGCAATATGAGATGTAGTCGCCGCCGAAACCGCCGTACTCCTCGGGGATCGTGAGACCGAAGAATCCGATCTCCGCCATCTTCGGGATGACGGCGAGGTCCACACGCTCCGCGCGGTCCCAATCCCGGCGGTGCGGAACGACCTCCGCGTCGAGGAAATCGCGTGCGAGGTCGCGGAAATCGAGCTGATCTTGGTTGAGGGAAAGCTCCATCAACGATTCCCCCTTCGGCTGCGCCGGATCGAATGGGTAAGTGGGTTTCGCGCCTGCGGCGCTCCTATAGACACTGTCCCCCAATCGAGCGTGGCTTGTGGGGGAATTTCGTGGGCGAAAATTATTCTCCCGGGGCGAGCGCCTCGACGGTGAAGATGTCCTCCTGCGTCCTTCGCGCGTATTGCCGCTGGAAATACGGCACGCGGGCCATCGCCTCGTGGACGTCCTCCGTCTGGTCATCGGCGTCGCCGATCGTGAACGAGGCGACGACGAATCCCGGACCGTAGGACAGGCTCGCGACTACGGAGCCGTCGTTGTCCCAGCCGTACTTGGACCCGTATACGCCGGGCAGGGTCCCGGTGCCCCAGTACTGCACAGTCCCATCGGCGGCCTTGCGCGCGGGGGAGCGCATCCACCACAACACTGGTGAGCCCGGGTTCTCGGCGCGGAGGGTCGAGACGAACAGCGCGAGATCGGGAAGACTCGACTCCGTATACCCCCAGCGGTGGTCCTCGGGCTTCGTGTCCTTCAGGTGGTACTTGCGCACCTGCTCGGTGATCATCTTCTCGCCGTACTTCTCCCAGATCTTGTCGGCCGATTCGTCGTTGGAGTCGACGATCATGCGCTTGAGCCGGGCGATTTCGTCCGAGTCCGGATCGCGATTGCTCAGCACCCAGTCGGCCATGAGCATCTTGATCAGCGACAGCCCCGGGACAGGGTCGCCGGAGTTCTTCGTGCCGAACGTATGCCCCGGCACGCGCACAACGACGATCGATCGCTCGGGCGCGCGCAACCGCTCGGGCCGGGGGATCTTGAACTCCGGTGTGCAGAACGAGGGCGTGGGCACGGTGGGGCCGAGAACGATGAGCGCCCCGCCGGTGCGGCAGTCGGTGGCCGTGACGGCGGCGTCGATCAGCTCGTTGCCGCTCGGGACGTGATCGGGGTCGACGGAGGAGCCTGCGTAGCGGGACCCCGACCCGGGCGGGGCGAGGGCTATCAACGCGGACAACGCCAGGCAGGCCAGAGTCAGCATCGCGATGAGCACGCCGGAAACCGGTACCCATCCTCGCTTCTCCGACTCCCGCCACCACACGGCGTCTGATTCTATTGCACTATGGCCGGTTTCGTTCCGCGCTTGCGGCCAGGCGCTTCGCGACCGCGGCCAGGGCGGGGCGCAGCTCGGGTGGGGAGAGGACCTCGAATTCCCACGGGAAGCTCGCCAGGTGGAAGGCGATAGTCTCGACATCGCTTCCGGAGGTGCGGAACAGCGCGTGGCCGGGTCGGTCCGCATCTGGTTCGACCTCGGTATAGGTGCCACCCGCCAGGCGCTGAACCTCCTCCGGCGCGGCGGCGATGCGCAGTCGGACCGCAACAGGCCAGGTCAGTGCTGGTCGCGCCGCGCCGATCGCTTCTTGCGGGGCGGGAATCTCCGGGCGCGGGGTAAACCGGCGGCCACTCGCCTTTAGCTCGGTGATCCGGTCGACGCGGAACGAGCGCCATCCCTCGCGATCGAGGTCGAAACACTGCACGTACCAGCGCCCAGCGGAGGCCACCAGCCGATAGGGCTCGGCGCGCCGAGCGCTGGCCACCCCCTGCCCGTTGACGTAGGCGAAGCCCACCAGCAGTGTGTCCCTGATCGCCCGCGAGAACCCCAACAACACATCGGCGTCCGGTGCCCTCCGGGCACTGTCGAGTGCCACGGAGCCGCGCACGATTCCCGCCACCTGTTCCCGCAGCCTCGACGGCATATGCTGCTCGAGTTTCGCGAGCGCGCTGAGCGCATCGTCGGACCTCTCGGCCGCGCCGCCGGAGGTGTCCGAAGAGGCGCTCACCGCGGTTCGCAGCGCCACGGCGAGCTGCACCGCCTCGCCGTCATTGAGAAGTAGCGGAGGGAGCCGGCGACCGATCCCGAGGCGATACCCGCCGCCGGCGCCCTGTGCGGATTCGATGCGGTAGCCGAGCGAGCGCAGCCGCTCGACGTCGCGCCGGACCGTGCGTTCGGTGATGCCGAGCTCGTCTCCCAACTCGGCGCCCGTCCACATCGTGCGCCGCCCGAGCATGTCGAGCAGAGCGAGGAGGCGCTCGGTGGTGGCGACGGAATCGGTCATGGCTAGAGCCTAAACGAGATACCGGATCGAATCTGTCCGGTATGGGGTGGAACGTGGTTCTCGTACCGCCCACACCGCACCGAAAGGAACGAGGCAATGCCACTCTTCGCACCTACCCTGTCCACCGAGAAGGACACGCTCGTCGCGCAACTCGAGCACTCAATCCAGAACGCCCGCGATGTCTTCTTCGAACTCGACATCGACCAGCTTCGCGCCGCGCCCATCGCGAGCTCGGAGCTCACGCTCGGCTGGCTCCTGCTCCACATGGGGGAGGTCGTCGACGGTTGGGGCAAGCGGGCCGCTTCCGGCCCCGTCGACCCCTTTGCGGGTATGACGGCGGCCGAGGCGATGCGCGACGGGGATGCCGCCACCGCGATCGGAGACGAGGAGACCGCGGCCGACCTTCTTCGCCGGTTCGACGAGTTCGCGGCGGCCGGCCTCCGGGCTTTCGCCTCGGCCGACCTCGATGCCGAGGTTGCCGTGCCGAACGCGCCGTGGTTCCCGGAAGGCATGGGCAGCTTCAACGTGCGGTGGGCCTTTCACCACACGCTCGAGGAGCTCCACCGCCATTCGGGGCATGCCGATATCCTCCGAGAGGCCGTCGACGGCGCACAGATGTACGAGCTCCGCAGCAAGGCCGAGGGGATCGACATGTCCTACATCGAGAAGTGGTTCGCGGCCCACGCCGACGAGCTCTACGCGTAGCGCCGCCTCGCTACTCGTTGTAGGTGATCTCCACCCTGTCGCTCTTGGGCAGGAGCTGGCAGCCGAGGACGAATCCGTCCTCGACCTCCTCGGGTTCCAGGATTCCGTTGTGCATCATCTCGGCGTCGCCGGATTTGAGGATGCACGCGCACGCCGAGCACTCGCCCTTACGGCACGAGAACGGAGCCTGGATCCCCTGGGAGAGCAGTACGTCGAGGAGCGGGGTGTTGCGGGGCCACGAGACCTCGTGGACCTCGTCGTCCAGCTCGACGATCGCTGTCGCCGGTTCGTCGTCTCCCTCGGCGGGCTCGGAAATGACGACCTCGGCGAAGGGGTCGCCCTCGATGGAGGAGAAGACCTCCTGGTGGATGAGGTGCATGTCGGCACCCGAACGGCGCAGGCCGGCGCGCGCCGATTCCATGAACGGGCCCGGCCCGCACATGTAGGTGTGCCGCTTCGCCGCCACCGGCTGGAGGATATTGCCGATCATCTCCGGCGTGGCGAGCCCCGAGAGCGATTCGAGCCAATGGATCACCGACAGCCGGTCCGGGTTCGCCTCTTGTAGCTGGCGAAGCTGCTCGGCGAAGATCACCGATCCCTCGTCGCGGTTCGCGTACAACAACACGATGTGGCCCGTGCCGCGCGCGAGCGCGGTACGCAAGATCGACATCACCGGGGTGATGCCCGAGCCGCCGGCGAGAAGAATGAGGTCCTGGTCGAAATTGTCGACGGTGAAGATCCCCGAGGGGGCGAGCACGTGGATCGACATCCCCGCCTCGACGTTGTCGCACAGCCAATTCGATGCATAGCCGTCGCGCGTGCGCTTGACGGTGACCTTGAGCCGGGAATCCTCGTCGGGCGCGCTCGAGAGCGAATAGCACCGCGCCACCGATCCGGTGCGCTCGGACGGCACTCGGAGCGTGAGAAACTGGCCGGCCTTGTAGCGGAACTCCTTTTCGTCGCCTTCGGGAATATCGAAGACGATGGATGTGGCGTCAGGGGTTTCGGCAATGACGTCGGCCACCTTGAGCTCGCGGACGAAGGAGCCGAGCTGCGGTGTGGGAGTCTCGCTCATGTCTGAAGGAGGGTCCTTTCAGTTGTTCTCTTCGCTGCCCGAGTGCAAGGGATTGACCATGTGCTCTTCGTCTTCCGGGTCGACCCCGGAGGACAAGGTGAGGATGCCCTCGGCGTACGCGTGCCTGATCGACTGGCGCATCCGCGGACACGTGGCGTCCTTCTCCTCCGACCAGCGATCCCGCATCGGGCACGTGGACACCGCTTCGGCCGGCCACTGAACCGAGGTGTGCTTTTCGCTGTTCTTGCGAACACTCACCTCGGCATGACAATACCGGCACTCTACTGGCTGGTAACCAGCACGCGTGTAAGTGTCGCGATCCTTCTCGGTGTCCGCGTCCAGACGGGCGCGGCGATCGGGGTCGTCGTCGAAGGTCGGGGCACGGCGATTATCGGATTCACCCAGGCGCCGCCGGTTGGGTGGCACATCCCGGCCGTGCTCGCCGTGGCCGCCGAAGGCATCCTCGATGGCCCGGGCTGCTTCGTCCGGATCGATACCGGACGCCCGAGGCCCCTCGGTGTCAGGGGAACTCATGCCTTTGTCGCGGTTTCGGAGTCCGTCGCCTCTTCCTGCTTGCGTAGGTTCTCGGCGACCTCGGCCTCCCAGTACTCGTTGGCGGCGGAGGTGTCGACCTCGAACTCGAAGCGTTGGGTCATCTCCTCGGTGACGTCCTCGCGGTCGACGTAAAACTGGTCGTACCAGCGGCGAAGCTGGTAGACCGGGCCGTCCTCCTCGCACAGGAGCGGATTGGCGATGCCGGTCTTGTTCTGCCAGATGCGGACGTCCTGGAGGAAGCCCTCACCGAAGAACTCTGCAACCTTCTTCGCCATCTTCATCGACATCTCGTCATCGAGGCCCTCGGGCTTCTTCACCATGAGCCCGTACATGAGCACGAAGGAATTCTGCGTGACGGGGTAGTGGCAGTTGATGAGGATCGACTCGGTCTTGAAGTCGCCGTAGGTGTTCGTCAGCGGGTTGATCATGTAGCTCGGGCCGTAGTACGCGGCCACGGACTCCAGCAGGGTCTCTCCGTACTTGCCGCCGGTGGGATCCTTGTCCGGGCGGTTGCGGGTGTTGAGGTACTGCGTCGCGGTGAGGCCTTCGAAGATGTTCTTGAAGTAGGTCGGGAACGCGTAGTGGATGTAGAAGAAGTGCGCCATGTCGACGACGTTGTCGACGATCTCGGCGGCCGGGGCGTTGTCGATGTAGATCGTGTTCCACACCCAATCGGTCCACTCGTCGCTGTCGACCTGGTCGAGAACCGGGATCGCGGCGGTCTCCTCCTCCGTGGGCTTGGTGCCCTGATGGTCGTGCCACACGAACAGCTGCCCGTTGCGCTCCATCGTGAGCCACGCCTTGGTGCGCGCACGCAGCGGAACGCGCTTCGCGTACGGGATGCCCTTGCATTTGCCGTCGCCGCCCCAGCGCCAATCGTGGAACGGGCAGGCGATATTGCCGTCCTTTACCGATCCCTGGGTGAGGTCGCCGCCGAGGTGGCGGCAGTAGCCGTCGAGCACGTGGAGCTCGCCGGCCTGGTCCGACCAGACGACGAGTTTGGTGCCGAACGCCTCCACCCCGTGAGGCTCGCCGTCGCGGAAGTCCTCGGCGAGGCCGATGCAGTGCCAACCCCGCGCGTAGCGCGTGCGGGTCATCCCCGTATCGATCTCGCGCGCGCCGCCTCCGGGCTGGGCGCCGGAGTCGGCTGGTTTCGTCGGTGCTGTCATCGCGATCCTCCTAGAGCGAGAAGCGGCGGAATGAGAACAGGTTATAGAAGTGTCCGCACGCTTACAACACGAGCCAGTTCTTTGAATAATGGCACGTTCCCCGGTGTTAATGGAAGGTTTCTGCGGGAAACGAGTAGTGAAAAACTAGAACGTGTTCTACTCTAGACATAGTAGCAACGAAGCCGCGATGTGGACAGCGAAATCCGCCCCGGGCTTCACGATTGCTCGATACTTACCGTCAACAGCCCCGCCGGGGGCGACGATCCCGGCGGAACGGAAAGGTGCACAAGCCATGGCCACACTCTTGGAGTCCAGCTCGTCCGGCGTCAGCCACGAGGTGCTCGACCGGATAGATGCGCTGCTCGATGGGTTCCGCGAACGCGCGCAGGAGACGGAAGATCTGCGCAAGGTTCACCCGAAGAACATCGAGGAGCTGGAGGAGGCGGGCTTTTTCAAGCTCGTCCAGCCGAAGCAGTGGGGCGGCTACGAGGCGGATATGGAGGTCTTCTACACGGCGGCCCGGAATATCGCCTTGGCCTGCCCGTCCACCGGCTGGTGCGCATCGATCGTGGGCATCCACAACTGGCACCTCGCGCTGTTCCCGCAGCAGGCGCAGGAGGACGTGTGGGGCAAGGACCCGAACGTGAGGATCTCCTCCTCGTACGCACCGATGGGCTCGGCCAAGAAGACCGAGAAGGGCCTCGTGCTCAACGGCCGTTGGTCCTGGTCCTCGGGCTGCCAGCATGCCAGCTGGGTGTTCGTCGGCGGGCCCGTGCTCGACGAGAACGACAAGATGGTCGACTTCTGCACCTTCCTCGTCGAGGGTGACCAGTATGAGATCGACGACGTCTGGCACGTGGCGGGCCTCAAGGGGACGGGCTCCAACGACATCGTGGTCAAGGATGCGGTCATCCCCGAGCACCGCGTGCTGTCCTTCGGGGATATGGGCAAGGGCACCTCCCCGGGGTTGGAACGCAACGACAACCCGATTTACAAGATGCCCTGGGGCACCGTGCACCCCACGACGATCTCCACCCCGATCGTGGGTATGGCGTTCGGCTGCTACGACGTGCACCGCGAGCACCAGCGCGATCGCGTTCGCGCGGCGTTCGGCACGAAGGTCAAGGACGATCCATTCGCGAAGGTGCGCCTCGCCGAGGCGGCCGGCGATATCGACGCCGCATGGCTGCAGCTCATGCGCAACGTCCGTGAGGAGCAGGCGCTCGTCGAAAACGGCGACACCCCGAACATGGACCTGCGCACCCGCGCCCGCCGCGATCAGGTGCGCGCGACGCAACGTTCGATCGACTCGATCGGCCTGCTGTTCCAGAACTCGGGCGCCCGCGCGCTGCAGGACACCTCGCCGATCCAGCGCTTCTGGCGCGACGCCAACGCCGGGCGCGTGCACGCGGCGAACGAGGCGACCAAGGCGTTCATCTCGTACGGACAGAATGAATTCGGCGAGAAGGTCACCGACTCGATGGTGTAACCACCATTCCTATGACGGCGGAGGAGGCGGCTCGCCGGGAGAGCGGGCACCTCCGACGTCATAGGTGGCGGGGATTAGGGACGAAAAGAGGAATCGATGGCCATCAAGAATCTCGGCTACGTGCACATCTACGGCACCGACATGGAGGCGTGGGCGACCTACGCGACCAAGGTGCTCGGGATGGCGCTGGGCAAGAGCGACGATCCGGACAAGCTATTTCTGCGGATGGACGACTACCCGTTCCGCTGGATCATCGAAAAGGGCGAGACCGATAAGCTCGGCGCGGTCGGCTGGGAATGTGCGAACGAGAGCGAGCTCGACGATGTGAAGGCGCGGCTCGACGGCGCCGGCATCGAATGGCGCGAGGCGCCCGAGGAGCTCAAGCGCGAACGCATGGTGCACGGTATGATTCTGTGCACCGATCCCGCCGGGTTCGAGCTCGAGATCTACCACACGATGAAGTTCTTCTCCCGCCGGCTCGAGCTGCCCTACGGGCACCGCTTCGTGACCGGGAACCAGGGGGCCGGGCACATCGTGCTCTCTACGCCTGACGAGGTTGCGGCGCTCGAGTTTTATCGGGACGTGCTCGGGTTCTCGCTGCGCGATTCGATGTCGCTGCCTCCGGAGATCGTCGGGCGTCCCGCCGACGGTGAACCCGCGTGGCTGCGATTCCTCGGCTGCAACCCGCGGCACCACTCGCTGGCGTTCACCCCGTTCCCGAACCCGACGGGGATCATCCACCTCATGGTCGAGGTGGATGGTTCCGACGATGTCGGGCTTGCGCTCGACCGCGCGACACGGCGCAACGTGAAGATGTCGGCCACGATCGGCCGGCACGTCAACGACCTGATGATGAGCTTCTACATGAAGACCCCGGGCGGATTCGACTGCGAATTCGGCTGCGAGGGGCTGCAGGTGGAGGACGATGATTGGGTCGCCCGTGAGTCCACGGCCGTGTCGCTGTGGGGCCACGATTTCTCGATCGGATTCAAGTAGACAGCCTAGGGAGGCACGCTCATGGCGGACGACGAAGTGGCCGAGGCCGAGCAGCGGTTCAGTGGCCGCGAACTACGAGATGCCCTCGGGCAGTTCTGTACGGGAATCACGGTGATCACGGCGGTGCACGATGATGCGCCCGTCGGTTTCGCGTGCCAGAGTTTCTGCGCGCTCTCGATCGACCCGCCGCTCGTGCTGTTCTGCGTGATGAAGTCCTCGGGCTCGTGGAAGGGCATCGAGGCCGTCGGGCGATTCGCGGTGAACATCCTCGCCGAGGATCAGCAGGACGTCTGCTCGACGTTCGGCAAACGCGGGGCGGACAAGTTCGCATCCATCGATTGGACGCCGAGTCCGCTCGGCTCGCCCGTGATCGACGGGGTGATGGCGTGGTTCGACTGCACGATCGAGAAGGTAATCGACGGCGGAGACCACTGGGTCGTCTACGGCAGGGTCAGCGACCTCGGGCCCACGGACCGCACGGACCGCCCGCTGCTGTTCTACCGCGGCGCGTACCTGCGCCTCGAGGAGGACGTCGTCGACCCGACTCCCGAGATGGAAGAGCTCGAGAACTTCATCACCTCGTCCGGGCCGTACACCTGGCTCTAGAGGTCGACCGGCGGGCTATGAACCGCGGACGACCGTGAAGCCCGCGCCCTGTGCTCCGAGCATGTTCTCGCCGAGCACGCGGGCCTCGAGGCCCTGGGTGGCGAGATATTGAGCGGCCTGTGAGGCACGGCCACCGACCTCACAGTGGATCCACAAATCCCCCTCCGGAATGTCCGACACTCGCTCGGGCAGTTCTTGGAGGGGGATATGTACTGCGCCATCGACGTGGCCGTCCGACCACTCGTCGTCGGAGCGAACGTCCAGCAGGACGACGCCGTCGCCGAGGGAGCCGCCGGACTGGGGAACATCGGAAAACGAATGCATGTGCCCAGCCTAACGCGTGGCTCCTCGGCGCGGCCTACCCCTCGATAAAGCCCTCCTGCGTGAGCCAGTTGAAGGCGACGTCCGCCGGATCTTCGCCGTCGACGTCGACCTTCGCATTGAGCTTGAGGAGGACGTCGTTGGTGAGTTTCTCGCTCACCGGTCCGAGCAGGTCGGCGATCTGCGGGTACTCGTCGATGAGCTCGCCGTTGACGACGCCGGACAGGTTGTACTTGGGGAAGAACTGGCGATCGTCCTCCAACACGACGAGATCGAGAGCGAGGATTCGCCCGTCGGTGGTGAACACCTCGCCGAACGTGCATGTGCCGCCTGCCGTTGCCGCGTAGACGGTGCCGGTATCGAGGGTGGAGACCCGGTCGGCCGGGGGAGCGGGGATGTCGTAGGTCTCGAGCATCGGCTGGAAACCGTCGTTGCGTGAGGCGAACTCGGACTCCACGCAGAAGGACTGCTCGTTCTCGGGCACCGACGATATTTCCGACAGCTTGGAGATGCCCAGGCGTTCGGCGTTCGCCCGCGTCAGGGCGAAGCCGTAGGTGTTGTTCATCGGGGCGGGCGGCAGCCAGACGAGGTTATTCTCCGCGAGATCCTTATCGCGCACCGCCTCGTATTGTTTGCGCTCGTCCGGAATCGGGTTGTCCTCCGCCATGTATGACACCCACGCGGTGCCCGTGTACTCCCACGCGAAAGTGATGTCGCCCGAGAGCATCGCCTCACGCGAGGTGTTCGAGCCCGGAGCATTGGTGAGATCCTGAACCTGCGCGCCGGCAGACTCGAACAAGGACACGGCCATCTTGCCGAGGATGATCTGCTCGGTGAAGTTCTTCGAACCGACCGACACCGTTGCGCCGTCGAGATCGATGTCCGCGATGGGCCCGGCGAGGGTGCCGCTCGGCGTGTAGCCGCCGGCCGTTCCGAGACCACAGGCGGCCAGGGCGCCCGCGAGGAGAAGGGACACAAGTGCCGCGAGGATCTTGCGGATTCGGCGTCCGGCGTCATGAACGGATCGTGCGGCGGAGCTGGGGGAGATGCCCAAGGCCATGTTTCTCAGAGCCCCTTCGGCTTGAAGACGAGTTCCATCACGCGGCCGACCCACTCGATGATGAGCGCGAGCACGGCGACGAGGATGGCGCCCGAGGTGAGGATCGAGAAGCGGTACAGCGTGATTCCCGTGTTGATGAGCGTGCCGAGTCCGCCGGCATCGATGAACGTCGCGAAGGCGCCGGCACCGACGAGGAGAACCAGCGCCGTGCGCGCACCGGTCATGATGACCGGGACCGCAAGCGGCAGCTCGACACGGAACAGTACCTGCGACGTGGACATGCCCATCCCGCGTGCCGATTCCTTCAGCGATGGATCGATGCTGCGCAGACCCGTGATCGTGTTCGACAGGACCGGCAGGAACGCGTAGATGACCAGCGCGAGGACGGCGACTGGGGTACCGAAGCCGAGCCAGATCGCCAGCAGCACGACGACGCCGATGACGGGCGCCGCTTGGCCGGCGTTGGCGATCCCCATGAAGATCGGCGAGAGGAAAGCTGTCGAGCGTCTCGTGAGGAGCACTCCGAGGGGTACCGCGAGAGCCATGACGATGAGCGCGGAGATCACCACGAGAACGATGTGTTGCCACGTGAGGTGGAGGACATTGCCCCACGCGAGCTGGCGCGACTCGACGTCGTCCAGATCGGCGGTCATCCGCCAGATGGTCCAACCCGCGAGGATGACGACGACGAGAATTGGGATGCCGAGGAGTAGTCCGCGGTCCTCGGCGCTGATTCGCGGTCGCTTCTTCGGGGGAGCCGCCAGTTCGCCGGCTGCGGTGCCGGAGTCTGTGTCGGAAGCCGGGCTGCTCATGACTCGCCCTCCTCCTCGGTGGCCGTCGCCGCGCTCTCCTGGGACTGGCGAAGCAGCGCGGTCACCGAATCGAAGTAGACGTTGCCGATGAACTTGCCACGCTTGGTCACCGACACCGCAGCGTGCGAGGACTCGAGCATCTGGTCCATCGCGTCGTTGAGGGTGGCTCGGTGGTCGACGATCGGCGCGTTCTCCGGGTCGATCGCGGGCACCGTGTCCCATTTGCGCAGGGTGCGCAGGAACAGGAACTCGCGTGGGCGGTCACGGTCGTCGAGGATCATCACCGACTCGTTTCCCTCGGCGGTGACCCGTTCGATCACCTCGGACACGTTGTCGCCGACGCGGCAGATCGAGGGCTGGTGGAGCTCGGCGTCGCTGACGCGCATGAGCGTGAGCTGCTTGAGCTTCGACCCCGCGCCGACGAAGTCCGCGACGTAGTCGTTCGCCGGTGCACCGAGGATGACCTCTGGGGTGTCGTACTGGGCGATCTCGGCGCCCTCGGCGAGGACGAGGATGCGGTCGCCGAGCTTCACGGCCTCGTCGATGTCGTGGGTGACGATAACGATGGTCTTACGCAGCTCCGACTGGATCGACATGAGTTCGTCCTGGAGCCGTGTGCGGGTGATCGGGTCGACCGCGCCGAACGGCTCGTCCATGAGGATGACCGGCGGATCGGCCGCGAGACCGCGGGCGACGCCGACGCGCTGCTGCTGCCCGCCCGAGAGCTCGCGCGGGAAACGGTCGCGGTACACGGACGGATCGAGGCCGACCATGTCGAGCAGCTCGTCGGTGCGGTCTGCGATCTTCTTCTTCGACCAGCCGAGCAGGCCGGGCACGATCCCGATGTTCTGCTTGACCGTCATATGCGGCAGCAGCCCACCACCCTGGATCACGTACCCGATCTGACGGCGGAGCTCGGTGGGATTGCTGCGGGTAATGTCCTTCCCGCCAATCGTGATGGATCCGGAGGTCGGCTCGATCAGGCGGTTGATCATCTTCAGCGAGGTCGTCTTGCCGCAGCCGGACGGTCCGACGAACATCACCATCTCGCCCGCGGGGATCGTCAGCGAGAGCTCCTGGACGGCGGGCATGGCCTGCCCCGGGTAGCGCTTTTCGATGCTGCGCAGCTGGATCTCGACACCGGTGGTCGAACCTGCTGCCTCGTGACTGTTGCTCATGCGCGAAGTCCCTTCGAGGTGGTCAAGCGGGAAACGAGAACCAGCAGCGCGTCTACGATAAGCGCGACGATAATGACGCCGATGGTGCCCACAAGGGCAAAGTTGAGTGCGTTGAGGCCGCCGATCTGCGACAGGCCTGTGTAGATGTACGAGCCGAGGCCCGGTCCGAGAACATAGGCCGCGATCGCGGCGACGCCCATCGACATCTGTGTGGAGATGCGTACGCCGGTCATGATGACCGGCCACGCGATTCGCAGCCGGACGCGGAAGAAGACCGCGGTGGGGCTCATGCCCATCCCTCGAGCGGACTCGATGAGGGATTTGTCCACGCTCTGGAGTCCGACGACCGCGTTGCGCAGAATCGGGAGTATCGCGTAGAAGATCACGACGAGGATCGCGGGAAGCGTGCCGATGCCAACCAGCGGGATGAGCATGCCAAGCAACGCGAACGAGGGGATCGTGAGCCCGACGGCCGAGATGCCGTTGGCGAACGGGGCCAGGCGCTGATAGCTGGTGACGAGCACGGCGATGGCCAAGGCGATGATTGTCGCGATGATGACGGCCTGGATGACGAGGCTCGCATGCTGGTAGGCGCGGAACGCGATATCGGCCCACCGCGAGGTGATGAAGTCGAGCATCATCGCCTCCCTGACCGCGGGCCGGAGGTGGCCGAGGCGTATACCTCCGGCCAAATATGGGTATCCATAACCTATGAGCATAGGTGCACTGTTCGATAAAAATGGACCAATAATTCAATGAGATCCAAATGAGTCCATCCGAAAAGTCCACGACGGCAGAAAGAATCGCGACGGAGCTGGGGGAATCGCCGTTCTTCGCGTGGTAGCCATTTTCGAATGAATTCGCGTGCGAGGGCCGAATTCCGGCGAGTTTGCGCCCGATAGCAGCCCGAAGGCGGGGCGCGCAACGGTTTCTCCGCCGCCGATTTCAAGGATGGGCACGGCCGAGCGGGGCTTCCTAGAGTGCCGAGGCATGACACAACACCCCAGCACACACGGCCCATCGGAAACGCCAGGAAACGAAGCGACACCACGACGAAGTATCGCCATTGTCGGCGCGGGAATCGTCGGCGCGAGTGCCGCGCTGGCCCTGAAACGAGCGGGCTTCGACGTCACTCTGTACAGCGAGCGGACGCGCGAAGAACTCCGTGACGCGGTGCCGGCGACGGGCACGGCGATCCTCTTCGGCGACTCCCGCTCACACGACGCCCGGATCGAGGGAGACCGCTACGGCGCCGACGCCGCATTCGCGACCAGCGCCGTCACGGTGAACGGTGGACCGACCTTCGACGCCCCGTATGACTACGAGGCGCAGTCGGTCGACGTTCGGCTGCGCGCCGACGACCGCATCGGGCTATTCCTCGACGAGGGCGGCAGCTTTGCACACCGCCGCGTCGACGACGCGGAACTCGACAGGATCGCAGGCGAGAACGACGTGACGTTCGTCGCGACCGGCAAAGGGGGATTGGCCGAGCGGTTCCCCGTCGACGCCGAGCGCAGCCCCTATTCCGAACCGCAGCGTTATCTGCTCACCGTGACCGTGCGTCCTGCGGACGGAGGCGATGTGCGCTTCCCGGGGCGCACCGAGAACGAACGCAGCGCGCTGCTTTC
This sequence comes from Dietzia timorensis, assembly GCF_020742175.1. Taxonomy (GTDB): domain Bacteria; phylum Actinomycetota; class Actinomycetes; order Mycobacteriales; family Mycobacteriaceae; genus Dietzia; species Dietzia timorensis_A. The sequence goes on from NZ_DYXM01000060.1 coordinate 20,192, forward strand.
GATCGACGCGGAGGAGGGAGAGGTGTTCGTCGGCCCGTACCTGCACAAGGATGCGGGCCCCGCGTGGGTCCTCCTCGGGTTCGCGCGATTCGGGTCCGAGTCCGAGAAGGCCTACCGCGAGGCCCGCGACTCGGCTTCCGCTCTCGACATCTTCCGCGCACAGCATCACCGGCTCTTCCCCGACGTGGCGCCGCAGATCGATGCGCTCGAGGTGATCGATTCGGACGAATACTCGTGGCTCAAGGGTGCCGTGACGCCGACCGTGCGGCGCCCCGTTGCGCGTACGGACTCCGGCGGCCTCCTCGTCTCCCTCGGAGACACCGCGATCGCCGTCGACCCGATCGCGGGGCAGGGCGCGCAGCTCGGCGCGATTCAGGTCGCCGCGCTGGCCGACGCTCTCCGCGAGCAGCCGGGCGAATGGGACGAGGAGCTGTTCACGAGGCTGTTCGACACCCACTGGGAGCGCCACGGCAAGCCTTCGGTCGAGGCGACGTCGCTTTTCCTCGGAGATCCGAAATACGCGGAGGTCGTGGGGTCCTTCTTCGGTCGTGCCGCCGAGAACCCCGCCGCCGGCACTGCTCTGTTCGACCTGCTCAGCGTGCCCGGCCCGGTGCTCGGGCTGCGCGGTGAGGAGGACGTCGTCAGGTTCGTCCGAACCTTCGAAGGGCGCCGGACCGCAGTGCCGGCCGCATCCCCGCAGGTAACCGCTTCAACCCACGTATGACGTCGGACGTCCTCAACTCCCACGACGACGCCTCCGCGAGGGGCGTAGAGACAAGGAACCCATCGATGATCACCTCTGAACTCGACACACCGACCACCGACACCACGTCTTCGACGGAAGCAGCGGCGGAGCTCTCCGCGAGGTTCCGGCCGATCTTCGCGCACATCGCGAAAGGGGCGGCGAGCCGCGACCGCGACCGCGAACTCGCGCATGCCGAGATCGCCGCGCTCAAGGCCGAGAAGTTCGGCGCCGTGCGATTGCCCGAGGCCCTGGGCGGAGCAGGTGCGTCTGTGCGCCAACTCTTCGACCTACTGATCGACCTGTCGGCCGCGGACTCGAACGTGACCCAGGCGCTGCGCGCCCACTTTTTCGTCGCCGAGGGCTACATCCTCTCCGGCGACGCCCGCGGGCTCGAACGCGTCGCAGCCGGCGAGATCATCGGCAACGCCATCTCCGAGAAGGGGGCCGGCTCCGTCGACCGCTACCAGACCACGCTCAGCCGGGACGGCGACCGCTACCTTCTCAACGGCACGAAGTTCTACAGCACCGGCAGCCTGTACGCCGACGCCATCGCCGTCGCCGCCGACCTCGACGGCGAGCGCGTCTATGCGACCGTCGACACGGACGCGCCCGGGCTCACCCAGTTCGATGATTGGGACGGGTTCGGCCAGCGGCTCACAGGGTCGGGAACCTCGGTCTACGAGAACGTGCACGTTTCTGCCGCCGACGTCGCACCGGACGGTTACGGGACCGAAGGGCGCACCGCGAGCTCGGCCTATCTGCAGCTGTTCCATCTCGCTGCTCTCGCCGGGATCCTCAGGCGGGCCGCCGACGACGTGCGCGACTGGGTGGCGGGTCGCACGCGGACCTATAGCCATGCCCCCGCCGATCTGCCCCGCGAGGACCCGCTCGTGCAGGCCGTCCTCGGCCGCGCGTACTCGGCGGCGTTCGTCGCCCGCGCCACAGTGCTTTCTGTCGCCGACGCGCTCGACGCGGTGCTCGAAACAGCGGAGACCGCGGAAAATCCCGAGCTACTCGACAAGGCGGAGCTGGCAGCGGCGGAAGCGCAGGTCGCGCTGACCCCGCTCGTCCTTGGTGCTATTACCGACCTTTTCGACGTGGGCGGTGCCTCGCTCTCTTCGGAATCGCTCGGTCTCGATAGGCACTGGCGTAACGCGCGAACCCTCGCCGTGCATAATCCCGTCGTCTACAAGCAGCAAGCGGTGGGGAGATTCGAGCTCATCGGTGACGGGCTTCCGTATGAATGGAACGCCGGGGTGCGCGGGAAAGCGGCGGAAACGTACAGAAATTGAACACTCCGGACCCCGGCGCGCGGTGCAACGATGGGAGCACGTCACTGATTATGTGATGTGAATCACTATCGGGAAGAGGTGCCCACGTTGAGTAGCGCACTTTCGGACCAGACCGTCACAGAACACGGCACCCTATTCATCGGCGGCCAGTGGCGCGAGCCGAACGGCCGCGAGAAGATCACCGTCGTATCGCCGAACTCCGGCGAGGAGATCGGCTCGGTACCGCTCGCGAACCGCGCCGACATCGACTCGGCAGTGTCCGCCGCGCGCAAGGCCTTCGACGACCCGAGCGTCTGGTCCGGGCTTGAGCCGGCCGAGCGCGCCGCGCACCTGCGCCGCTTCGCCGATGAACTCGAAGCGCGCGGTGAGCAGATCGCCTCGCTCGTCTCTTCGCAGAACGGCATGCCCGTCACCATCGCCGGCCAGATGGAGGCCGTGTACCCGGCCACGTTGCTGCGGTACTACGCCGATCTCATCGAGAAGCAGACCCCCGACCTGCGCGAGGGCATGATGGGCGGCGTCGTCGAGGTGCAGCGCCAGCCCATCGGTGTCGTCGGCGCCATCGTGCCGTGGAACTACCCCCAGTCCCTCGCGGCCTTCAAGTACGCACCGGCCCTCGCCGCCGGCTGCACGATGGTGATCAAGCCGTCCCCGGAGACCGTGCTCGACTCCGTCGTCCTCGCCGAGGCCGCCGAGGCCGCAGGACTGCCGGCGGGCGTCGTCAACATCGTGCCCGGCGGGCGCGACGAGGGCGCCTACCTCGTCGAGCATCCGGAAATCGACAAGGTCGCGTTCACCGGTTCCACCGCGGCGGGCAAGAAGATCGCCGAGGTGTGTGGTCGCCTCCTGCGCCCGGTCACCCTCGAGCTCGGCGGCAAGTCCGCGTCGATCGTGCTCGACGATGCCGAGCTCGATCTCGAGACGATCGGCAACGACCTGTTCGTCTCGACGCTGGTGAATAACGGCCAGACCTGCTTCCTCGGCACCCGCGTCCTCGCGCCGAAGTCCCGCTACGGCGAGGTCGTCGACGCGCTTACCGCGTTCGCAGGGTCCATGGCGGTCGGCGATTCGCTCGACCCGGCCACGCAGATCGGCCCGATGGCCACGCAGACGCATCTCGGCCGCGTCGAGGGCTACATCGAGAAGGGCAGGGCAGAGGGCGGCCGCATCACGACCGGCGGCGGGCGGCCCGAAGGTCGCGACGGCGGCTGGTTCGTCTCGCCGACCGTGTTCGCCGACGTCAACAATTCCGACACCATTGCGCGCGAGGAGATCTTCGGCCCGGTGCTCTCGGTGATCCAGTACGACGACGACGCCGACGCCGTGCGTATCGCCAACGAATCCGAGTACGGGCTAGGCGGAACGGTGTGGAGCTCGGACCCCGAGCGTGCCCGCAACGTCGCCTCGCGCGTGAACACGGGAACGATCGGCATCAACCGCTACATCCCGGACCCGGTGGCGCCGTTCGGCGGCGTCAAGCACAGCGGCATGGGACGAGAGCTCGGGCCCGAGGGACTGGCCGCGTACCAGAACCTCAAGTCCATCTACCGCTAGCTCACGGGCGGAGGCCGGCCGCGGGCTCGAGCGCCTCGGCGAGTTCGTGCGGCTGGCCGAAGAGCGTCGCGAGCCCGTGCGCCCGCTTGAAGAACAGGTGCACGTCGTACTCCCAGGTGATGCCGACGCCGCCGTGGAGCTGGATCGCCTCGCCGGCGATCCACGACAGTGACCTGGTCGCGTAGACCTTCGCGGCCGCCGCCTCGATCTCGGCGTCGCAGGCGGCGGCATGAGCGGCATTGCTGCCGCCGATCTCGAACGCGCGGGCCACCGCGGCGGCGGCCGAGTACGACAGCGAGCGCGCGGTCTCCGAGCGGACGTACATGTCCGCCATCCGGTGCTTGAGCGCCTGGAAGCCGCCGATCTCCCGGCCGAACTGCTTGCGCTGCGAGGTATAGTCGACGGTCCGCTCGACGAGCGCCTTCGCCGCGCCGGCCGCCTCCGCGCTCACCGCCGCCCACGCGACGGCGTTCAGCAGGCTCATCGTCTCCTCGCGCATGCCGAGCTGCGTCGCACGGACCCCGTCGAATCGGACCGTGGCCAGTGTGCGCGTCGGATCCATCACGGGCACGCGGGTGATACCCACGCCCTCGGCGTCCGCCGGGCATGCGTGGAGCGTGGGCAAACCGTCCGCATCGGAGGCCACCACTATCAATGTAGAGGCGTAGTCGCCGCCGAGTACATAGTGCGCGGTTCCCGACAGCGCCGCTCCGTCGAACGCGACGCCCGGGGCATGCCATCCCTCCTCGCCGGACCAACACAACCCGTATATGACGCCGGACGCCACATGCGGCAAGTGCTCCGCGCACGCGGCCTCGTCACCCGAGGCGAGCAGCGCGTATCCCGCGAGTATCGCGGACCCTAGCAGCGGGGAAGGGGCGAGGGAGCGGCCGAGCTCGTCGGCGACGAGGTGAGTCTCGAGATACGACGCGCCGGCGCCGTCATAGGCCTCCGGGATGCCGAGGGCTGAGGCGCCGATCTGCCCGGCAAGTGCGGACCACAGCGATTCGTCGTATCCGTGCTCGGTGCGCGTAGCCGCGCGCATGTCCTCGCTGCCCGCGCGCTTGTCGAGCAGCGACCGCACCGAATCGCGCAGTGCGGCCTGGTCGGGGGTGTCGACGCCCGGGGCGAGCGCGGCGTCCTCGGCGGCGCTCATCGAGCGCCCTCGGATTCGATCACGTCGAGGATCCGGCCGCGGTGGTATGCGGGCGAGCCCCATGCCGCGCGCAGGGCGTGGGATTTCGTGAGGTAGAGGCCGAGCGCGTGCTCCATCGTGTACCCGATGGCGCCGTGGATCTGCAGCGCGTCGCGGCGCGCTAGGTTCGCCGCATCGCCGCACGCCACGTAGGCGGCGGAGACGTCCCTTACCGCGGCCGCGGGCGCGCCGGGATTTCCGGCGATCGCGAGGGCGCCGGCCCATAGGAGCGGCCGGGCCATCTCGATGGCGATCGCCATGTCTGCGGCCTTGTGCTTGATGGCCTGCTGCTCGCCGATCGGCCGGCCGAACTGTGCACGCTGTTTCGCGTACTCCACCGACATCTCGAGCATCGCCGAAGCGAGGCCGAGCTGCACCGCGGCGGTGCCGAGCGCGCCGTGATTGACGACGTCGACCGGATCGGCCGAGCCCACGGAGTCGCCGGCAGTGGCCGTGGCCAGCGTGCGCGCACGGTCCACCGAGCGCTCGAGTTCGCCGAGCTCGGCCGCGGATACCGTGCCATCAGCGGCGAGATGGAATGCCGACGATGCGACATCCGCGCCGGCAGCCAACGGGGCGACCGGCGGCGCGGCGACCGTGACCGGGCCATCTGCGACAGGCGTGCCGAGCGCCGGGGCGACGAACATCGACTCGACGACGGGTCCGGGCACGCCGTGGCGGCCGAGGACCTCGGCAATCGCCACGCCCTCTACGACCGTAGCGCCCATGCCGCCGGACTCCTCGTCGGCGAGTAGAGCGAATACGCCCTGCTCGTCGAGCTTGCCCCACACGGACAGCCCGGCGGCGGTATCGCCGTCGTTCCACGCGCGGATCGCTGCGGGCACGTCTGCGCGCCTGAGCATTTCGTCGACGCTGGCCGCGAACTCCTTGGTTTCCGCATCGAGTGCGAACTTCATCGATTCCCCCTCGGCAGGCCGAGAAGACGCTCGGCGATCACGTTCTTCTGGATCTCGTTCGTGCCCGCGTAGATGGGGCCGGCGAGCGCGAAGAGGTAGCCGTCCTGCCACTTCTCATCCGCGCGTTCGCCGCCCGGGCCGAGCAGATCAAGGGCGGTCTGGTGGGTGGCGATGTCCCATTCGGACCAGAACACCTTGTTGATGGAACTCTCCGAGCCGAGCTGTCCGCCGGAACTCAGCGTCGTCACCGTGCCCCACGTCGACAGCTCGTAGGCGCGCGAGCCGATCCACGCGTCGACGACGCGGTCCCCGGCGGCGCCGCGTTCGCGTGCGTCGAGGTCGCCGGATTTTTCGCGCCACAGTCGGACGAGCCTGTCGGTGGTCGCGAGGAAGCGTCCCGGCGAGCGAAGCGAGAGACCGCGTTCGTTGTTCGCCGTCGACATCGCGACCTTCCAGCCGTTGTTCACCTCGCCGATCACCCCGGAGGCACCCGGATCCGCCGGGTCGTCGGGAACGAACACGTCCTCCAGGAACAGCTCGGCGAAGCCGGGCTCGCCGTCGAGTTGGTCGATCGGCCGGACGGTCACGCCGTCCGCGCGCAGGTCGAACATGAAGTAGGTGAGTCCGCGGTGTCGCGACTGCTCGGGGTCCGTGCGAAATAGTCCGAACCCCATATCGGCGAAGCTAGCGCGCGAGGACCACGTCTTCTGGCCCGACAGCAGCCAGCCGCCCTCGGTACGTTTCGCCGTGGAGCGTAGCGAGGCCAGGTCCGAGCCGGATTCGGGTTCGGACCACGCCTGCGCCCACACGTCCTCCGCTCGCGCCATCCGCGGCATGATCCGCGCCAGCTGCTCGGCGTTCGCGTGCTCGAACAGCGTCGGCGCGAGGAGGAAAATCCCGTTCTGGCTCACCCGGCCTGGCGCCCCCGCACGGTAATACTCCTCCTCGAAGAGCACCCACCCCGTGAGCCCGCAGTCGCGGCCGCCGTACTCCTCGGGCCACGAGACGACCGACATGCGGTCCGCCGCCATCTTCGCCTCCCACGCACGGTGGGCCTCAAAGCCTTCGGCAGTGTCCATGCTTGGTAGCGGCTCGGCGGGCACGTTGGCCTCGAGCCATTCCCGCACCTCCGTGCGGAAGTCCAGGTCGGACTGGTTCAGTTCGAGATCCACGCCGTCTAACCCCCATTCTTGACGTCGGAGGTGGCGGTCTCGTTGCCGCCCGTCGCCCCCGTGTTGCCTGCATTCGCGGTGTCCCGCATCGAGCGGGCGTTCATTCCGCCCAGCGAGTCCCCGCCTGAGGCCTCGGCGTTTGCCGAGTGCGCGAAGTGGTGCCAGCCGAACGCCGAGTTCAACGAGTTGTGCAGGCCCATCTGGTCCTCGCAGACGTTGACCGCCTTCTTCGTGAGTGCCAGGCCCATCGGCGGCATCGTCTTGATCTCGCCGGCGATCTCGTCGACCTTGTCCTGCAGTTCCTCACGAGGCACGACGTGATTGAGCATGCCCCACTTCTCCGCCTCGGCCGCGGTGAACCGTCTACCGGTGTAGAGGATCTCCTTCGCGCGGCGCGGGCCGAGGACGAAGGCATGTGCGAAGTACTCGACGCCGGGGATGCCCATCTTCACCACCGGATCGGAGAAGAACGCGTCGTCGGAGGCGACGATGAAATCGCAGATCCACGCGAGCATGAGCCCGCCGGCGATGCACGCGCCGTGGACCTGCGCGATCACTGGCTTCGGGATCTCGCGCCACCGGCGGCACATCCCGGCGTAGACCTCGATCTCGCGTGCGAGCCGCTGGTCCGCGCCCGTGCGATCGGTGTGGTCCCACCACAGCGTGGCCTTGTTCTCGTAGTGGGTGTCGAAATCGCGTTCCGGTGTTCCGATGTCGTGCCCTGCGGAGAAGTGTTTGCCGTTCGCGCGCAACACGATGACCTGCACCTCGGCGTCTTCCACGGCCTTGATGAACGCATTGTCGAGCGAGTACGTCATGACCGAGTTCTGCGCGTTCCGATATTCGGGGCGATTGAGCGTGATGTACGCGGTGCCCGCGGAAACCTCGTACGCGATAGGGCTCGACTCGGGGCCTAAGTCGTCTGACGAGAGGACCGGTGGGATGGGGGCTGGAGTCTGTTCTTCTGCCATGACCTGCACGTTCTCCTAACCTAGCAAGTGCTTGGTTGGTAGATTACCAGTTCCCGGCAGAGGCGTGTCGCCGGATCTCGTTCTGCGGATCGCAGTGCATGTGCGAGACCCGGCTGTCGTCGTGTAAATACCCCCATAGGGTATAAAATCCGCCTGGAAGATTGCGCTGCATACCCCCTAGGGGTACACAAGAGGTATGGCACACGAGCACACAGAACACGCGAACACGGAGCCCGGCCAGGCTCAGGCCGCCCCGCCGTCACGCGGATACGCGCAGGACAAAGAGGCTTACCTTCGCCGTCTCAAGCGCATCGAGGGACAGGTACGCGGGCTACAGAGAATGGTCGACGAAGACGAGTACTGCATCGATGTACTCACGCAGATCAGTGCGGTGTCCTCGGCGCTCAAATCGGTGTCCATCGGACTCCTCGAGGACCATCTCGGCCACTGCGTTGTGGCCGCGGCCCGCGAAGGGGACGAGGCGGCCGCCGTCAAGGTGCACGAGGCATCGCAGGCCGTGGCTCGCCTGGTCAAGAGCTAAACCAACAACGAATTCCGACAAAGGAGAACGATCAGCATGAAGACTACAGTCAACGTCCAGGGGATGACCTGCCAGCACTGCGTCGGCTCGGTTTCCGGGGCGCTCAAGGAAGTGCCGAACGTGCAGGACGTCGCGGTCGACCTCGGCTCGGGCGATGTCGAGATCACCTCGGCCACGGAGATCCCGCGTGAGTCGATCGAAGAAGCGGTCAAGGGCGCGGGCTACTCCGTGGCGCCGGACGGCGAACCCGGACTCGGCGACAACCTACTCATCTAGCCCCGACTGCGGCGAGCGCGAAAAACACACCGGGGAATAGCCAAGCGAAAGGAACCAAGCGAAATGGCAACGGCACAAAAGAGCGGCGCCGAAGCGGGGCTTGCCGAGGCCATGTCCCAGATCGATCTCGATATCGAAGGCATGACCTGCTCCTCGTGCGCGGGACGCATCGAGCGCAGGCTCAACAAGATCGACGGCGTGCAGGCCACGGTCAACTTCGCGATGGAGTCGGCGCGCGTCAGTTACCCCGAGTCGACCGATCCGGGGGAATTGGTCGAGGCCGTCGAATCGGTCGGCTATGGCGCCTCGGCGCCTGAGGCCGGTGGACGGGGGCTCCGCGATTCCGCTTCGGGCGATGCGGCCGCGGACCTGCGCCGACGGTTCATCGTCTCGGCAGCCCTCACGGTTCCGGTCATCGTCCTGTCGATGGTTCCTCCCTTCCAGTTCGATTACTGGCAATGGGTTGTTCTCGCGTTGTCACTACCGGTGGTGACCTGGGGCGCGTGGCCGTTCCACCGAGCCGCGGCCCTCAATCTGCGCCATGGCGGCTTCACCATGGACACGCTCGTCTCGCTCGGCGTCGGAATGTCCACGTTGTGGAGCCTGTGGGCGATGTTTTTCGGCGATGCCGGTGCCGTTGGCCTGAGCCACGAATTCACGCTCCGTCCCGGCGGCCACGCCGCAGAGATGATCTACTTCGAGGCCGCAGCCGGCGTCACCACCTTCATCCTGCTCGGGCGTTGGATCGAGGCGCGCTCGAAGAAGGAGGCCGGCGCCGCCATCAAGGCGCTCATGCAGCTCGGCGCAAGTGATGCGACGGTTCTCGAAGACGGGGAAGAGAAACGGATCCGGGCCGCCGCACTCGAGGTCGGCGACCTCTTCGTCGTGCGCCCCGGGGAGACCATTCCCACCGACGGGCGTATCGAAAGCGGTGAGTCGGCAGTCGACGAGTCGATGCTCACGGGCGAATCCGTGCCGGTCGAGGTCGTCGCAGGGGACCGGGTCACCGGCGCGACACTCAATACGTCGGGACGTCTCATCGTGCGCGCCACCCGAGTCGGGTCGGATACCCAGCTCGCGAAGATGGCGCAGATGGTCTCGGACGCGCAGACCGAGAAGGCGCCCGTGCAGCGCCTCGCCGACCGGATCTCCTCGGTGTTCGTGCCGGTGGTCATCGCGATTGCGGTCGTGACGTTCGGCGCCTGGTGGGCGATCGGGGGAGACCTCGTTCCCGCGTTCACCGCGGCCGTCGCCGTGCTCATCATCGCCTGCCCCTGTGCGCTCGGCCTGGCGACTCCGATGGCGCTCATGGTCGGCACGGGTAACGGCGCCCGACGCGGCATTCTCATCTCCGGTCCCAGCGCGCTCGAATCGACGCGCCGAGTCGACACGGTGGTCTTCGACAAGACCGGCACCCTCACGACAGGCAAGATGGCGCTGCGCGCGGTCGTCCCCGCCCCGTCGCGGGATGACGCCGACGTGCTCGCTCTCGCGGCGTCCGTCGAATCAGGCTCGGAGCACCCCATTGCCCGTGCGATCGTGAGCGGGGCGGCTGAGCGCGGCGTTCCCGAGCTCGAGCTCCAGGCATTCAAATCCATCGCCGGTCGCGGCGTTGTCGGCCGGGTTGGCGGCGTAGAAGTACAGGCCGGCAGGGCCGCATCACTTTCGCGGCTCCCCGCGGGCAAGGACGCCGGACTCGCAGCGAGGGCGGCGGAGCTGGAAGCGGACGGCGCCACCGTCGTGGCCGTGTACGCAGCCGGCGAACCGGCCGGAATCATCGCCGTCGCCGACGAGCCGAAAAACGAGGCGCGCGAAGCGGTCGAGGCTCTGCGCCGTCAAGGCCTCGACGTGGCTCTGCTCACGGGAGACAACGAGGGCTCGGCGAAAGCCGCGGCGCGTGCGGTCGGGATTGCCGCAGAAGATGTGATCGCGGGCGTAATGCCCGAGGGCAAGCTCGACAAGGTGCGCGAGCTGCAGGAGGCCGGCGTCGCCGTTGCGATGGTCGGCGATGGGGTAAACGATGCGCCTGCCCTCGCTCGCGCGGATCTCGGGATCGCGATGGGCACGGGCACCGACGCCGCGATCGAGGCCGGGGACATCACGCTCGTGAGCGGAGATCCGCGGAAGGTCGCAGAGGCCATCTCGCTGTCGCGGAAGACCCTTGCGAACATCAAGGGGAACCTGTTCTGGGCGTTCGCCTACAACGTGGCGGCGATTCCGGTCGCGGCGGCCGGGCTACTCACGCCGATGATCGCCGGCGCGGCGATGGCGTTCTCCTCCGTGTTCGTGGTGCTCAATTCGCTGCGCCTTCGCCGCGCTTAGGCGGTGGCCAGCTGCAGGGCCTCAGCGACCACGCAGTTCGGGTTTGACGACCTTGCCCATCGCGTTGCGTGGAAGGGCGTCGACGATCTCGATCTCGCGCGGTCGCTTGAAGCCTGCGAGCTTGTCGATGAGGAACTCGGCCACGGCGTCCGGGGTGAGCGCCTTCCCCTCTTCGTCTGTAGAGCGCTGGATGAAGGCTTTGCCGACTTCTCCGAGACGCTCGTCCGCAATCCCGATGACCGCGGAGTCGGTCACCCCGCGGAGTCGGGCGAGCGTCTGTTCTATCTCCGCCGGGTACACGTTGAAACCGCCGGAAATGTACATGTCCTTGAGCCGGTCCGTGATCCGAAGATTGCCCTGTGAATCGAGCTCTCCGACGTCACCGGTATGGAGCCAACCGTCCGTGTCGATCGTCTTCGCCGTGTTCTCGGGATCGTCGAGATAACCGGCCATGACCATCGCCCCGCGAGCCAATACCTCGCCACTTTCGTCGATCCTGACTTCCATCCCCTCGAAGGCTCGTCCGCACGTGTTGGCAACGGTCTCGTCGGAATCTTCCGGTCGGCAGGTTGTGACAAAGCCCGAGCATTCGGTGAGGCCGTAGGCGGTGACCACCGTGTCGAGGCCGAGGTCGGACTGCATCCGTTCGACGAGCACGACGGGCACGATCGCGGCGCCCGTCACTGCGAGTCGCAGAGAGGACAGGTCGAAATCCGCGCGTTCGGGTGCGTCCAGCAGTGTGGAGAAGATCGTCGGCGCGCCTGGAAGAACGGTGATCTTTTCGCTTTCGACGAGCCTCATCGCTTCCACCGGCTTGTATACCGCGAGCGGCACGATCCGTGCGCCGAAGAGTGTGCACACGAGGAAGCCGGCCTTGTATCCGAAGGTATGGAAGAACGGGTTGAGCACGAGGTAGCGGTCGCTCGCATCAAGTTCACCGTTTGAACCCCAAGCCCTGGAACCAGCGAGCGTCTGCTTATGAAGCGCGACGACTCCCTTCGATTTCCCGGTCGTGCCCGAGGTGAACAAGATGTCCGCTACGTCGCACGCGCCGACCGCGTCCGCCCGGCGCTCGGCCGCCTGTAGCGAAGCGTCGGTCGCGGTATCCAGGAACGAATCCCATTCATTTATGACGTCGGAGGTCGCGGTTTCGGTGCCGCCGAGGGGCACGCGCACGACGACCTTGAGGGGCGTGCCGTTCAGCGATCCGCCCGCAGCTTCGGTGAGCTGCGAAATTCTCTCGGCCCCCAGGAAGTCGCCGGCCACGACCGCCACCGGCGCATTCGTCCGCTCGATGAGCTCGAGAGCCTCGGCGCCCGTGTACCGGGTGTTAGCGGGCACGAGGACGCCACCTGCGTACTGGATCCCGAGCCCGGCGACGACCCAGTGCCGCGTGTTCGGGGCCCACACAAGCACACGCTCGCCCGGTTGAAGGCCGGCCTCGATGAGCGCGGCCGCGAACGTGCGCACCTGCTCGGCGAGCTCGGTCCACGTCCACCGCACGTCCTCTCCCGACTGGACATCGGCGACTGCCTCGCCGTCCGGCCACAACCGCGCGGCGCGGCGCAGTGCCTGGGGAGTGGTGTCCACTTCGTCGACAGGCAGGTTGGAAGATTGAGCCGTGTTCGTCATGGGAACTCCTAGCGCCTCGCGAATGTGCTTGCGCCGTGAGTGCCGGCGCCGCATAAAAGCGAACCCTACCAAGCAACTGCTTGGTAGGGTTCGCTTTTTCTGAGCTCCGGAACCATGAGGCGTGGTCCGGTGCCGCGAGAGTTAGGCGTTGCGGATCTTCTCCACCTGTGCGGCGAAGACTTCTTCGGCCTTGGCTCGGTACAACTCCTTGTTCGCCTCGCCGGGTTTGCCCGTCTGCTCTCCGGAAACGGGATCAAAGCCCGACAAAGGGCCGCTGGAGGTAACGACGAGGACGCCGTCGACTACGCCAACGAGCTGAGCTTGGGCGATGGGGTATTCCTGGCCCATGGTCGTTGTGGTGCCTTCAACGTAGTAAGCGAAGAAATCATCGACGCCTTCCGGGGCCTGCGCTTCAAGCTCCGTGGATGTGGCGCTCTGAGTGCTCTTCCCGAAATCATCGCGAATCATCTCTTGGACCTCGGGCGGCATTTCCATATCCTCACCCCCGGCGGCATCCATGATGAGGTCGTGATTGTCGATTTCGGTGGTGAACTGAGGGCATTTCGACACCTGTTCGGCTATCTTGCTCGCGCGTTCGACATTGGGTGAAAGTCCGACTGTGACCATGCTCGAATTGTCTTCAAACGGGCTCATCATGCCTACCAAGCCCTCGGCGTCGCTGGCCTGGAGGTCTGCAAGATCCTTGCATTCGGCTGGTTCGATCGTGATTCCCTCCGAAGCATGGGCGAAGACATTTCCGATTAACTCTTCGTCCCCGAATTGCTCGAAGTTGAGGCCGGGGACCTCCTCGCCGGTGAGGACGAGGTCGGACAACGGTGCGTCGGGTGCCGTGTTCTCCTCTGAACCCTCACCCCCAGCGGCGGCCTGAGTCTGCTCCTCGGTGCCGGTTCCCGAGGTCGCGTCCTCGTTCTCGGTGGAGCAGGCGGTCAGGGCAGTAGCCGCTGCGACGGCGGCGACGGCGCAGGTCACGCGGCGGAAGCGGGTCTTCGAAAGCGAGGTGTTCACGGTGGATCCTTCACGGTCGGGTGGTCGGTCGATTATTCCGGCGCGATGCCGGATCTTCGGTGGGCCAAGGTTCGGCCCGCCAGATAGATGCACCGGGCGGGCCGAATGTTCCTGAACGGGAACGGAGTAGCGGAGAAGCTAGGCGTTCTGCAGCTTCTGGGCCTGCTGGTTGAACAGGTCGAGGGCGCGCTGCTCGGCCTCGGGCGTTATGGGGCCCGCGTTGGACTGCGCGTTGACCTGGACCGCGGTGCCAGCCACGTTGCCCGAGACCAGGAAGATCCCGGACGTGACGGGCTGGCCCTGGATATCGGCGTTCGAGGTGTTCTTCACGGCAAAGAAGTCCTCGGTGCCCTCCGGAGCGACGGCGCCGGTGACCTCATTGGTCATGGTGTACGTGATCTGCTGGGGCTGGCCGTCCTTACCGGGAAGGTCCATAGTCATCGTCACGTCGCCGCACTGCTCGAAGGCCGAGGTGTAGTCGTTTGCGGTGGCCGACGGATCGTTGAGGACGAGGGTGAAGGCGGTGTCGGGGATATTCGGATCCTGGCCGAGCCGGCCCACTGCGGCGCTCGTGTCGGCACCGCCGGTGCCCTGGAGCTTCTGGAAGACATCCGCGCACTCCGGCGGATCCGAATGCATCGAGGTGTTCCCGGTGAGCTGCTCGGTGAGCGTCCCGGTCTGCGCGAACTGCTCCTTGGAGATTTCCTGCAGCGGAAGTCCTTCGACCTCGTCTGTGCCGAGTGCCTTCTCCTCGCGCTCGGCGCGCTTGCCGTCGGCCTCGGGGTTGGATCCGTCCTCGTTCGCGGTGACCTCCGCGGACTCTGACGAGGTGTGCTGGTCCGCCCCGCCTGCGGAATCGCCGGAGTCGTCGGAGCCGCAGGCGGCGAGGCCGCTCAACGCGAGAACGCCCGCGCCCAGGACCGCGGCGGACTTCGTCCGCAGGGAATTTCGGTGGATACCTCGAATCGTCATGGTCATGAGTGTATGAAACAACGTGCAGTTTGCGCTTATCTGCGGTGGAAATCGGCCTGAGAATCCTTAAGTCCGACGTCATGGGTGAAAAAGTTGGCAGCGGTGGGACACAGAGAACCAACCAAGCAATTGCTTGGTAGTCTGGGCGTATGGCAGAAGAGTTTCCGGAGCGTCCGAGCGCCGAGAAGCAGACCCCCGAGGAGTTCGCGGGGGAGTTCAGGGCGTGGCTCGACGAGAACCTGACCGGCGATTTCGCGGATCTTCGCGGCACCGGCGGACCGGGGAGCGAGCACCAGTTCTTTGCGCGGCGCAGGGAGTGGGAGCGGCACATGGCGGCCGCCGGCTGGACGTGCGTGGGTTGGCCCACCGAGTACGGCGGGCGCGGGGCGAGTCTTGCCCAACAGGTGCGCTTCCACGAGGAATACGCGAAGGCCAATGCGCCCGCGCGCGTCTCCCATCTCGGGGAGACGCTGCTGGGGCCGACGCTCATCGCGCACGGAACAGAGGAACAGAAGCGGCGGTTCCTGCCGAGAATCGTGGCGGTCGACGAGCTGTGGGCGCAGGGCTATTCGGAGCCGAACGCCGGCTCGGACCTGGCGAACGTCGCGACAACGGCGCGGCGGGACGGCGACGATTACGTGATCAACGGGCAGAAGGTGTGGACGTCGCTCGCGCACCTGTCGCAGTGGGCGTTCGTCATCGCGCGGACGGAGGAGGGATCCAAGCGGCACAAGGGGCTGAGCTTCCTTCTCGTCCCGCTGGACCAGGACGGGGTGGAGATCCGGCCCATCCAGCAGCTCACCGGGACCAGCGAGTTCAACGAGGTGTTCTTCGACGGCGCGCGAACCTCCGTGGACATGCGAGTCGGCGCCGAGGGCGAGGGGTGGAAGGTCGCTATGACCCTCCTCGAGTTCGAGCGCGGCGTGTCGACGCTCGGCCAGCAGGTCGGCTTCGCGCGCGAGCTGGAGCGGCTCACGCAGCTCGCGAAGGACACCGGTCAGGCGCGCTACCCGGCGATTCGCGAGCGGATCACCGACGCGTGGATCGGGCTCAAGGTGATTCGCGCTCATGCGCTGCGCACACTCGCCGATCGCGACAGCACCGGCGGCAACGCGTCCGCGGCGAAGCTGCTGTGGGCGAACTGGCACCGCGATCTCGGTGAGCTCGCGATGGCGATCCAAGGCGCGCCGAGCCTGCTCGGGCCCACCGAAACCTCCGAGGGTGACGCGAACGACCTGCGCGACCCCGAGCATCTCGAGCTCGCAGAGTGGCAGCGAATCTTCCTGTTCACCCGCTCGGACACCATCTACGGCGGATCCAACGAGATCCAACGCAACATCATCTCCGAGCGCGTACTCGGACTCCCACGAGAGGCAAGGCCACAGTGACCAACGACAACCGCCCCGCATCCCCGCTCGCCACCGTTCCTCCCGAGACCCCGGGGCACGGCCTTCTGGCGGGAAAGAAGGTGGTCGTGACGGCGGCCGCCGGAACCGGCATCGGCTTCGCATCCGCGCGGCGCGCGGCGCTGGAGGGCGCCGATGTGGTGCTGTCCGATTTCCACGAGCGCAGGCTCGGCGAATCCGTCGCGGCGCTCGCGGAGGAGTTCCCGGATCAGCTCATCGACGGGATCACCTGCAACGTGCAGTCGACGGCGGATGTGGACGCGCTTATCGCCGGTGCCGCGGAGAAGCTCGGGCGGATCGACGTGCTCATCAACAACGCCGGCTTCGGTGGCGAGGCGGAGCTCGTCGACATGTCGGATGAGGACTGGGATCGCGTCCTCGACATCACGTTGAACGGGACTTTCCGTGCCACGCGCGCCGCGCTTCGCTACTTCCGCGACGTCCCGCACAACGGGGTTATCGTCAACAACGCGTCCGTGCTCGGCTGGCGCGCACAGCGCGCGCAGGCGCACTACGCCGCCGCGAAGGCCGGGGTCATGGCGCTGACGAGGTGCTCGGCGGTCGAGGGGGCGGACTTCGGCGTGCGGATCAACGCGATCGCGCCCTCCATCGCGCGGCATAAGTTCCTCGAGAAGTCCGCGTCCTCGGAGCTGCTCGACTCCCTTGCCGCGAAAGAGGCGTTCGGCCGCGCCGCCGATGTGTGGGAGGTCGCCGCGACCGTCGCGATGCTCGCCTCCGACTACGCGACCTACATGACCGGCGAGGTCGTCTCGATTTCCTCTCAACGCGCCTGACGCCGGACCTCCTGGAATTCCAGGAGGTCCGGCGTCAGAGGTGGTGCTTTGTGGGGCGGAGTTAGCTGATCCCGCCGCCGGCGAGGAGGCCGATCAGCGTCGGCAGCGAAGCCGAGGCGGCGGCGAGGTTCTCGCCCGAGGAGCCTGCCTGGATCGAGCCGAGCCCGGCCTCGATGGGGTTGCCGACGATGACGGCCGGGTTGACTCCCGGGGCAGAGTCTCCGAGGCAGTACGTGGCAAGCGTGTAGACGTTGCTGGGCACGTCCTTTGCGGACATGCTCGCAGACTGTCGGCCCACTACGGCGAGCGCAACTGTGGGGAGGCCTGTGAGATCCGAATTGAGCGTAACAACGTCGTCGCGAGTGAACAGGTCAGCGGCGGTGCCCACGTCGATCGGGCCCGAGATCAGCGCGAGGAACTGCGGCGCGATGGCCGTGGGGACGAGGGCGGCATAGCAGTTGCCGGCGAGCTCGCCGGATTCGAGCTTGAAGGTCACCGAGACGTCGTTGGCGTCGACGGCGGATTCGTTAGTCACAGCGCCCGCGGCGCCGGCGCCGAGTGCCGAAGCGCCGAGTACGAGAGCGGAAGTGGCGGCGACGGCCGCGACCCGAGTGCGAATTCGTGAAAACATGAGATCCCTCTGAGGATTCGGGGCGCGCGCCGAGGTCGCGGCCATGATCTAGGTCACACGCGAGTATAAACCGAATTTCACGCAAATGGTATTGCCGGGAACAAAGTTGTTGATGTTATTTACCGGGCGGCCTCTCGAAGCCGGGCGAGAAGCGGTTCGGCGGCCTCGGCGAGGAAGCGGTCCAGGGTGGAATCGCCGATCTGGATCAACGCGACATCGGTAAAGCCCGCCTCCCAGTAGGGCCGGATCTTGTCGACCATTGCGTCGAGGTCCGGACCGCAGGCGATTTGCTCTGCTACGTCGTCCTCCCGCACGAATGCCGTGGCCCCGTCGAAGCCGGCAGTCGTGGGGAGATCGGCGTTGACGGGCCACCCGCCGGCGAACCAGCGGAATTGCTCGTGCGCTCTCTGGACTGCCGCCTTCTCGGAGGTGGGGTCCCAGCTGATGGGGATCTGGCCGATCGCTCTCGACCCGCCGCCGATGGGTTTGCCGGAATGGATGGAGTTCCACTGCGCGACGAGGTCTGCATTTGGCTCGGTGGCGATGAGGTGGTCGCCGAGATGGCCGAAGGCGTCCAAGGCCCGGGAGCCCGCAGCCGCGACGCCGATGGGAACTCCGCCGTCAGGAATGTCCCAAAGGCGAGCGGACTCCACGCGAAAGTGCTCGCCCGAGTAGTCGACCATGCCGCCGGCGAGAAGGGCGCGAATGATCTCGAGGGACTCCATGGTCATTTCATGGCGGGTATGAATGGCCGGCCAGCCGCGGCCGACCACGTGCTCGTTGAGGTTCTCGCCCGATCCGATCCCGAGCATGAATCGGCCATCGGCGAGGATCTGCACCGTCGCCGCCTTCTGCGCTACGACGGCGGGGTGATACCGCAGGATCGGGCACGTGACGTACGTGCACAGGTCGATCGATTCGGTGGCCTGTGCCACTGCTCCGAGCACGCTCCAGACATACGGTGCATGGCCTTGTGCGGAGAGCCACGGGAAGTAGTGATCGGAGGCGACCTCGAAATCGAAACCCGCGCGTTCGGCCGAAGCTGCGTAGCGGACGAGTTCGTTCGGTCCGGACTGTTCGGTCATGAGTGTGTAGCCAAAGCGAGTGCCCATCTCACGATTGTGAACCCTAAAGTGCTCCAGTGCATCTGAACCAAGCGTCCAGTGGGGCTCCCTTGTTCATTTCGGCGCGAGGTGGCCGAGAGCGGCGAAATCTCGGTGTGAAAAGCGTCGGTGTCTTCGCCCGACCCCAGTCCCAACCAAGCGCTTGCTAGATTATAGTGGCGGTATGGCGCAAAAGACGGAGCAGGCGCGTGCGAAGCACGGGGGGATACAGTCCCGCCGGGCGGAACTGCTGGAGATTTCCGCCCGACTCTTCGCTGAGCAGGGCGTGCGCGCAACAACGGTACGTCATATCGCGGACGCCGCCGGCATCCTGTCAGGGAGTCTCTACCACCACTTCTCGTCGAAGGAAGCGATCGTCGATGAGGTACTGCGGGGCTTTCTCGACGGACTCTTCGCGACATACGACGACATCGTCCGGAACAACGACGGACCTCGAGATGCACTCGAGCGGCTCGTGCGCGCCTCTTTCCAGGCGATTCACGACTCCCGCGACCAGGTCGCCATCTATCAGGACGAAGTCAAACACCTGCAGGGTATCTCCCGGTTCGACTACCTCGAACAACGCAACCGCGAGTTCCGCGATATGTGGATCGAGGTTCTCGAAGCAGGGCAGGCGAGCGGCGTGTTCCGCGCCGATCTCGACCCGAACCTCACCTATCGCTTCATGCGCGACACCGTGTGGGTCGCCGTCCGCTGGTACCGGCCGGGCGGCAAAGTCTCGCAGGAAGAAATCGCCGACCAATACCTACGCATAGTCCTCGACGGGCTTGCGGACGACTAATACCGATACCGATCACCCAGGAGTTCACATGGTTCAGGAAGCATTCGTAGTCGAGGCGCTGCGCACCCCGGTGGGCAAGCGCGGCGGCAGCCTGTCGGCGGTTCACCCGGCGGACCTGGGCGCGCACGTGTTGAAGGCCGTTTTCGACCGCACGGGGCTCGACCCGGCGGTGGTCGACGATGCAGTCATCGGCTGCCTTGACACCATCGGCCCCCAGGCGGGCAACGTGGGCCGTTCGGCTTGGCTTGCCGCCGGACTCCCACTCGAGGTTCCCGCCACCACCGTCGACCGCCAGTGCGGCTCGTCGCAGCAGGCGATCCACTTCGCCGCCCAGGGGGTCATGTCCGGGACCCAGGACGTCGTCGTGTTCGGTGGTCTGCAGAACATGAGCGCCCTGCCCATTTCCTCGGCGATGACGGCGGGCCGCGAGTATGGCTTCGACGATCCGTTCACGGGCTCGAAGGGATGGACCGAGCGCTTCGGCACCCAGGAGATCTCCCAATTCCGCGGCGCGCAGATGATCGCCGATAAGTGGAACCTGTCCCGCGAGCAGATGGAAGAGTTTGCGCTGCGTTCGAACGAGCGCGCCTTCGCGGCGATCAAGGAAGGGAAGTTCGAACGCGAAATCGTTCCGTTCGGCGACTTCGCCGTCGACGAGACCCCGCGCGAGACTTCCATGGAGAAAATGGCGGGGCTCAAGCCGCTCGCCGAAGGTGGGACGTTGACCGCGGCCGTCGCCTCCCAGATCTCCGATGGCGCCTCCGCCGGCATCATCGCCTCCGCTGACGCGGTGAAGAAGTACGGTCTCAAGCCCCGTGCTCGCATCGTCAACCTCACCGTCCGCGGCGACGATCCCGTCATGATGCTCACCGGACCGATCCCGGCGACGAAGTACGCGCTCGAGAAGGCCGGCCTGAGCATCGACGACATAGACGTCGTCGAGATCAACGAGGCCTTCGCCCCGGTTGTGCTCGCATGGCTCGCCGAAACCGGTGCCGACATCGATCGGGTCAACCCGAACGGCGGCGGGATCGCCCTCGGCCACCCGCTCGGCGCGACCGGTGCGAAGCTGTTTGCCACGCTGCTGAACGAACTCGAACGCAGCGGCGGCCGCTACGGCCTTCAGACGATGTGTGAGGGCGGCGGAACCGCAAACGTCACGATCATCGAGCGTCTCGACTAACCCGGCTCACGCTCGCCCACGCGGAAAGCGCCCGCAACCTGAGATTTCCAGGTTGCGGGCGCTTTTGTCGGTTGTGCGTGGAGCCTGCGGATCCGATCAGCGACCGGGCAGGGCGGCCAACCGTTCGTGTGCCTGGGCCATGATGCGTTGTATCACCTCGTCGCACGAGGGCAGGTCATCAATCATGCCGACAACCTGACCCGAGGCGAGAACGCCTGCGTCGGTGTTTCCCTCAACGAGCCCCGCCTTGAGCAACATCGGCGTGTTCGCGGCCATGACGATCTGCTGCCACGTGCGGTCCGAGGACTTCTTCATGTTGAGACCGTCCTTGGCCAGCGCCTGCCACTTCATGCCCGTCATCGACTTGAACTTCTGCGCGTTCCGGACCGCGGCGACGAGGCTCTTTCCGGGGTTGCCGGATTCGAGAGCGTTGACGAGCCCGGTGCGAAGTACGCGGTGCGGCATTCCATCGACTCGCGTCGACACCACGGTGTCCTGCAAGCCGCGCTCGATGTACTGTGCCTTGACCTCGTCGGGCACGCGGCTGTCGGAGGTGAGCAGGAAGCGGGTGCCCATCGCAATGCCCGAAGCGCCATAGGCGAGTGCGGCGACCAGGCCGCGCCCGTCGAAGAAGCCGCCGGCGCCGACGACGGGGATCGAGGTGTTCCCGGGACCGCCGAGCGCATCGATGACCGAGGGGAGTAGCAGCGTCGTCGCGACCTGCCCGGTGTGGCCTCCGCCCTCGCCGCCCTGGACGATGACCGCGTCCGCGCCCCACGAGGCGACTTTGACCGCGTGCTTGGCGGCGCCGATCGAGGGGACGACAACGAGACCGTTGTCCTTGAGTCGTGCGATGAGCTCCGGTTTCGGTGCGAGCGCGAACGAGGCGACCTTGACGCCCTCGCGAATCATGAGCTCACAGCGGGCTTCCGCGTCCTCGGCGTCGGCACGGAGGTTGACCCCGAACGGCTTGTCGGTGAGTTCCTTTGTGCGACGGATCGCTTGTTCGAGCTCGTCGTAGGTCATGGTCGCCGAAGCGAGAATGCCGAGTCCGCCCGCGTTGGCGGTCGCCGCGGTCAGATGTGGGCCCGACACCCAGCCCATTCCCGTCTGCACGATGGGATATTCGATGCCGACGAGCGACGTGAAATCGGTCTCGAGTGGTGCCGCGCTCACTTGGCGTCCTCTTCCCGGGGAACCTCGCGGAAACGCAGTCCCTTCGGGTCGACGAGCTCGTTGAGGACGTAGAGCTCCTGTTCCGAGGGGGCTCGCGTGGATTCCGCAGAATCCAGGCCCGAGACCTCGAACGACGTGTTCTCCCGCACCTCGTCGGCGGATACGCCGGGGTGCAACGTCCGCGCGTGGAGCGTTCCACCTGGCCCGGAGAAGTCGAAAGAACCGAGGTTGGTCACCACGCGGTGCAGGTGGTGGAAGCGAAACGCCGGGTCGCCGTGCTCGTAGCGGTCGTAGCCGATTCCCGAGATGACGTCGACGGACTCACCGAACACGCGCGTGGAGTGCTTCGCCACCCAGTAGCTCGTCGCATGGTTGATGGAATTGCCCGGGGCGCCGCGCACCCCGAACATCTGGCGCTTCGGCTGGTCGAGCGGCCCGAAGGCGGAGATGTTCTGGTTGCCGTATCGGTCGATCTGATTGGCGCCCATGACGACGTGGCGCTTGCCGTTAGCCAGGGTCTCGAAGACGCGGCCGAAGGGGATCCACCCCTCGAGGTCCTCGACCTTTCCAACAGGCGGCGTCGAGCCCAGGAACTTCGACTCTCCATCGGAGATGAGGAGGTCGGGTTCGGTCGTCAGGCGGGCAAGCCGTGCGCCGACGGTCGCCATCGGCGTCATCGGGGAGGCGAAGATCTCGCCGGCCCCCGCGAAGATCTCCGCACAGGCGATTGCGCAGTAGTCCGCACGTTCTATTTTTGTCGAGGGTGTACTCATTTGGCGTCTCCCTTCACGGCGTTCTCGGCGGCGAAAGCCTTGACCGCGGTTTGATAGTCCTCTTCGGTCCCGGACAGGAATCGCTGGTGGAACTCCTCCCAGGTGTCGTCCTGCTTCGCGGCCTGCGCGTAGTGGCGCTGGAATGCCTCGTCCCTCCGGTGTGAGCCGGACAATGTGAAGTGCGCGCCCCCGGGCGCCTCGGCGACCGCATCGACCTGCATGCGGTTAAGGAGCATGCGCTCCGCGCCGACCTCGTTGATGAGCTCGTCGGCGGAATCGACGATCTCGTCGACCTCGAGCAAGGTGAGATCGGCGGAGTTCGCGAATAGATCGTCCATGTACGGGTCGACCCCGGTGTAGGCGGCGTTGCCGTATTTGTCCGCCTTGTCCAGGTGGATGAGAGCCGCATCCAGCCGGAGGGCCGGCATGGCGAGGAGCGTCTCCTTGGCGCCGTCGGTCGACGCGATCGGGCCTTCGAAACCGTACGGGGAGTCGACGGTGGCGAGCTCGCCCTTCCA
Organism: Dietzia timorensis; assembly: GCF_020742175.1. GTDB lineage: Bacteria > Actinomycetota > Actinomycetes > Mycobacteriales > Mycobacteriaceae > Dietzia > Dietzia timorensis_A. The sequence goes on from NZ_DYXM01000060.1 coordinate 43,193, forward strand.
GAAGTCGATCACGGATGATCCGAGCCCCGCGCGGATCGGGAGATAGGGGAGGCGTTGCGAGGCAGCTTGCAGGCCTGCGCGCACCATTCCCTCGTCCATTTCGCGCACCTCGATCGAGCCCTCGGTGCGTCGCCGCGCAAACCACGGATCGTAGAACGGCGCGGAATCGAGCGAAACGAAACCGTAGTAGGCGCGCCGTACCTTGCCCGCCGAACACAGTAGGCCGATGTCGGGGCCACCGAAGGCGACGATGGTCAGATCCTTGAGATCCGAGCGCAGGATCGCGCGTACGAGGGCCATGGGCTTGCGCCGCGAGCCCCAGCCTGCGATGCCGATCGTCATGCCGTCGGAGAGCCGGCCGACCATCTCATCCAGGGTGGAGCGCTTATCGCGCTTGGCTGGTGGGGTGAAGTCCACTGCTCAGGAGTCCTTTCCAGTTGTGTCGCTCTGCGAACGGGTGTCGAGGTTCTTGCCGGAGGTGACGAACTCGTCGCGGTGTTCGTCGGCGACGCCCGCGAGGTTGAGCTCGAAAGTGAAGCCCTGCTCGAAGCGATACGACTTCTTCACGTCGACCGGATCGATGCCGTTGAGCGCCTCCTTCGCGGCGCGCAGCACGCGGGTGTCCTTCGCGGCCATCTGCTCCGCGAGCTCGCGCGCTGCCGTGTCGAGCTCTTCCCGGGGAACCACGCGGTGCACGGTGCCCCAGCTGTGGAGCTGCTCCGCCGTCACATTTGTAGAGGTGTAGTACATCGTGCGCAGCGCGTGCGGCGGGACCATCCGCGCGAGGTGTGTGGCCGCGCCAAGTGCGCCGCGGTCGACCTCGGGAAGACCGAACTTCGCGCCCTCGGACGCGACGATCGAATCGGCGTTGCCCACCAAACCGATTCCTCCACCGACGCAGAACCCGGCCACCGCCGCAATTACCGGAACCTCGCACTCGTACACCGCGGCGAAGGCCGCGTAGCAACCGCGATTGGCGGCAATGAGGTGGTCGAACCCCTCGAATTGCTGCATTTCCTTGATATCCACGCCGGCATTGAAGCCCTTGCCCTCCGCGCGGAGGATGACGACCGAAACCGCGCGGTCCCGGCCTGCCTCACGCAGTGTGTCGGCGAGCTCGAACCAGCCCGCCGACGGAATGGCGTTGACCGGCGGATAGTCGACCGTGATGGTCGCGACCCCGCCGGGATCCTTCTCGATACTGATGCCCATCGGTCACCTTTCGCACAACAACTTCGAGGTGCAATCCCCGCAAGCAACCAAACGCTTGCTTGGTTTGCTTGTTACGATAGCACTTATGAACGCATCGCTTAGTTCTTCCTTGGTGCCGAGCGGGGTGGACCTCGCAGGGCTCGGCCTCTCCGGGCGCGTGGCGCTGGTCACCGGCGGCGTCCGCGGCGTAGGCGCGGGAATCTCGCGCGTGATGAGCGCAGCGGGCGCGACCGTCATCACCTGCGCGCGCCGCCCCGCCGACGACCCCGATCTGGCCGCCCTCGAATTCCACAGCGCCGACTTGCGCGATCCTCAGGCCGTGGCCGGAATGATGGACGACATCGTCGCCCGCCACGGGAGGCTCGACATCGTCGTCAACAACGCCGGCGGCGCCCCATTCGCCATGGCGGCCGACGGCAGCGCCAATTTCCACTCGAAGATCGTCGCCCTCAATCTCCTGGCCGGTCTTACCGTCTCCCAAGAGGCGCACCGGGTCATGACGTCGGACGCAGCATCCGGCCAGACGCCCGGCGGCGGCGCGATCGTCAACATTTCCTCGGTATCGGCGCACCGGCCGTCTCCGGGTACGGCGTCCTACGGCGCGGCGAAGGCCGGGGTCGACTCGCTCACGCGCTCGCTTGCGGTCGAATGGGCGCCGCACGTCCGGGTCAATTCGGTGGTTGTCGGTCCGGTGAAGACCGAGCTCGCCGAAATGCACTACGGCGATAGCGACGGCATCGCGGCGGTCGACGCAACCGTGCCCATGGGGCGTATGGCCGACCCTGTCGACGTGGGCCACGCCGTGTCGTTCCTCGCCTCGCCGCTCGCCCGCTTCATCACCGGCGCGGAGCTGCTCGTGCACGGGGGAGGGGAACGCCCCGCATTCCTCGATGCGTCGACGGCGAACAAGGGTTAACGGCCGCCCTTCACGGGCACAGGGACACAACTGTTCATTCAAGGATCGGAACCCGTTTGAGAGCGGGAGAAAAGAGAATTCACATGGGAATCTGTGATGGTCGCGTAGTTATCGTCACCGGCGCGGGCCGCGGCCTCGGCCGGGAGCATGCGCTCGCTTTTGCCGCTGCCGGCGCGAAGGTGGTCGTCAACGACCTCGGTGCCGGTCTCGACGGCGCGGACACCGGGGAGCACCCCGCCGAGCAGGTCGTCCAGGAAATCGTCGACGCGGGCGGCGAGGCCGTCGTCAACGGCGCGGACGTGGCGGACTGGGAACAGGCGGCAGGACTTATCAAGCAGGCGGTCGACACGTACGGACAGCTCGACACCATCGTCAACAACGCCGGCTTCCTGCGCGACAAGATGCTCGTGTCGATGTCCGAACAGGACTGGGACAACGTCACCCGCGTCCACCTCAAAGGCCACTTCGCGGTGCTCAACCACGCCGCGAATTACTGGCGCGCAGAGTCCAAGGCGGGCAGGCCGCGCGCGGCCCGCGTCGTCAACACCACGTCCGGCGCGGGACTTTTCGGATCCGTGGGCCAGGGCAACTACGCCGCGGCGAAGGCGGGAATCGCTTTGCTGACCGTTCAGGCAGCCGCCGAGATGGGCGGTTACGGGATCAACGTCAACGCGATCGCGCCGGCGGCCCGAACCCGCATGACCACCTCGGCGGGGGGCGAGATGGCCTCGGCGATGGCCGCGCCGGAGGACGGGTCCTTCGACGCAATGCACCCGGGCAACGTCTCTCCTCTGGTCGTCTGGCTCGGCTCGGATGCCGCCGCCGATGTCACGGGGCGGGTATTCGAGGCCGAGGGTGGAAAGGTCACCGTGTGCGACGGCTGGCAGCGCGCCGCCGCTTCCGACAAGGGCGAGCGCTGGGCTCCCGAGGAGCTCACCGAGGTCATCCCCGGGCTGTTGGCCGAGTCCCCGGCCCCGGTGCCGGTCTACGGCGCTCGCTAGTCAGCAGCGGTCGAAGGCTCTTCGTCGCGGTCTTCCTGCAGGTAGGCCGCGATGTCGTCGTCGCTGACGATCGCGCGGAACGTGGCGAGCGAGTTCTCGATAGGTGGCGTGTGCCCGACGTACGACATGGGGTGCACCGCCACCGACACAGACACTGAGGCCGAGTCGATGCTGCGGTACTGCTCGAGGGCAATGGACGGATCCACCCGCTGGTCGGAGGTACCGAAGAGCACGGTGACCGGCACGTCGAGCCCCGCGAGGCGGTCCGCCAGCGGCTGCGCGGCGAGATAGGTGTCGATCGCCTCGGTGGAGCCGACGAAGGTCTCGTACGGCGTGCGCAGGAACGCGTCGACAATGGGCTGCGGAACCTGGTAGCCGGGGGCGAAGGCGCTGGCCAGCCCGCGTCGCGCGCCTCGCTCGCCCATCATCCGCCACATCGCCGGGCCGATCCGGCGGTTGCGTAGCGCGCGCTCGGACCGGTGCTTCGACGACAGGCGTGACTCTACGGACGTAGGGGAATTGAGTAATACGAGCCGTTCGACGAGTTCTGGGCGTCTTTCTGCGAGCGCGACCGCGACGAGCCCGCCCATCGAATGGCCGACGATGGTGCCGGGCGCCGCGGGCACGGACATCGCGGAGGCGACCCGATCCGCCTCGTCCTCGATGGACCCGTCCATAACGAGTGTCGGCGCGAGAATGTCGGTCTTTCCATTCGACAATTCCTTACGCATCCGCATTTTGACGGCGGACCACACATTCGGCGATGACGCCAGACCATGCAGTAGTACGTAGCGCACGTTCGTCCTCCGGGAAGATTCGGGCGGCTCGGGGCGAGAGTTGAGCCGCCCGAGGATGAAGCGTCGGCCACGCGATCGAGCGCCGCCGACGTCATACAGTGTATTCCCAGAATATTTTCAGGTGCCCATCGGGAGAGGTGTGTTCACATTTCGGGGAATCTGCAACCCCTTTCCGTGCCAACGGGTCTCCGCGAAGTGCGCCCTAGATTCGCTCGATGATCGAGGCCGAGGCTTGTGCGCCGCCGGCGCACATCGTCACCAGCGCACGCTCGCCGTCGCTGCGCTCGAGCTCGTGTAGTGCGGTGGTGATGAGGCGGGCGCCCGTCGAGCCGACCGGGTGACCGATGGCAATCGCGCCGCCGTTGACGTTGACCTTGTCCATGTCGGGCCCGTGAACCTGGGCCCAGCTCAGCAACACCGCGGCAAAGGCCTCGTTGCATTCGAAGAGATCGAAATCGCCGATGGACATGCCCGAGCGCTCGAGCACGCGCGCAGTCGCCTGCACCGGGCCGTCGAGGTGGAACTCCGGCTCGCCGCCGACGAGCGCCTGGTGGGTGATCCGTGCGCGCGGCGTCAGCCCCTGGGCCCTCGCGACGTCCTCGTCCATGAGGAGCACGGCCGCCGAGCCATCGGACATCTGCGACGAGGTGCCCGCGGTGTGCATCCCGCCCTCGATCACGGGCTTGAGTCCGGCGAGCGCCTCCGCGGTCGTGTCCCGCAGACCCTGATCCTTGGTGACCGTGATGTCCTCACCGGTGTAAGTGCCGTCCTTCTGGCGCTCGGGAGCGGTGACGGCGAAGGTCTCGCGCTCGAAGCGCCCTTCGTCCCATGCACGCTTCGCCTTGTTCTGCGATGCCACGCCGAGCTCCTCGAGGTCGGAGCGAGTGAGCCCGCGGCGCTGAGCGATCCTGTCCGCGGCGGTGAACTGGTCGGGAAGGTCGATATTCCAATCGTCGGGACGTGGCATCCCATTGGAACCGTCTCCGACCGCGGCGCGGAGCGAGAGCCACGACATCGACTCGACCCCGCAGGAGATCCCGGCGTCCATCGCGCCGGCGGCGATGAGGTTTGCGATGAAATGAGTGGCCTGCTGGGCCGAGGAGCACTGGCAATCGATCGTCGTGCAAGCGGTCTGCCACGGCAGCCCCGACGCGAGCCAGGCGCCGCGGGTGACGTTGTTGCCCTGCGCGCCGGCCTGGGTCACGCAGCCGCCGACCACCTGCTCGACGAGCTGGGCGTCGATTCCCGCACGCCTGATCACTTCCTTCTGTGAAGCGCCCAGAAGATGAGCCGGGTGAAGGCCGGAGAGGGCGCCTCGCGCCTTGCCGATGGGGGTGCGAACTGCCTCGACGATGACGGGATTTCCCATGGTGGTCCTTCCTCGTGGGCTGCGCGAGCGAATCGAGTGCGCGCAGGTAGAGCGGCATTTGACGGTCGCCGACGAGTTGTGGCGACCGCTGTATTCGGACGTTTGTCCGAAAAGGAGTTCTTTCTCGTGGAACTGCCCCTTCCATTATTGAAACATGTTCTAGTATGGTCACTGAAACGTGTTCTAGATTACGGTTTGAAAGTGTGATGAGTCACAACGCCTGGACGGGCCGAACTTGGTTCTCTCTCGAAGGGGGCGAGTGGGTGTGGACGCACTTTCTCGCGAAACCGACGACTCATCTAGGACGGGCATCTTCGTCTAAGGAGCAACGATGACCAACGCCACTACGCCCGAACTCACCATTCCCGCGGGGTTCGACTTCACCAGTCCGGAACTGTTCTCCAAGCGCCTTCCGCACCCGGAATGGACGGAACTGCGGAAAGCCGAACCGATCCACTGGGTCGAGATCGAGCCGGGCAGCGACGGCTTCAAGGACAATGGCTACTGGCTCGCGTCGAAGTATGACGACATCAAGGAGATCTCCCGGCTCACCAACGACTATTTCATCACCAATCAGCACACGGCGATTCCGCGCTACGCCCCCGGAACCGAGGACGACGTCCTCGAGATGATCAAGTTGCTGATCATCAACCAGGACGGCGAAGACCATAAGGTGCGTCGCCGGACGATTTCCAAGGGCTTTACCCCGCGCAACATCCGATCGATGCGCGAGGCGCTCGAGGCCCGGGCGAAGGACATCGTCGAGCGTGCGGCAGCGAAGGGCTCGGGCGATTTCATCGTCGAGGTCGCCTCCGAACTGCCGCTGCAGACCATCGCGGAGCTTCTCGGAATTCCGCAGGAAGACCGCTTCAAGGTGTTTGAGTGGTCGAACAACATGGCCGGCTACGACGATCCCGAGGTTGCCGAGGCCTCCCAGACCGCCGCCGCGCAGATTCTCGAGTACGCCATGGAGATGGCAGCTAAGCGTGAGGCTCAGCCCGAGGATGATCTCGTCTCGAAGCTCGTCCACGCCGATGTGGAGGGGGGCAAGCTCACCCCGGACGAGTTCGGCTGGTTCTTCATTCTCCTCGCATTCGCCGGCAACGAGACGACCCGTAATGCCACCACGCACGGAATGATCGCATTCCTCGACAATCCGGAGCAGTGGGAGCTGTTCAAGTCCGAACGTCCCGAGACGGCGTACGACGAAATCCTCCGGTGGGCCAGCCCTGTGACCCAGTTCCAGCGCACGGCGGTCAAGGAGATCGAGATCGGCGGGAAGACGATCAAGCCGGGCGAGCGCGTCGTCATGGCTTACGGTTCCGCCAACTTCGACGAAGACGTCTTCGAGGATCCGTTTAACTTCGACATCACCCGCGAGAACAACGCGCACGTCACTTTCGGAGGTAACGGACCGCACTACTGCCCGGGTGCGAACCTCGCGAAGCTGCAGATCGAGCTCATCTTCAACGCGATCGCAAATCACCTTCCGGACATCGCCTCGCTGGGCGACCGCAAGCGTCTCCGCTCCGGATGGCTCAACGGGATCACCGAGTGGCCCGTGAGCTTCTGCCCTGCTGCCAAGGCGAACTAGGCGCCGGCAACACAAGCGAGGCTCGACCAACACCGCACACGTCGGCATCGGAGGCACCCACAGGGCCATTCCGGTGCCGACGTTCGCGTAGGAGAGGAATACGAACATGGAAGAAGCGTTCGGCGGGAAGGTTCGCGCCGCAGGTTCCGCAGACGGCGTCACGATCGCATACCTCGACTGCCCGCCGGATGCGGCCACGAGGCCGCTCCAGGAGCCGGCGCCGACCGTTGTGCTGCTCCACGGCTTTCCGCATTTCCACTACACCTGGCATCGCCAGATCCCGGTGCTACAGGAGGCCGGTTGGCGGGTCCTCGTTCCGGACATGCGGGGATTCGGGGCGTCGAGCGCGCCGGTCGGCGCCCAGCACTATGCGCCCGAGCCGATCACCGGAGACATCGTGGCGGTGCTCGACGACGCCGGTATCGCCGCCGACGAAAAAGTGGTGCTCTGCGGTTTCGATTTCGGGGCCGCGGCGGCCTACGACTTCTGCCACCTCCTGCCGGAAAGGGTCGGCGCCGTCATCGGGTTCGAAAATCCCTTCGTCGCCGCACTTGGCGACCGTCCCCCGAGCGAGACTTTCGCGGAGATGGCGGACAGGCACTTCTTCCACATGGACTATTTCCAGCATCCAGGCCGGGCCGAGGCGTCGATGGACGCGCACGTCCGAACCTTTCTCGAGCGCGTGTTCTGGGCGCTCTCCGCCGACTACCACTACCTCGACGTTTGGATGCATCCGCCGGGAACCGCGTACATCGATGCGCTGCCCGAGGCGCCGCCGCTGCCGTGGCCGTGGCTCTCGGTCGCGGAGATGGACCGCTACGAGCACGAGTTCGCGCGCACAGGATTCACCGGCCCCTTGCAGTGGTATCGGGCGATCGACGCCCAATGGGCTGCGCGCAAGGCATTCGAACGCGCCACCAACCCGGTGCCCTTCTACTTCCTCTACTCCGAGCACGATCCGGACCTCGAGGGTTTTCACGGGCGCGAGCCGCTCAAGAAGCTCCATCGTTTTCATGACGTCGTACGTGCCGTCAGAACCGTCGGCCGCGCCGGCCATCTCATGCATCTCGAGGCGACGGCGGACCTCAATCGCGAGCTGCTCTGGTGTCTCGGCGATATTCGGGACGAGGGGCTGGTCGGCGGACCCGCACCTCGCTAGTCGGCCGCGGCGGAAACCAGCGTCGGCAGGCCCTTCGCTGCGGTCGTGCGCCACGACCACGTGGACACCGACGTCAACCCCGTGTCGTCGGGACTGATCTCGAGGATCGGCACCCCGCGCTCCAGTGCGATGAGCGGCAGATTCGCCGCCGGCGTCACCACCCCGGACGTGCCGACGATGACGACGAGGTCCGCCCCGCGCATCGCCTCCTCCGCCCGCTCCCAGTCCTTGACCGGCAGTGCCTCGCCGAACCATACGACGCCGGGCCGCACAGGATTGCCGCACAGTGAGCACGCCGGCGGGGCGAGTCGCTCGACCGGTTCTTCGGGGAATTCGGGCACGGCCGCGGGCTTCTCGCAGATCGTGCAGCGGAAATCGAACAAGCTGCCGTGGAGGTGCGCAACCTCCTCGGAGCCGCCGCGCTCGTGCAGGTCGTCAATGTTCTGAGTCGTCACGTGGACGTCTGTGCCGGAGTCGGCGGCGCCCCAGCGCGCGATTGCCTCGTGGCCCGCGTTCGGAGCGGCCCGCCGGGCGAGCGTGGCCCGCCACAAATACCACGCCCACATCGGGTCGGGATCCCGTGTCCACGAGTCCAAGCTCGCGAGCGCCTGCGGGTCGACCTTCGACCACAGGCCCGTCTGGGCATCGCGAAAAGTATCGAGCCCGGAGTCGGCGCTCATCCCTGCGCCGGTGAACACCTCGACCCTCACCGCGGCCCGTGCCGCCTCGACGAGCGACGAGGGCAGAGCACTGTCGGGTCCGAGCACGTTCGAGTCGAATTCCGTCATGCCCCGACCCTAGTGTCTCGGCCAGTCGCGGCGGGGGAGTAACGAGCGCTGAGCGCTCAGCCGCGGATGTACTTGTCGGCGAAGGTCTCCATCGTTGCGATCTTGTCCTCGACGGGAGCGTCGAAACCGAGCCCCGACATCATCCACGGCATCACGATGACGTCGGTGACCCCGGCCCCGGCGAGATCCGCGAACCCGGCGGTTCCGAACTTGTCCATCGAGACGACCTGAATCGCGAACGGGTTGCCGTCCCCGCGGTCGGCGAGGCTGCGGCCGGCGGCGCGGAGGTTCTCGCCGAGAGTGGCGATGACGTCGGAGAGCTGATCGAATTCGATCATCGCCGAGGTCCACCCCATTCCCACTCTGGCGGCGCGGGCGAGCGCCTTCTTCGAGTGTCCACCGATGTAGAGGGGGATCGGATCCGGCGGCACGGGAGCGAGGCTCAATTCCTCGAACGAGAAATGTTCGCCGGAGTATGAGAAGAAATCGCCGGTGCCGGCGAGGCGGAAGATCTCGAGCATCTCGTCGACCCGCGCGCCGCGCTTCGCAAAGGGCACCCCGCACCATTCGAACTCGTTGGGATCCCAGCCGATGCCGACGCCGAGATCGAGCCGGCCTCCCGACATCATTGCCACAGACGCGGCCTGCCGGTACAGAAGTAGAGGTTGCCGTGGCCCGAACTTGACCACCGAGGGGCACATGCGGATCGTCGAAGTCGCCTGCGCCATCGCCATCGCGCCGACGAACGGCTCGACCCACGGGGTGTTCTCATCCCACATCCGAGAGCCGTCCGGGGTGTACGGGTACTCCTTCTCCTGTGAGCGTGGATAGAACAGGGAATCGGGGAGCGTGATGCGGGCGAACCCCAGACGCTCTGCGGCCTGCGCGAGCGGGACGAGCTGGTCGAGCGGGGTGAACGCAATCGGAATCGAGAAATCCACGGCGAAGGTCTCCTCGTCGGTAGGGATGGGCGCCGATCAGGACGCCGGGTGGATGGTGGCCGACGCGCGTTCGAACTCCCAGAAGGCGCGAAGGTTGCGCAGCAGCCCGGACTCGTCGACGCGGTAGTTGATGACGATGTCGGTGTCCATCACGTTGTCGCCGAGACCGACCCGCAGCGTGCCGAGGAATACCGCCTCGTCCCCGCAGGCGATGGCGTCGACCATGTCGAACTGCAGCGAGCTCGTGACCGCGATCGACGCATCGAAGAAGTCCGAGAGCATCTCCTTCCCGCGTTGCCCGGAGCCGTCCTCCGAGTACATCGAC
>NZ_DYXM01000061.1 GCF_020742175.1 Dietzia timorensis
TTGCCGCGATCACCTGGGTCCACGAGACCAACGGTGAGATCATCGATCCCCACACCGCAGACGGTGTCACGGTGGCTCGCGAGCTCGCCGAGCCGGACGAGAACGTGCTCGTGCTCGAGACTGCGAAGCCGCAGAAGTTTGCCGAAACCGTCATCGAAGCGCTCGGCTTCGAGGCCCCGGTCGGGGAGGAGCTCGCCGACCTACTCGGACGTCCGCAGCGCACCGTGGACATGGCCGACGACTCGCAGGTGCTGCGCGACTACATCGAGGAGCACGCCGTCCGCTAGTCGGGCTGCGACACTCCGCGCGCCGAGGCTAGACGGCGAAGCGAGGCGACGACCTCGTCGATCGACGCGACGCGGTACGCGGCTGCCGTCGGCCCATCGCCGACCTTGACCCCGACGTCGAGATCGCTGCCGCCATGGGCGGGGCCGAGGACCGCGAAGCCCTTCTCATCGGTGACGTCGTCGCCGAAGAACACCACGGCGTCCGCGCCGGCGCGTTCGCGGAACGTCTGTAGAGCCGCGCCTTTCGATGCCTCGCGCACCGCTAGCTCGAGGACGGACTTCCCCTCGGTGGTGAACACCCCCTCGAGTGAGGCGGGCCCCTCGAGAGCGAGGGAGAGGAGGCGCTCCCGGTCCTCGGCGCGGGGCAGCGAACGCACGTGGAGCACCGCGGACGACGGCTTGTACTCGACGAACGCGCCCTCGTGGGGGAGTGCGATCGCCTCGAGCTGCGCCGTGACCTCCGCGAGAAGCGCCGCCTCTACTTCTGAAAGGGCGGCAGGCTCTCCTTCCCACTCCGAGCCGTGCTGGCCGACGAGATGAATTCCCGTGGCCTCGGACTCGGTCGGGATCTCGGAAATGCGGGACAGCGTCGAGCGGTCGCGCCCGGAGACGAGCAGCACCGTCGTCGAGGGACACGCCGCCAGTGCGTCGAGCGCCTCGCGCGCGCCCGGCGCGAGCCGCGACGTCTCCGGGTCGGAGACGAACGGCGAGAGCGTGCCGTCGAAATCGCAGGCGACCACCAGGTGGGCGACCCGTGCTGCGCGGTCGAGGGCCGCGCGGGTGGCGAGAAAATCGGTCTCCGACGTCATACGTCCCAAGCTACGGCAGCAGCGAAGGCCGCGGCGCCGGGGACGAGCCCCTAGCCGAGTTCCGCGTGGAGCTTCGCACGCGTGGGATCGGCGTCCGAGCCGAGGAGTAGCTCGATGGTGAGCTTCAACCGATCCTGCACGTCGGCGGCGGAGGCGCGGCGGGTGAGCCATGCGACGAGGTTCGACATCCACACATCGGACACCACGCGCGCGATGGACAGCTGCACCTCGCTGGGGTCGCCGTCGGCCATCGCGCGGGCGATGATGCGGTCGATGTGCGTGCCGACGAGCTCGACCTCCGCTGCGACCGAGGCGTCGGCGAACATGAACGCGCGCGTCATCGCCTCGGTGAGGTTGGGGTCGCGCTGCATGGCGGTGGTGATCATCGAGATGACGACGATCATCCGCTCCTGCGGGCTCGACCCCGGAGGGGCGCTACGCTCGGTGCGCTCGTCGATGCGGGCGAACTCGCGCGCGAGCGCGGAGACGAGGAGGTGGACCTTCGAGGGGAAGAACCGATAAAGCGTGCCGACGGCGACCTCGGCCTTCTCGGCGACGGCGCGCATCTGCACAGCCTCGTAGCCGCCGCGCGAAGCGAGCGCGAGCGTCGCGTCGAGGATGCGCCGGCGGCGTTCGCGCTGCGAGGCCGTGGTCGGCACTTCAGGGCTTGCGGTGCGCACCTTGGCCGTCTGGCCACGCTTGCCGGGCGTAATATCCGAAGGGGCTGAGGGGTCCTCGACGTAGGTCATCTGGTCCAATCTTTTCTTTTCATGCGGCGCCTGAGGGGACGCGCGTGTCCTGCCACCGGCGGGCGTTCCGAATTTCGCGAACCGGTTACCGCGGGGGTGTCCACCATGTCATTCTGTAACAGGTTCTAGAGTAGAACGTGTTCTAGTTCCAGGCTAGAGGTTCAGCGCGGATTCTCCGTAATCATGGCGCCCCGCGTGAGGGGCGCGTCGGCGAGCGCCGAGCTAACGAGAACCTCTGACCTGCGACGGAGCGCCACGGAATTAGCCAAATGAGGAGAACTACGTGACCATCGCCACTTCGAAGGACCAGACCGACATCCAGTCCTCCATTCGCGCGTGGGCCAAGTCGGCGGACCCCGTGGCCACGACGCGGGCCCAGGAAACCGACGCGGAGGCGTGGCGCGCACACTGGCAGCAGGTGGTCGATCTGGGCCTCACCTCGGTGGCGATCTCCGAAGCGCGCGGCGGCGCGGACGCCGAGGTCGTCGACCTCGCGTGCATGCTCGAGGAGACCTCGGCCGCGCTCGTGCCGGGACCGCTGCTCTCCTCGACCCTTGCCGGCGTGCTCGTCGACCACTCCGGCGGCGCCGTCGCCGATGCCCACGGCGAAGCGCTCGCCGCGGGCGAACTGCAGGCCGGAGTCGTCCTCGCGATCCGCGGCGAGGTCCTCGAGGCCTCGGGCGATACGGTCTCCGGCGATGCCGGCATCGCGCTTGGAGGCACCGCCGGCGGCGCGGTCCTCCTTCCCGTGCGCCGCGACGGTGAGACCGCGTGGTTGTTCCTCGCGCCCGGCACCGAGGGCCTTTCCGTCGAACCCGGCACCCCGTTCGACATCTCGGCGAACTCCGCGCGCGTCCGCCTCGATTCCGTGCGTATGACGCCGGACAACACCCTCGCAGGCCTGTCCAGCGCACTCGTCCACCATCTCGCGGTCACCTTGGCGGCCGCCGAGCTCGCGGGCATCGGCGACTACACGCTGCGCACCGCCGTCGAGTACGCGAAGATCCGCGAACAGTTCGGCAAGACCATCGGTTCGTTCCAGTCCATCAAGCACCTCGCGGCCAACATGCTGTGCCGCACCGAGGAGATCCGCGCGCTGGCATGGGACGCGGCGGTCGCCGCGGGGGAGGCGCTCCAGTCCGGAGACAACGAACTCGACATCTCCGCCGCGACGGCAGGCGCGCTCGCGGCCGATCTCGCCGTGCGCAACGCGCAGGACTGCATCCAGATCCTCGGCGGCATCGGCTACACCTTCGAGCACGAGGCTCACTTCTACCTGCGTAAGGCCGCCGGCCTGCGCCAGGCGATCGGCGGTTCGTCGCACTGGCGACGGGAGCTCGCTGGCCGCACCCTCGCCGGCCGCCGTCGCCACCTCACGATCGACCTCTCCGAGATCGAGGGCATCGACGACACCCGCGCCGAGGTGCGTAAGCTCGTCGCCGACGTTGCCGCAGCCCCCGAGGGCGAGGCGCGCCGCCGCGCATTCGCGGACACCGGCCTGTTCATGCCGCACCTTCCCGAGCCGTACGGCCGCGGTGCCTCCGCCGCCGAGCAGCTCGTCATCGACGAGGAGCTCGCAGCCGCGGATATCGCGCGCCACGACATCACCATCGGCGGCTGGGCGGTACCGACGATCCTGTCCGCCGCGCCGCAGCACGCCGAGCAGTTCGTCCGTCCGACCATGGCCGGCGACCTCAAGTGGTGCCAGCTGTTCTCCGAGCCGGGCGCGGGATCGGACCTCGCCGCGCTCACCACGAAGGCCGAGAAGGTCGAAGGCGGCTGGAAGATCAACGGCCAGAAGGTCTGGACGTCGCTGGCGCGCGAGGCGGACTGGGCGATGTGCCTTGCCCGCACCGACGGCGACGCGCCCAAGCACAAGGGCATCAGCTACTTCCTCGTCGACATGAAGTCCGAGGGCATCAGCACCTCGCCGCTGCGCGAGATCACCGGCGAGGCGCTGTTCAACGAGGTGTACCTCGAAGACCTCTTCGTCCCCGAGGAGTACCAGATCGGCGAGGTCAACGAAGGCTGGAAGATCGCCCGCACGACCCTCGCGAACGAGCGCGTCGCGATGGGCGGTGGCTCCTCGCTCGGCGATTCCGTCGAGGAACTCCTCGGGCTCATGCGCGACGCCGGTCTCGACGAGGACCCGGTCACCCTCGACGCGCTCGGCCGCCACGTCGCCGACGCCGTCGCCGGTTCGCTCCTCGATCTGCGCACCGCGATCCGCTCGCTCGAGGGCAACGGCCCCGGCGCGGAATCCGCGGTCCGCAAGATCGTCGGCGTCCGCCACCGCCAGGACGTCGCCGAGTTCGCATACGAACTCGTCGGCGAGGCCGGCTTCGACTTCACCGAACAGGGCCGCAAATTCCTCATGGTCCGATGCCTATCCATCGCAGGCGGCACCGAACAGGTCCTGCTCAACGTGGCCGGAGAGCGCATTCTCGGCCTCCCGCGCGGGTAGACCGGACGAACCGAGGAGCAGGAGGAACCATGGACTTTTCCAGGAACGAGACCCAGGCCGCGGTCGCCGAGGCCGTGGCGGGTGCCCTCGGGAGCGCGGCGCCGGCCGAGGAGCTACTCACCGCCTTGCCGAGCCGCTCCGCGAGCGAGGCCGGATACGACGAGAAGCTGTGGAGCGCTTTCGCTTCGGGCGGGCTCCTCGATCTCGCGTTGCCCGAATCGCTCGGCGGCGACGGGCTCACTGTCGCCGACGTCTCCGTCGCGCTCGAGGAGGTCGGCCGCGCGGGCGCGATCATCCCCGCGACCGAGACCCTCGGCTTCGCCATCGCGCCGATCGTCGCATTCGGTACCGCGGAGCAGCAGTCCCGCCTCCTCGCCGACATGTCCTTCGGGCCCATCCTCACCGCGGCGTGCGGGGAACCTGCCGCGCCGATGACGACGGAGCCGCGTACTCGCCTCGCCTCCGGCGCCCTCCACGGCGTCGTGACGGGAGTGCGCTACGCCGCACAGGCCAGGACCATCCTCGTGCCCACCGCCGACGGGACCATCGCCGCCGTCGCGCCGGACGCCCCCGGCGTCTCGCTCACCCCGACGCTCGGTAGCCTCGGCGTCCCCGAATACGCGGTCACCTTCGACGGAGCCGAAGTCCAGGAAGTCCTCACCGGCGACGGCGAAAATCTGGTTCTGCGGCTACGTGCCCTGCAGCGCGCGGCGATCCTCGCGAGCGCGGACGGACTCGTGTCGGGAGCCCTGACCATGACCGCCGACTACCTCAAGGGACGAGAGCAGTTCGGTCGCCCGCTCGGCGCATTCCAGGCGGTACAACAGGAGCTCGCCGACGTCTACGTCGTCGCGCAGAATATGCACAACCTCTCCACGAGCGTGAATTGGCGGCTCGCGGAGGGACTTGCCGGCGAGGGGGATCGCTACGCGGCCGACGAACACATCGCGGCCTGGTGGCTCGCGAGCGAAGGTCCGCGAGCGATGCAGATTCTCCACCACCTGCACGGCGGCGTCGGTGTGGACATCACGTACCCGATGTTCCGCTACTTCTCCGGACTCAAGGATCTCGCCCGCCTCGCCGGCGGCGCCGAACTCAACCTCGAGGCCATCGCCGAGAGCGATGCCTCACAGAGTTCCGCCTCGCCCACCGAGACCGACAGCGAGATGTTCATCGACCTCACCGAGCCGCAGCGAGCGCTGCAGGCCGAGCTGCGCGAGTACTTCGGTGGTCTGATCTCCGCAGAAGAGGCCGCCGATATGGCGACCACCCGTCACGGCGAGACCTACCGCAAGGTCATCCGCCGCATGGGCTCCGACGGGCGCCTCGGCGTCGGCTGGCCGAAGGAGTTCGGCGGCAAGGGCTTCGGCCCCATCGAACAGCAGATTTTCACCAACGAGGCCAACCGTGCGGACGTGCCGCTTCCCTCGGTCACGCTGCAAACGGTCGGCCCGACTCTACAGAAGTACGGGACCGCCAAACAGAAGGAGAAATTCCTTCCCGGCATTCTCGCCGGCACCGTCCACTTCGCCATCGGCTACTCCGAACCGGACGCGGGCACCGACCTCGCCTCGCTGCGAACCACCGCGAAGAAGGATGGGGCCACCGGCGACTGGATTATCAATGGCCAGAAGATGTGGACCACGGGCGGCCACGACGCCGACTATATTTGGCTCGCGGCCCGCACCGGCACCCCGGAATCGCGTCACAAGGGACTCACGATCTTCATCGTCGACACCTCCGACCCGGGCTTCTCGTTCACCCCGATCATCACCGCCGACGGCGCCCACCACGTCAACGCAACCTACTACTCGGACGTGCGCGTGCCCGCGGACATGGTCGTCGGCGAGGTCGACGGCGGATGGAAGATGCTCACCACCCAGCTCAATCACGAGCGCGTCATGCTTGCCCCGGCCGGGCGCCTCGGCCTCTACCTCGATCGTCTCCGCCGCTGGGCGGATACCCCCACCCATGACGGCGGACGTCCGATCGAGCAGCCCGCCGTGCGCGCAGGCCTCGCCGAAATCCAGGCGCTCTACCGCATCAACGAGTTGCTCAACTGGCAGGTCGGGGCGACCGGCGATAACCCGTCGATGGGCGACTCGGCCGCCTCGAAGGTGTTCGCCACCGAGCGCATCCAGCATGTCGGCCGACTCATCGAGGAACTACTCGGGCGCTACGGCAACCCGGCCGAGCCCGCCGACGCGGAGTTCGCCCGCTGGCTCGACATGGTGATCAAACGGAACGTCGTCATCACCTTCGGCGGTGGCGTCAACGAAGTGATGCGCGAGCTGGTTTGCATGGGCGGGCTCGGAATGCCGCGGACTGCCAGGTAGAAGGGAAGCGACGATGACGACAGAAGAGCAGAACGCGCGGATCGAGAAGTTCGCGGCCGACGTCCGTGCCGACGGGCCGAGCTCGCGCCGCACCGCCCGCGACCCGATCAACATGCCGATGATTCGCAACTGGACCGAGGCGATCGGGGACGAGAACCCGATCTACGAGTCCGAAGACGCCGCGCGCGCCGCCGGGCACCCCGGAATCGTCGCCCCGCCCGCGATGGCGCAGGTATGGACGATGCGCGGGCTTGGCCGCGGCTGGTCCGACGACGACCCCCTGGCGAGAATGACCTACTTCCTCGACGAGGAAGGCTTTACTTCCGTAGTGGCGACGAACTGCGATCAGAAGTATCACCGCTACACGCAGCCGGGCGAGGAGGTCACCGTCGACTCGGTGCTCACGGATGTCGTCGGCCCGAAGACCACGGGGCTCGGCACCGGATGGTTCTTCACCACCCACTCGACGTGGAGGGTCGGCGAGGAGACTGTCGCCGAAATGGACTTCCGCATCCTCAAGTTCGCCCCACCGGCGGCCGGCGATCAGGCGCGCCGGGGCGGCGGTGACAAGGGATCGGGACGTCCGGCGTCAGGGGCGATCGTGTCCTCGTTGGGCGCGGACACCTCGGATCTCGTGCCGGGCAAGGTGATGCGCCCGAGCGTCTCGCAGGACACCCGCTTCTTCTGGGAAGGTGTGCGCGCACACGAGCTGCGTATCCAGGCGCGACACGACGGCTCGCTGCAGCATCCGCCCGTGCCGGCGCTGTGGAAGGACAAGGGCGAGGACACCGATTACGTCGTGTCCTCGGGTCGCGGCAAGGTGTTCTCGTTCGTCGTGCACCACGCGCCGCGCGTGCCGGGGCGCACGCGTTTCCCGTTCGTCATCGCGCTCATCGAACTGGACGAGGGCGTCCGCTTGCTGGGTGAGCTGCGGGGCATCGACCCCTCGGATGTAGAGATCGGACTAGAGGTCCGCGCCGAGTACCTCGACATGCCCGGCGACGACTCGCCTGATGCGCGGCCGGGGACCGAGCCGTGGACGCTGTACGCGTTCGCGCCCGCTACACCTGTCGAGAACACGGTGCCGGCGACCCCACCGGCGGTCTCGGTGGGGCAGCGGCTGCCGGAGCTTCGGATCGCGGGCACGCCGACCTTTATCGTGTCGACGGCGCTCGCCACCAGGGACTTCCAGGACGTGCACCACGACCGCGACCTCGCGCTCGCGAAGGGGTCGAAGGACATCTTCGTCAATATCCTCACCGACACGGGGCTCGTGGAGCGCTACGTCACCGATTGGGCCGGGCAGCGCGCCCGCGTGCGCTCGGTCGCGCTGCGACTCGGCGTGCCCTGGTACGCCTACGACACTCTCGCGTTGTCGGGGACGGTGGAGAGCCTCGACGACAACGACGGGCTTGTGACCTGCAAGGTCGTCGGCACCGACTCACTTGGCGCGCACGTCACCGCGACCGTGGAACTGACGATGGATGAAGCGGAGGACTAGCACATGAGTGACAACACTTCAGACCGCACGCTCGCGGGCAAGGCATCGATCGCAGGGATCGGCGCGACCGATTTCTCCAAGGACTCGGGTCGCTCCGAGCTGCGCCTCGCCGCCGAGGCGGTGACCTCCGCGCTCGACGACGCCGGACTTGCCCCTTCGGACGTCGACGGCCTCGTCTCGTTCACGATGGACACGAACACGGAGATCGCCGTGGCCAGGGCCGCCGGCATCGGCGAGCTGAAATTCTTTTCCCGCATCCACTACGGCGGTGGCGCCGCGGCGGCGACCGTGCAGCAGGCGGCCATGGCCGTCGCGACCGGCGTCGCCGAGGTCGTCGTCTGCTACCGCGCCTTCAACGAGCGGTCCGGGATGCGCTTCGGCCAGGTCAACTCCTCGCTCGTGCAGCAGGTCAACTCCTCGGGCACCGACAACGCGTTCAGCTACCCGCACGGCCTGTCGACCCCGGCCGGGTTCGTCGCGATGGTCGCGCAGCGCTACATGCACGACTTCGGCGCGACCAGCGAGGACTTCGGCCGCATCGCCGTCGCGGACCGCAAGCACGCGGCGAACAATCCGAACGCCTTCTTCCACGGCAAGCCGATCACCCTCGCCGAGCACCAGGCCTCGCGATTCATCGCCGAGCCCCTGCATCTATTGGACTGCTGCCAGGAATCCGACGGCGGGGTCGCAATCGTCGTCACCACGCCGGAGCGTGCCAAGGATCTGCGCCAGGCGTCCGTCACCGTCGCCGCATCTGCGTCGGGCGCGGGACCGGATCAATACATCATGACGTCGTACTACCGGCCCGAGCTGGCGTCGCTGCCCGAGATGGGCCTTGTCGGGCGGCAGCTGTGGGGGCAGGCGGGATTCGGCCCCGCAGACGTCGACGCCGCGATCCTCTACGACCATTTCACCCCGTACGTCCTCATGCAGCTCGAGGAGCTCGGCTTCTGCGGACGAGGGGAGGCGCCGGACTTCGTGCGCCAGGAAGGTGTGTTCGATGTCGACGGCGCGCTTCCGCTCAACACGCACGGCGGCCAGCTCGGCGAGGCATACATCCACGGCATGAACGGCATCGCCGAGGGCGTCCGCCAGCTGCGCGGAACCTCGGTCAACCAGGTGTCCGGCGCTGAACGCGTCCTCGTTACCGCCGGCACGGGAGTGCCGACCTCGGGCCTCGTCCTCACTGCCGGGAGCTAGTGGACGAGGCGCTCCTGGGAGCTGTGCTCGGCGGTTTCGAGCTGGAACGTCGCGTGCCCCACGGGGATCTCGAAGTGGGAGGCGACGCACGATTGTAGGTTCGCGAGGATCTCCATCGCGTGCCCGTCGCGGAGGCACTCGTTGCGGATGACGACGTGTCCGGTGATGACCGGCACACCGGTGGCGATGAGCTCGGCGTGGAGGTCGTGTACGTCCTCGACGTGGTCCATCGACAGCATGTGCTCGCGGACTTCCTCCAGATCGAGGCCCTTCGGCGTCGATGCGAGCAGCACGTGGACGGTGTCTCGGAGCAGGACGATGGTGCGCGGGACGATGAGCGCGCCGATGAACAGCGAGGCGATCGCGTCCGCGCGCGTCCACCCGGTCGTCGCGATGACGACCGCGCCGATGATGACGGCGACCGAACCGAGCGCGTCATTGAGCACCTCGAGGAACGCCGCTCGGAGGTTGAAGCTGTTAGCGCGACTGGAGGACAGGATGACCAGCGCGACGATGTTGCCGGCAAGCCCGGCAATACCGAACCACAGCATCGGTCCGTGTGCGACCTCGGGCGCCGAAACAAGGCGCCGTACCGCCTCGACGAGGACGAAAACGCCGATCGCGAGCAGGATGAGTGCCTGCCCGGCGGCAGCGATGACCTCCGCGCGTTTGAAACCCCACGTCCGCTTCATCGTCGGTGGTCGAAGCGCCAGCGAGGCGGCGACGAGTGCGATGACGAGCCCTATCGCATCGGTGAGCATGTGCCCGGCGTCCGCGAGCAGTGCGAGGGAGCCGGACCACGCGGCGCCGATGATGCCGACGGCCATGATGGACAACGTGACGGTGAGCGCCGCCGCGAGCCTCTTGCGATCGTTTTCCCCCTGGGCGTGGGAATGGCCGTGAGAATGGTCGTGCACGATACCCGCCTCCCTTCTCGCTGCGCTATAGCTCCATGCTAGCCGCCTTGACGACGGTGAGGAAGGGTGACCTTACTCGCTGAATGAGGTTCGAATCAGTCGGTCTGCGCGCGCATGAATGTGCCGACGTTGCGTATCGCGCCCACAGCCTCGGGGATCAGCGGGTGGAAGGCCTGGAAGACGTGGAACTGGTCCGGCCAGACCTGAAGGGTCGAGTCGACGCCGGAGGCGACCATACGCTCGTGGAGCAACTCGATGCCTCCGGCGAAAATCTCCGCTCCGCCGCACTGGATGAGGAACGGCGGCCAATCGTTCGAGAAATTCAGATTGACCGGGGAAATGCGCGGATCGTCGGGATCGAGTCCGGGGGCGTAGAGATCCCGGGACTTCTCGACCAGACCGATCGCGAGGAACGGGTCCTTGCGTTCCATGTCGCGGCTCGTCATGTCCGCGAGATTCATGTCTACCCACGGCGAGAGTAGGGCGACGCCGGCGGGCTTCGGCTCTCCGGCGTCAGAAAGATGGTCGATGAGCTGCAGGGCGAGATTTCCGCCCGCCGAGTCGCCCGCGAAGATGATGTTCTCCGGGCTGTAGCCCTGGCCAAGAATCCACTCGTAGCCGGCGATGGCGTCCTCGATCGCCGCAGGGAACTGATGCTCCGGGGCGAGGCGATAGTCGGGGAGGAACGTCGGCGCACCGAGTTCGCGGGCGAAGCGCGCGGCGAGGAACTTGTGGGACCAGGGCGAACCGAAGGTGAAGCCGCCGCCGTGGAGCATGAAGACGAGCTTGTCGGAAGTGAAGAACCGACGGCGCCCGACCCACAGGCCGGGAACGGGGCCGGTGTTGTCCCAGTTTCCCGAGGTCTCGAGTGCGCCGGCACGGCCGATCCCGTTGGTCATCGTGCGCAGGCGGCCGAGCGCGCGCTGGTCCGGGGGCATCCGGTCGAGCGCCGGCCGAAGGACTCGGCGCATCGACACCGCGACGAATTTGGAACGCCACGTGGCATTCGGAGGGCGCCGATAGGTGAGCCCATGCGCGCCGGAACGATGCTCGAATGGGTGCTCGAGTTCGGAGCCTTCTGTAGCCACGTCGCTGTCGCGGATCTCTTCGTCGAGCTCTGAGGATAGGTCGAAATCGTCCGTATCCTGCGGTGAAGATTCGTGCGCGGTCATCGAAGTGCCTTTATCGTCGTGAGGTCCTGGCGGACTTCTCGGATAAGTGGTGTGCGCGAAGAAGTGGCGCCGATCCGAGGAGAGCAGGAATTACTGATGCTAATCCCCCTATTATGCATTCCCTGTGATGTGGTTCACATACTATCCGAACAGGTCTCTTAGTCGAAACCAAGCGACCGATTGGGAGTGTCCGGAGCTCAGGAAGAGGGGCAATGACCGCAGAAGCCGAAGATGCAATGACGACGACCGATGCCGATGCAAGGAAGAACGACGCCGGCGTGAACGACGACATGAACGAGGCCGACGTCTTCGAATGCGTCGCCGATAAACAGCCCGACAGTCCCTGCGTCTCGTTTGATGGCGAAGTGTTCACCTATCGGGAGTTCGACGACTACGCGAACCGCTTCGCGCACGCGTTGCGGGGGCAGGGCGTGCGCGCCGGCGATCATGTCGCGTTGGTCATGCGAAATGTGCCCGAGCACCTCGGAAGCATGCTCGGGCTGATGAAGATCAGCGCCGCCGCCGTCAACACCAACTTCATGTACACAGGCGTAGAGACTGCCAACATCCTCGTCGATTCGCGGTCCGTGGGCGTGGTCGTCGAGTCGGAATTCGCCGACACCGTGGCAGAGGCGATCGGGTCCGCGCCGGAGCTGCGCTTCGTGGTGGCCGTGGGGGAGCCGGGCGAGGCGTTGGAGGCCGCGGCCAAGCAGGCGGGAATCGCGCTGGTGGGCTCCGCCGAGATCCTCGCGGACGCCTCGTCGCAGCGCCCGGAGAACACGCGCTCCGGCGACGATAAATGGATCCTGTACACAGGCGGGACCACGGGGCGCCCCAAGGGTGTCGTGTGGCGGGCGGCCGACTACTACTACGCGTGCCTGTCGGGCGGGAACCCCTATGGCGAACCGCGCAATTCGCCGCAGGAAGTCGCCGACAACACCTTCGAGGGCTTCCGCGCCTTCGTCGCCGCGCCGCTCATGCACGGCGCCGGCATGTTCACCTTCTTCACCTTCCTCAACCTCGGCGCGTACGTGGCGCTGCAGCGAACCTTCGAACCGGAACGCATCCTGCGTGCCATCGCCGAGGAGGAGGCGGCCGTCCTCGTGGTCGTCGGGGACGGCATGGGCGTGCCCATCGCCGATAAGTTGCGGGAGATGACGGCGGCGGGCGAGGCCCCCGACTTGTCCGGTTTGTTCATGATCTCCTCCGGTGGGGGCATCTGGTCCGCGGCCAATCAGGCGGCGTTCAAGGAGCTTCTGCCGAACGTCGGGTTCCGCGACAACGTCGGCGCATCCGAATCG
>NZ_DYXM01000062.1 GCF_020742175.1 Dietzia timorensis
GTTGGTGTGTTGCCCGGACGAGGTCGAGAAATTCGCCGTCGGAATCGCGTAAAACGCCCTGAATGCCAGCGAATGCCCATCCACCAGGAGAAGCGTCTTCTCGCCGTCGTCTACCGTCTGCGCGCCATTGCTCTCGTCACTCACGCGTCCCACTCTATGTGTTTTATTCCTGACGCCGGACGTGCGGTAGAATTCCGAAAGGCAGTTCGCCCCCGGCGTCGCCGCACGCCGCGCCCCAGTAGCCCAATTGGCAGAGGCAACGGATTCAAAACCCGTCCAGTGTGAGTTCGAGTCTCACCTGGGGCACCCCAACCCCGCTCCCCGGAGTTACCGGGTTATCCGGCCAGTGCCGGGTGGAGCCGTTCCATGTTCCATTGCCGCTGTCTGTGCGCGGCGAACGTCGTGAGCAGGAACGCCGCAATCCCGAAGCCGATGAGGACCACGATCGCGATCGGCATTCGCTCGTCGTAGGTTCCGTAAATCACCTGCCGGAAGCCGTCGACGGCATAACTCATCGGGTTGATCGGATGCATGATCTGGAAGGGCTTGGCCTGCGTCTCGACCGGATACAGCCCGCCCGAGGACACCATCTGGAGCATGAGGAATGCCAGTGCGACGACCTTTCCGGGCCCCGGCCCGAGGGCCGCGATGAAGGCCTGGTTGAACAGCATGTAGACGACGCCGACGAGCGCCGCGAAGCCGAAGAGACCGAGAACGCTGTCGGGCTGAAGCCCAACGGCGAAGACTGTGACGGCGACGACGACCGCGGCCTGCGCGACGGAGATGAGCCCCGTGGGTAGGAAGCCGTCGAAAGCTGCACGCGCCGCGCTGATCCCCGAGGCGACCGCTCGCGGCTGCAGAGGTTTGAGTTGAACGAACGCGACGATGCCGCCGAAGAACAGCGCCAGCGACATGAAGAACGGCGCAAGGCCCGAACCGAAGGTGTTGTTGCCGGAGTCGTTGTTCTCCTCCAGCGCGACGGGACCGCCGAGAGTTTCCGCCGTATGCACGCGTTGATCGTCGTTCCAGTCGGGGACCTGGCGTGCGCCGTCATCCAGCTTCTCGTGTAGCTCGGACGCGCCGTCGTGCAGGCGGGTTGTGCCGTCAACGGCCTGCCCCGTCCCGTCGTGGAGCTGCGTCGCCCCATCGAGAAGTCGAATGTGGCCGTCGTGGAGTTCGGTGGCTCCGTCGGCAAGGCGCTGGACTCCGCCCTGCGCTGTGCCGAGCCCCTCGTCGAGGGTGTGGGCGCCGTCGTCGAGTGCGGCCACGCCGGTGGTGAGCTCGTCGACCTTCGGAGGAAGCGCGGATGTCCCCGCCGCGAGCTTGTCGATGCCGCCGCGGAAAGGTGCCGAGGGGTCTGCAAGCTGGTATTGCATCTGCGCCGTTCCATCGGCGAGAGCGGAGATCTTCGTCGATAGCTCCGAGCCGGGCGCCAATCCCCTGCTTGTGGCGAGGCCGGCAGCGGCGTCGAGATCGGCGACGACCTTTTGCACCTCGGGGTTATCGATGCCGCGGAGTGCGTCCGCGGCACGGGAGATGTTCTCGGCCTGTTCGGTTTGGAAATCGCCGACCCGGTCGGTGATGCCCTTGAGTTCCTGGACGCCGCCGTTGATCTCGGTGGCACCGTCCCCCAGCTGTTTCACACCGTCGCCGAGTTGCGCGGTTCCGGAGATAAGCTCGTCGAGCTGCCCCGCGGCGCCTTGGACCTGGGTGTTGAGTTCCCTGGTGCCATCGGCCAGCTGTGAGGAGCCGCCCTTGAGCTTGTCGACGCCCGTGACGAGGGTGCCCGTACCGTCGACGAGCTGTGAGGAGCCGTCGCGAGCGGTCACGAGTCCGTCGCGCAAGGTTCCGGCGCCGTCATCCAGCTGTTTCGCCCCATCCTCGAGTTCCGCGGAACCGTCGGCGAGCTGCCCGGCCCCATCGGCGGCGCGAGCCATGCCGTCGCCGGCGTTGACGACGCCGACGAGCACCTTGTCCACTGCCTGGGCGCTGATGTTGTCGCTCACCGAATTGAGCACCTGCTTCATCGCGTTCTCACCGATAACACCGGACAGGTAACCATTGGCGTCGTTGTAAGTGGCGAGTAGGCGAGCTTTTTCCGGATGATCGGTGTTCGGCGAGGCTACCGCCTTCGAGAAGTTCTCCGGCAACTCAAGCGAGAAATAGTACGTACCGCGTCCGACACGCCCTTCTTCGCCTCTTCGGCGGACATCTCGGTCCAGTTGAGACTCTCGTTATCGCGCAGCCCGGCGATGACCTCGTCGCCGGCATTGAGCTCCTCGCCATCAACCTCGGTGCCTTCGTCGCTGTTGACGAGTGCAATGGGCAGCGAGTCCGTCTTCGCAAACGGGTCCCAAAACGCCCACAAGTACAGCGAGGAATACAACAGCGGCATGAGCACGATCGCGACGATGGCGACCTTGGTGAGTTTCGCGCGCGCGAAGCGGCGAAGTTCGCTTCCGATGTGGAACCCGGCGATCACTGTGCGTCCTCCTTCGCGGCCGCGTCCGCATCCGATGCGGCTGTATCCGGTACGCCCGACTCGTCGCCGGTCTTCTCTTGGTCCTGATCGAGCGCGAACGCGAAATGGGCGGGAGAGTCGGTGCCAAGAGGGTTGACGGTGGTGAGAACCACCGGCATGTCTTCAGCCAATCGCGCGAGGATCTCGACCATTTCACGTTGATCCGCGACGTCGACGAGCTGTTCGAGATCGTCGACGACCAGCAATTCCGGCGGCGTGCCATGGGCAGGGCGGAGCGCAAAGCTGATGCGAAGCAGCAGGTCGTCCAGCGGGAGAAGCTCGGACACGTAGATGTCGAGCTCGGGCAACGCGCGCTCGCCGAAGACTTGCGCGCACAGTTTTTCCAGGTCTGCCGCGTGCGCCTTGCCGACGACGGAATACCAGGGCGAGGCCCAGGCTTTCGATTCGGTGACCACGTCTCGCACCCGGACAGAGCGTTCGAGCTCGTCGACTTGGGCGACACCGGCAAGTGCCACGTGACGGCGTACATCCTTACGCGCCGTGCGGCCGACAACTTCGAGGTTTCCCGAGTTCGGTGCCATGCGACCGGAGAGAACGAGAGCCAGCGAGGTTCGTCCGGAACCGCTTGGCCCCGAAAAGACGGTCAACCCTGTACGGGAAATGTCGAAATCCAAGGGGCCGAAGATCGGTCCCTCTTCTCCCTTGGCGTAGAGCCCACGGGCAACGGCAGCGTACCCGCCACTCGCCATTTCGCACTTCCTCACGCGTTCGCCTTCGCCTTTGCCCACGACGCTCGGGGCCGCCTCGGATTACTACTACCCTAGGGCGAAGTTAGTCAGCTTATCGAAACGAATCACGCAGCTCCGGCGCGGAATTCGTCTCCGCAAACGCGCGCCGCAGTGCCGTCACCTGGCATTTCACAGCGAAAGGCGCCCCGGAATATCCCGGGGCGCCGTCGTTGAAGTGAGAAAGCGCACGCGGAGGCGTGCGGTGAAGTGCGGTCGTTCAGCTTGCTGTTCGAGGTGCGGCGGCCTCTGCGCCTCCGAGCGGCTCGATGATCCCGTCCTCGTAGAAGATCGCCTGCGACGTTTCGCCGTCGGGCAGAAAGGCGGTGACCAGCTTGGGCCAGGCTTTCGAAAAATCCCCGTCGATGGGGACATTGTCGACGAT
>NZ_DYXM01000063.1 GCF_020742175.1 Dietzia timorensis
CTGGCTGCCGAAGACGGACGCGAGCTGCGCGAGCCGCGGGTCGGGCAGCGGGACCACGCCGATGTTGGGGTCGATCGTCGCGAACGGATAGTTCGCCGCGAGCACATCGTTATGGGTAAGGGCATTGAACAGAGTGGACTTGCCGACATTGGGCAGACCGACGATTCCAAGGGTAAGACTCACGGTCGTCAAGTGTACGGGTATCTACCGCAGCCGCGAACATGAGAGTATGAACGCATGACCGATGCCAACGAAGGCGACCACCGCTCCACCGATCCGGACGCCGAAAACCGTTCCGCCACTTCCGACGCGACCGCCGCAGAGTCCCCTCGCGACGGCGAAGAGAACGAAGGCACCGAAACGAAGGCGTCGCAGAAGACGTCTACGGCAACTAAGTCCGACAAGAAGGATAAGAGCCAGAAGGACGGCTACCCTTCCGATTTCGACCCGGAACATCCCGAACGGTTCGAGGAGGGGCAACCCACGGACCGCGGCGTACTCATAGGGATGGGCGGGCGCTGGCTTTCCGATTGGGCTCTGCGCCTGGCCATCGGGCTGGTTGCGCTCTGGCTCCTCGGACAGATCCTCGGTTTCGTGTGGGTCGGGATCCTGCCGGTCCTGCTCGCGCTGATCGTCTCGACGGTGGTGTGGCCGCCGGTCAAGTACATGAAGAAGATCGGCATACCAGCGGCGTTGGCTGCGTTGTTGTCCATCATCCTCGGACTCGGCCTCATCGCCGGCATCATCGCGCTCATCACCCCGTCGATCGTCAACCAGGCGCCACAGCTCGTGGATTCCGCGTCGATCGGCATCCGCCGGCTGCAGGATTGG
This sequence comes from Dietzia timorensis, assembly GCF_020742175.1. Taxonomy (GTDB): domain Bacteria; phylum Actinomycetota; class Actinomycetes; order Mycobacteriales; family Mycobacteriaceae; genus Dietzia; species Dietzia timorensis_A. Next base: position 832 of record NZ_DYXM01000063.1, read on the forward strand.
ATCCAAGGCCCGCCACTCAATATCAATGACGATCAGATCAACGACGGCATCAACCAGGCCGTCGGGTTCCTGCAGGAACGTGGCGAGGATATCGCCGGCGGCGTCTTCGCGGGCGTGAGCACGCTGGGCTCCGTCGTCGTCACCCTGCTGTTGGTGCTAGTGCTCACGTTCTTCTTCGTCAAGGACGGACCGCGCTTCCTGCCGTGGCTGCGCGGGGTCACCGGTCGTCGCGCCGGCCGTCACCTCACCGAGGTGCTCACGCGGGCCTGGGTCACGCTCGGCGGGTTCATTCGCACCCAGGCGATCGTGTCGTTCGTGGACGCGTTCTTCATCGGTATCGGCCTGGTGATCCTCGGCGTGCCACTCGCGTGGGCGCTCGCCGTGCTCACGTTCCTCGGCGGGTTCATCCCCATCGTCGGTGCGTTTACCGCCGGCGCGCTCGCCGTGCTCGTCGCCTTCGTCTCCAACGGGCTGACCACGGCGATCATCGTGCTCGTTCTAGTCATCGCCGTTCAGCAGCTCGAAGGCAACGTGCTGCAGCCGGTCCTGCAGTCCCGCTCGATGAACCTGCACCCGGTGGTCATCCTTCTCGCGGTCGCCGGCGGCGGCACCCTGTTCGGCATTCTCGGCGCGTTCCTCGCGGTTCCCGTCGCCGCGGTGGTGGCGGTGATCATCCGTTATGTCAGCGAGCAGATAGATCTCATGGCCGGGGATGTTTCTGCGTCCGACGTCAAACCTGCAACGGAGGAAGGCCGGCTGACGGCGTGGCTCGCCGAGGTGAGCTCGGTCCGATTCCGCGACCTGCCCGGTGTGTCGAGTCTCGTCCCGCCGAAGAACGACGCCGCCGAGGTCTCGGCGAACAAGACCGAGGACGTACGGAAGGCCGCACAGAACACCGACCTTCCGCAGCCGGCGGATAAGGGCGGTCATCTCGGGATTCCCGAGGACGAGGAATCCAGCTCCTCCGGCTCCGGTAAGGGCTCGTCGGAGAAGTCGGGCGGACGCGCAATGGACGCCGTGCGCCGCCTGATACGAAGAAATGAGTGACGGGCCGTTAGGGTAGGTTGCTGTGAAACTTGCGGCTGGAACCTCGCGGCGTATCGCGCTTGAGGATCGATCGGTATTGCCAGGCCTCCCCGGGATTCCGGGGTGGGCCGCGGTGGTGCTGCTCTTGGTATTTGTCGGTGTGTCGTGGGCGCTGAGCTGGGGCGAGGAGATCCTCGGCCGCCCGTTCACGATCCTCTTCTTCCTCGGCGCGGTGTTCGCCGTGCTGCTTGTGCGCAGGAAGAACGTATTTACGACTGTGGTGCAGCCGCCGCTCGTCGCGCTGGTGACGATCCCACTGTTCCAGTACCTCAATACCGGCGGCTTCGGCTCGAGCATCGGCCGGACGGAGATCCTCACGATCCTCGTTCCGCTGGCCAAGCGGTTCCCGCTGTTGTTGGCGACGTGCCTGGTTGTGCTTGCGATCGCTCTGGTTCGCACGCTCATCCTGGAGCCGCGCACCCACCGTTCGCGCGGTGGCTCCCGCTGGGGGCGTCGCTCCTCGGGTGCACGACACGGCGCCGCAAGGTCGTCCGGTTCCGGCCATCGGGCCGCGCCGAAGAAGGTGTCCGGTAAGGCCTCCGGCAAGGGCAAGGATTCCGGCAAGTCCGGAAGTTCTTCCGATGACGACGGAGATGCCGAATCGCCTGGGCGACGCATCAGCGCCGCAGAGGCCGCCCGAAAGAGTAGTTCCGAGCGCCCGCCGATCCGCCGCGTTTCGCGTTCCGTGGAGGACGAGACGCCCGCCGGTTGGCCGGAGCGCGAGGCCGGCACGCGTGAAGGGCGCCACACCGTCGAGGACTGAGGTTCTCGCCCGGGTTTCGGCACGCTGCCGAGCGGCTACGCGCGATGTAGCGCAACCCACGGGCCGTGGTCGGCACCTACAATCGAAGGCGAACCGGGCGGAGCAATTCCGCTCGCGCCGGGCGACCCTGTCGGCCGCGCCTGCTTCGGGCGGGCGCCGGCACGGCACCTGAAGAGGTGGAAGGTGTTATGTCGAATCCGCGACCATCGAATCGGTACGTTATCGCGCGCGCCGGGCTCGGCCTGGCCGCCGTCACCGTGACCTCTGCGATCGAGCTGCCCGGCAAGGCGCTCGGCGCCACCGTCCGCCTGCCGGCGAATGTGCTCGGCGCCGGCGCGCGAGG
>NZ_DYXM01000064.1 GCF_020742175.1 Dietzia timorensis
CGCACGGTCGACGACGAGGTGAAGCACACCGCGTCGAAGCCGCCGGACTTGATCATGTCGCGGATCTCCGCAGCCGGCGGCGCCGCGCGGACGGTACGGTACGCCGTCACATCCTCGGTCTCCCAACCGAGCTCGGCGAGGCCGGCCGCCAGGGTTTCTGTGGCGATGTCCGCACGCGGAAGCAGCACGCGCGAGGCGGGGTCGACGTCCGGCTCGTACGGCGGGAACACTTCGAGCAGGCCCTGCGAGGACTGCTCACCGCGCGGCAGCAGCTCGGGCGTGATCCCGAGCTCGCGGACCCGCTCGGCGGTCTTCTCGCCCACCGCGGCCACGCGCACCCCGGAGAACGCGCGCGAATCCAGGCCGAACTCGCAGAACTTCTCCCACACAGCCTTCACGGCGTTCGCGGAGGTGAACACGATCCACTCATAGCGGCCGTCGACCAGGCCCTTCACGGCGCGCTCCATCTGCGCGGGCGAACGCGGCGGCTCGACCGAGATGGTCGGCACCTCGATCGGCACGGCGCCGAAGTCGCGGATCCGGGAGCTCATGTCCGCGGACTGCTCCTTCGTGCGCGGCACGAGAACGTTCCAGCCGAACAGCGCACGGGACTCCCACCACTGCTGCTTGTGCCGGGACGCGGCCTGCTTACCCAAGGTCACCACCAACTCGCCGTCGAAGGTCTTCCCCAAACTTGCCAGCTCCGTGAGCACCCCGTCCGCGGACTTCTGCGAGACCATCGAGCCGGCGGCGGTCACGGTCACGGCGGTCGACGGCGCGAGCCCCTGCTCGCACAGCGCCTTCTGCGTCTCGGCGAGGTGCGAGGCCGAGGTCGTGATGACGATCGGCAGCGGCCCCTGCGCAACCACGGACCAGTCGACGTCGCGGCGCGCATCCACGGCGAGGTGGCCCGAACCGAGGACGATTCCGGCGAACGCGGGCACGGACGTCGCCGGCGCGAGTCCCGGAATCACCTCGAACGGGACGACCGTGCGGCCCACGGCAGTGATCTCCGCGGAGGCGATGTCGCAGGTCATGGGGTCACCGGAAACGAGTCGTACGACGTCATGACCCTTTTTTGCCTCCGCGACGAGCGTCTTCGCGATCGACTTGGGCTCGCCGATCGCGGTGCGAACATCGGCGGCGGTCGGCGCGGGCGCGTTCTTCAGGCGCTTGATCTCGGCCTTGTCCTCCGAGGCCACGGCTTCGTCCATCGCGGCCTGGCGCTCGTCGAGCAGCTCCTGCGGGACCGGCACCTCGTTCGCGACGAGCCGCAGCACGTCCTCGGGCACATCGGCGTCGACGTACACGACCGCCGTGCCGGCGAGCACGTCGCGCGCGCGACAGGTGAGCATGCCGGCGTTGCCCGGCCCCCCGCCGACGAATCGAACGGTGCCGGGGCGGGTGGTGCTGCTTCGAGTCATGGTTTTCTTTCTCTCCAACGCTTCTTTATTCGCCACTGGATGTGGCGCAAGTTGCATGTCAAACGTGTGCGGCTGTTGCCTGGACTGGGCGGTTCTCGCGCCTAGCCCGGCTCTTCGTTGCGCTCGGGCGGTATTGGCGGCGCCAGCGGCGCGCGCTCGTCCTCGGTGCCGTTCGCGACCGCGACGACCTCGGCCGCCCCACCCGCAAGCAGCGCGTTCGCGACCTTCTCCCCCAGTTCCCTGGCGGCCCCGAGCGCGCTGTCCGCCGCAGCATCATCACCTACGACGGCGGACGCGCTTTCCCGCAAGACCTTCGTGCCCGCGACTGACGCGACCACGGCTTCGAGGTGGAGCTCGCCTCCATCCAGCTGCGCGATCGCGCCGACCGGCGCCGTGCAGCCCGCCTCGAGAACCGCAAGCACCCGGCGTTCCGCGGTGACCGCGAGGGTCGATACCGCGTGGTCGAGCGCGGCGACGGCGGCCGCGGCGTAGGCATCGTCCGCGCGCGCCTCGACGGCAAGGGCCCCCTGTGCGGGCGCCGGCAGCATCTGCTCGGGCGTGAACTTCTGCGAGGCCTTGGCCAGGCGGCCCGTACGCGAAAGGCCCGCGCCGGCGAGGACGACCGCGTCGAGCTCGCCGCTGGTGACGAAGCCCATGCGGGTCTCGATGTTCCCGCGCAGCGGGACGAGGTCGATGTCGGGGCGCAGGGCCGCGAGCTGTGCCCGGCGGCGCGGGGCGGAGGTGCCCACGCGGGCGCCCTCGCCGAGCTCGGCGAACGGGGTGTCCCCGGCGGAGACGAGCACGTCGAATGGGTACTCGCGTTCCGGGGTCGCGATCGGCGCGAAACGCTCGTCCGGCGCCGTCGGCAAGTCCTTATAGGAGTGCACCGCCACGTCGCAGCGGTCGTTCGCGAGCGCATCGCGCAGCGCGTGCGTGAACACGCCGACGCCGATCCGCTCGACCGGAGCCATGTTCACGTCGCCCTCGGTGCGGATGATGGTGAGTTCCGCCGGGTATCCGGCGGCGATGAGCGCATCGCGCACGTGACCCGCCTGGGTCGTCGCCAGCTCGCTGCCTCGGGTTCCGATGCGCAGCACTCGATCGGCGGTGGCGCCGGCCTGCCCGGGCGCACCACCGTTGGGGGCATCACTCATGGACGCTGCCTTTCTTGACCTCGCTACCGAGGTCGAACAGTTCACGCATGATGTCCGCGTAGGTGTCGCCGCCCGGCTGCGCGGCCAGTTCCTTGAACTTGACCGTCGGCGGGTGCAGCAACTTGTCGACCACGCGGCGCACGGTGCGCTCGACCTCGTCGCGCGTGGCGGCGTCGAGATCGGAATTTCGCGAATCGAAGCGGCGCAGCTCGGCGGTGACCACCTGGGCCCCGCGGCCGCGCAGCTGGGAGATCAACGGACCGACCTCGGCCACGCGCTCTCCGGAGACGTAGTCCGCGAGCTCGGTCGCGACGATTTCCCGCGCGATCGCCTTGTCGCGGGTCGCCGCGCGGGCGCCCGGGTCCTCGGCGAGCTGTGAGATGTCGACGATCGCGACGTCGGGAAGACCGGCGACGGCCGGGTCGACATCGCGCGGGAGGCCGAGGTCGCAGAGCACCAGCGGACGCGGCTCCTCGCCGCGGGCCTCGCGCTTCGCCAGGCCCGAATGCACATCGGCGAGGGTGACGACGGTGTTCGCCGCACCCGTGCACACGAACACGACATCGGCGGCCGCGATCGCCTCGTCCAGCTGCTCCATGGGCAGCGCGGTCGCCTCGGTTCCGGAGTCCCGCGCGATCTCGGCTAGCCGCGCCGCGCGCTCTTCGGTCCGGTTGAGCACATGGATATGGGACACCCCGCCGCGCCCCAGATGGGCCACGGCAAGCCCGCCCATCGCACCGGCGCCGATGACGGCGGCGTTCAGACCCTCGAGCGGGCGGCGCTCTCCGGCGTCATCCACCGAACCGACCTGGCCGACGATGCCTGCAGCCTTCCCGAGGGCGACGGTGACCATCGACGCGCCGGCGGAGTCGATGTTGGTCTCGGTGTGCACGCGCTTGCCGACGTGCAGCGCGCGCTGGGCGAGCCGGTGGAGCGTCGTTCCCGCGGCGCCCGAGGCGGCTGCGTCGTGGTAGGCGCTGCGGATCTGGCCGATGATCTGCTGCTCGCCGACGACGAGCGAATCGAGGCCCGAGGAGACGCTGAAGATGTGCTCGGCGGCGGCCTGCGAGTAGCGGACGTAGACCGACTCGGCGATCTCCTCGACAGTGAGCTCGGCGTTCGCCGCGAGCGTCGCGGTGATGAGTTCGAGGGCCGGGTGGAAGGCATCGACCTCGGCGTAGACCTCGACACGGTTGCACGTGGAGACGAGCATCGCCTCGCGGATCGACGACGACTCGAGGAGCCGCGCGGTGAAGGCATCGCGCTCGGACTCGACCACGGCGACGCGCTCGAGCAACGACACCGAGGCGGAGCTGTACGACATGCCTACGACGAGCACGCTCACGCTGCCACCCCCCTGGGCGCGGGGCGGGAAATGAGGCATGCGACACTAGAAATGTCCACGCGGGAGGTAACGGTATTCGTACCAAACGCGGTTAAGAAGGCGACGGAGGGGACGCGCCTCGTGGCGGGACCCCCTAGGGTGCCGCCGGGCGAGTGCTGCCTGGGCTTCACGTGCGACCGTCTCCTTTATTCCGTGCAAACGATTTTGGAGTGCGCCCAGTAGGTCGCGCCGGACGCGCCAAAACAAAGGCATAAATACTTCGCTGTACACGCCTGGTCATCTCGCGATTTCCAGGCGGGGCGAAGCGTGCCCTTATCGTCTTGCTCGCAGTCCACGTTAACCCCCGCAGTACCCCGAAACAAAACTCACGAAGCGCGCTTGCTATACGTGCCGGATTCTGCTTCACATTTTGCAGCCCCGTACCTACTCGCGAGTTAGGTTTACCTCAAAAATGCGCGCCACCTGGTTTGATGAAGCGCGCTTCGATGTGGCGATCTGGGGGTAGCCATAGGGCGACGGTGCTGAGATACATCTAAGTTGCGTGCGGATTCGCCTTAGAATTCATGGTCATGAGCCTCCTCCAAGACGTCTTGCTGTTCTTCCACCTCATTTTTCTCGCCGCGCTTCTCGGCGGCTACTTCGTGTCGCTGACCGCCAAGGGGCTATCGAATCCGGTGATGCTGTGGGGCGGGCGCCTGCAGCTGGTCGTCGGACTTCTGCTGTACGGCGTGCTCATCGCGCGGTCCTCGGATCTCGGCTTCGAGGTGAACCACATGATCTTCGGGATGAAGATCGTGATCGCCTTGGTGCTCGTGGCGCTGATCGAGATCGCGACCGCAGGGCAGCGGCGCGCGGGGCAGCTTGTGGCGGCGGGGCCACCTTCGGCCGGCGCCGGGGCGACCGCCGTTGCCGTTGTGCGCGCGCCGTTGATTTACGTCGCGGGTGTGCTGGCGATCATCAACGTGATCCTCGGGATGTCGGCGTAGGTTTCGCACGGTTCGCAGGCGGACGAATGGCCTAGCGCCGTCCGCCATAACTCCGGTGGAAGACGAATCCGAGATAACAGAGGAACACGGCGAGTCCGATTCCGCAGACCATCCACATCCAGGTGCCGAGCGGCCCATCGAGCAGGGTCGCCGCGACGGGGAACGCCGCGGCAAGCACGGCCGCGCCGAGAGAAGGACGCCACGCGCTTCGGCCGCCGGTATGGCTCGGCGACTTCGACGTCATACGGTAAACCAATACGCCCACGAATAGCGCGAGGACCAGGGCAAAAACGAGGGCGAGCAGCGAGTCGAGCCCGGTGCGTTCGCCGAATGCGTTGCGCCCGAACAATACGAGCACAACGATCGCAAGAAACGGGAAGTACCAGACCGGGACCGGCGGTTTTCGCGACGCACCCCCGGACGCGGCAGCCTTATCGGCGGCGGCTTCCTTCGCAATGAGGGCCTCGCGCTCTTCGCGGGCGCGTCGTGCCTCCTCGGACTGCGGCACGCTTGGTTCGTCGCTCATCTTGTCGACGGTACGCGAACGTGTTCTCCGAAAAGGCGACGCCCGCGGGATCCGTCGTCGCTAAAGCGCAGCCAGCCGCTCGCGCGCCTCGGTGTACTCGCGATCGAGGCGATCAACGAGCTCGGCGGCCGGACCGACGGCTTTCACCGCGCCGACGCCCTGACCCGAACCCCACACGTCCTTCCACGCCTTCGCGCCGCCGACGGAGTCTGCTCCTCCGCCGAAGTTCATCGCCGAGGGGTCGGAGCTTTCCAGGTTGTCCGGGTCGAGGCCGGAGCTCTCGATCGATCCGCGCAGGTAGTTGCCGTGCACGCCGGTGAACAGGTCGGAGTAGACGATGTCTGCGGCCGCAGAGTCGACGATCATGTTCTTGTACTCGTCGACCGCGTTGGCTTCGTTCGTGGCGATAAAGGCCGAACCGACATAACCGAGGTCCGCGCCGGACGCGACGGCGGCGAGGAGCGAGGATCCATGCGCGATCGCGCCCGAGAGCACCAGCGGACCGTCGAACCACTCGCGGATCTCACGCACGAGCGCGAACGGCGACTGGGTCCCCGCGTGGCCGCCCGCGCCGGCCGCCACCGCGATGAGTCCGTCCGCGCCCTTCTCGATGGCCTTGCGCGCGAAACGGTTGTTGATCACGTCGTGCAGCACGATGCCGCCGTAGGCATGGATCGCCTCGTTGACGTCCTCGCGAGCACCGAGCGAGGTGATGACGATGGGCACCTCGTGCGCGATGACGTCGGCAAGGTCCGACTCGAGCCGCTCGTTGGACTTGTGCACGATGAGATTCACCGCGAACGGCGCAGACGGGCGATCGGGATGTTCGGCGTCATACTTCTGTAGAGCCGAGCTGATCTCCGTGAGCCACTCCCCCAACTTCTCCTGCGGCCGCGCGTTGAGCGAGGGGAACGAGCCGACGATTCCGGACGTGCACTGGGCGATGACCAGCTCCGGATTCGACACGATAAACATCGGCGACGCGACGGCCGGGATGCGGAGATTCTGGAGCGCTGTGGGGAGTGTCATACGTTGACCATAACCTGACTTCTGCATTCGGAGCGAGCTTCCATCGGAAACCATTGACTGTGATTCGTATCACATATATTGTTTGATGCACCAGCGCTCTCCCGCCGAACAGCATCGGAGTTCCCCCAGTGGACGACATGTTCCCCGACGTCATCGCCGCCACCGATCCGGACCGGCCAGCGTACATCATGGCAGGTAGCGGGACCCAGATCAGCTACGGCGAGCTCACCCGAGATTCGAAAGCGATCTCCCGGCTGCTGTGGTCGCGCGGGCTCCGCCATGGCGACACCATCGCCCTCTACATGGAAAACCACCCGGCGCTGCTCAAGGTCGCGTGGGCCGCGCAGCGCACGGGGCTGCGCTATGTCGCGCTGTCCTCGCGCCTCACGGCGCACGAGGTTGCCTACATTCTCGGCGATTCCGACACCCGCGCGCTGTTCACCACCGACGCACTAGCCGAGACTGCAGCCGCCGCTCTCGAACTCCCCGAGGCGCCCGCGCTCGACAACCGCTTCATCGCCGGAACCGCGGCCCACGGTTTTGCCGATATGACGGCGGAGGCGGACGCCATCGGGACAGATGTAGAGCCCGACGAGCGCGAGGGAATCGACTTTCTCTACTCCTCGGGGACCACGGGCAAGCCCAAGGGCGTGATGACCCCGCTGCCGCTCAATCCGCTCGGCGTCCCGCCGGGGTTCTACGCGATCTTCTACGCGCTGTGGAACATCACGGCCGCCACCGTGTACCTCTCGCCGGCCCCTCTCTTCCACGCGGCCCCGCTGCGCATCAACATGGCCGTGCACCGCGTCGGCGGCACGTGCATCGTCATGGAGAAGTTCGAGCCGGAAGCAGCGCTCGAACTCATCGAAAAGTACCGCGTCACGCACACGCAGATGGTGCCCGCGATGTTCGCGCGCATGCTCAAGCTCCCCGACAGCATCCGCACCGCCTACGATGTGTCCTCGTTGACCTGCGTCATCCACGCTGCGGCGCCGTGCCCGGTGGAGATCAAACGCGCGATGATCGACTGGCTCGGCCCCGTCATCTTCGAGTATTACTCGGCCACCGAGGCCTACCTGTTCACGGCGCTCGATTCGAACGAGTGGCTGGCTCATCCCGGCTCGGTGGGAAAGCCGCTCGTCGGCACGCCGCACATCCTCGACCCGCTCGGCGAGGAGCTGCCCGTCGGCGAGTCTGGCCAGATCTGGTCGGAGAGCCCAGCTCAGTTCGAGTACCGCAACGCCCCCGAGAAGACCGCCGAGGCGCATAACGACGCAGGCTGGAGCACCGTCGGCGACATCGGCTACGTCGACGAAGACGGCTACCTCTATATCTCCGATCGCCGCGCGGACATGATCATCCGCGGTGGCGTCAACGTCTATCCGCGCGAGGCCGAAGACGCGCTCATCGCGCACCCGAAGGTCGCGGACGCGGCCGTGTTCGGCATCCCCGATGACGATCTCGGCGAGGCCGTCCACGCCGTCGTCGTCCCCGCAGGCGACGCCGCCGCCGGCCCCGGGCTCTCCGACGAGCTGCTCGCCTACCTCCACGAGCGCCTGGCCAAGTACAAGTGCCCGGTGTCCATCGAGTTCGCCACCGAGCTCCCGCGCCACGCCACCGGCAAGCTCTACAAGCGCTTGCTCAAGGACAAGTACCGCCAGGAAGTATGACGCCGGACGCCCGGAAATCCTTAGGCCTGCAGGTCCTCGCGTAGCTCGTCGTTGTCGACCTCCCAGGCCGCATATTCCTCGCCATCGAGGAGCAGCACCGGCAGCCGGTCGCCGAACTCTGCCTTGAGTTCGGAATCGGTGTCCACGTCGACGACCTGCAACGGCACCGACAGCTCCATGAGCAGTGGGGTAATCTGCTCGCGCACGCGCACGCACGAGCCGCAGCCGACTCGCGTGAGGAGCGTGACCTCGTGCCGCGCGTTCGCATACGGTTCGGATCCTTCGACCAGATTCATACTGTCCATCGTGCCCCATGATGGTCGGGCCGTCGCATAAGATGAGGTCGCAACAAGCATTCCGGTGTCGGCGCCATAGCGGGGCTCGCACCGATTTGAAGGAGGCCTCCTGTGTCCGACGAGTCATTGCCCCGCAGGTGGGGGCGATTCTTGCCGTCGAAGGCGCGGGTCGTGCAGCGCGCGTTGTCCGCCGCTTTCCCAACGCGGTCGGAGCGCCACCAAGCGGTAGCCGGCAAGGCGAGTGCGGCCGAGGCCCTTCGCTCTTCTGAGGACATCGAGGCATTCGGGGGTGTGGACGAGGCACAGGCTGGGACCAAGCGCCGCCCAGGCAAGAAGTCCAAGGCTCCTTCCTCGCGAGATGTCGAGCATTCCGGGTTCGTCGGCGCGCAGGCCGATTTGGAGCCCTCGATCGGCCCGGACGGCGAGGTTTACGAGCACGAGGTCACGATCGAGGGCGAGCCGACGCCGATCGAGGAGAAGCTCGAGGCCGGGGAGGAACTCACACCCGATCCCACGGCCGCCGCATTCTTCGATGTCGACAACACCCTCATTCAGGGCGCGTCGATTCTGCTGCTCGCCCGCGGTCTCGCCCGCCACAAGTTCTTCACCACCCGCGACGTCGCGACGATGATCTGGCAGCAGGCCAAGTTCCGCGTCTCGGGCCGCGAATCCATGTCGGATGTCGCCTCGGGCCGCGAGAAGGCGCTGAGCTTCGTCAAGGGCCGCGAGGTACGCGAGGTCGAGGAGCTATCCATGGCGATCTTCGACGAGTCCATCGCCGACCGCTTCTGGCCCGGCACCAAGTCGCTGGCACAAATGCATATTGACGCCGGGCAACAGGTCTGGCTCGTCACCGCGACTCCGGTCGAGCTTGCCAACGTCATCGCCGAGCGCCTCGGCCTCACCGGCGCGCTCGGGACTGTCGCCGAACGCGAGAACGGGGTCTACACCGGCCGGATGGTGGGCGACATCCTCCACGGCTCAGGCAAAGCCCACGCGGTCAAGGAGCTTGCTCGCACCAAGGGCCTGGACCTGTCGAAGTGTTACGCCTACTCGGATTCGTCCAACGACTTGCCAATGCTCTCGCTCGTCGCGCACCCGGTGGCCGTCAACCCGGACACAGCGCTGCGCGATGCCGCGAGAGAGAACGGCTGGCAGATCAAGGACTACCGCACCATGCGTCGTGCAGCGAAGATCGGCCTCCAGGGCACGGCCGTCGCGGCCGCCGCGGGCGGAGCCGTCGCCGTGTGGAAGCGCCGCCCCTAGGGACGCTCAGTCCCGCCTCTCGCTCTAGCCGAAGAAGACGCTTCCGCGGCGGGCGAGGTTGCGGTATAGCGTGTTCTGGATGGTCTCGCGCACCTGGTCGGTGATCTCGAAGACGACCATCGGATCGTCCGCGGCGTCAGGGCCGAAACCCGACGTTTCGATCGGCTTGCCGAATTCCATGATCCACTTCGTGGGCAGCGGCATCGCCCCGAGCAGCCCCGTGAGCGGGAACGTCGGCGTGATGGGCATGTACGGCAGGCCAAGAAGCCGAGCAAGCGCCGGGACCTCGCCGATCTTCGGGTAGATCTCCTCGGAACCGACGACGGACAGCGGGATAATCGGAGCGCCCGCCGCAACCGCCGTGGACACGAACCCGCCACGTCCGAAGCGCTGGAGGCGGTATCGGTCGCCGAAAGGCTTGCCGAGGCCCTTGAAGCCTTCCGGCCACACGGCGACGATTTCGTTCGACGTCAGAAGTGCTTCTGCGTCTGCGGCATTGGCGAGCGTGGCGCCCACGCGGCGCGCAATCGGCGCGACCACCGGTACGCCCATCGCGAGGTCCGCGGCGAGCATTCGCAGGTTTCGACCCGCATGATCGTGGACGGCGACCATGGTCATCATCCCGTCCATCGGGAGGACGCCGGCGTGGTTGGAGACGATGAGCGCCGAACCGTCGGACGGGATGTTCTCGGCGCCGATGACCTCGACGCGGAACCAGTTCTCGAAGAACGGGCGCCAGATAGGCAGCCACACCTTCTCTTGAAAGTGCGCGTCGAAGCCGAATTCGTCGATATCGTAGTTGCCGCTGAGCCGAACTGCGAGCAGCTCTCCCACATTCGAAATGGCTTCGGCCAGTGTATTCACGGCCATCGCCTCGCCGGTGGCCAGGGCCACGTCGACCTTGTCGACAGCGCGGAGGATCGGCTCCATGAGTTCGGACGCGGCGCTCGGATCGAGCTTGAGGACCTCTGCGAGGTGCATGCCGACTGCCTGGGCGGTGGCGACGATCTGCTCGAGGCTCTGCCCGATGGCTCCCGCGGCGGCGTCGGATCGGCTCGTCATCCCCGTGAAGGATTCCCCGACCATCCGCCAATGCTTTTCCTCGGCGTCATTCCGTGTCCCGAGGTTGAATTCCGGTCCTGCCATCTCACGCCTCCTTGGCTTCGGCGGCAGCTGCGGACGTGCGCGAGGCTGCGGATTGTGCTGCGGCGGGCTTGGCCCCCGACGTGCGAGCGGGTGGACTCGCCTTCTTCGGTGGGGCTTTCTTCGCGGGGGGCTTCTTGGCCGGTGCCTTCTTCGCGGGCTTCGCCGCGTCGTCCTCCGGGGACTTGCTCGCGACCGCGGCCCGGGCCGCATCGCCGGGGGCCGCCGGCTTCGGCGAGCCCGAAGCCACCGGCTTGGCACGCTGGCCGGCCTGTGTGTTGCGGGTGGCCGGGGTGTCGTGCCCGTGCCCGGCTTCCTCGATCTCCGTGACCGTCATCGCGCGGAGCGTCGACTGGTTGCGGGTCTTGGCGCCCGTGGCCGGCCGGTCGATCTCGGCGAGCACCGATTCGACGCTCGCGAGGATCGCCGGGTGCATCGAGCGCGGCACCGCTGCGAGCATCGCCCGCACCGCTGCCCGAGCCGTGTCCGCCGACAAGACCGGCTCTATGCCGGAATCCTTGATGTACGCGGCGAGCGCCTGGCTCGTGGAATAGCGCGGCGAGAAACCGAACACCTCGCGCATGCGACGGTTGTCGACGCCGCGGCCGTACTTGAGGTATTCGATCTGCGAGGAGCCGATCTTCTTGAGCCCTTCGCCAGTGAAGATTCCGGCAGCCACGCGAAAAAACGGAGGCAATACGGGGATCGCGATATGGCCGGCGCGGCGAACCGCCTGCGAGAGCGTGATCATCCCATCGCCGGCGATATTGAAGGTGCCGCCCGGGCCGCGCATAGTCGCGAGCACGAGCGCCTCCAGCGCATCCTGTGGATGAAGTAGCTGAATGCGCGGGTCGAAACCGCCGAGGACCGGGGTGATCGACGGCTGCAGCAACTCGCCGAACACGGTCGGCTCGGGCAGGCCGAGGATCGCGGGGACCCGAAGGATCGACACCTCGATGTCGGGGCGCTTGCGGTTCATGCCGCGGGCGTAGCCCTCCACCGAGAGGTAATCGCGCGGGATACCGCCGCCGGGGCTGCGCTTTGCTGCCATGTCCTCGGAGAACATCGCCGGGTCGAGCATGCTCGACCCGTACACCGAGGTCGACGACAACAGCACGAAACGCTTGACGCTCGCAGCGCGGCCGGCGGCCGCCATCATGTGCATCGAGCCCATGATGTTGCTCTCCTTGACGGCCGCGCGGCCACCGGGAGCGAAATCGTTGTGGTGCAGGCCCGCGTGGACGATGGTGTCGACGTCCTTCTCGCGAAGCACCGCCTGCATGCGCGGAGACTGCGGGTCCAGGCGCACGAACTCTGCGTTGCCCATGCGGCGCCGGAATTGCGCGGACGGCTTGCTCGAGTCGATCGCGATGACGCGTTCGATAGTCGGTTCGCGAAGCAACGCTCCGACCAGGTGTGCGCCGAGGTAGCGGCTGCCACCGATGACGGCAACTGCTTTTACAACATGCTCGTCACCGGAGGGCTGGGTCGAAGTTGCCACGCTCACCCCGCAGAGTCTAGTAAAAAGCGCGCCCCCATTGGGCGCCTTCTACGAACTACGTTACCCGCCGACGGTTTACGGGCCGTACATACACCGAAGCCCGCACTCTCGATCATCCCCGAGGGGCGCGAATCGAAGGTGCGGGCAACTAATCTAAAGGCGCAGAGCCGGTGGCCGCCAAGCGCGGCCGCGGCCCTTACTTGCCAAGTTTGCGACGCTGCACGCGGGTGCGACGAAGCATCTTGCGGTGCTTCTTCTTGGACATACGCTTGCGGCGCTTCTTGATAACGGAACCCATGCGTTCCTCCTCCTCGTGAAAATTCTTCAGGTGGCCATTGCGCGGCGGGCACACCAACGGAGTAAGCGTACCTACCTCGCTGCGTCGATTAGAAATCGAGGCCGCGTGGCGGTTGTGCCCATGGCCCGCAAAATGCGGTCTAACCTGCGTCGTAAACCGAGGTGTCGAGGTACTCGTGCACGGCCTTCGAGTGCACGCGGAACGAACGTCCGACGCGCACCGCGGGCAGCTCACCGGAGTGAACGAGCCGGTACACGGTCATCTTGGAAACACGCATAAGTGACGCCACTTCGGCAACGGTCAAGAACTGCGAAGCGTTGGAGGCGCCGGCGCCGTTAGCGCCCGATTCAGCTGGAGTCATCTACATCGTTCCTTTACGGCACGCATCGTGCCGCAGGCTTCCCCTCCTGCGGTACTGACACGCGCGTGCTCTAGAAAGAGCCTAGCGTGAAAGGTGTGAATAGTGCGACGTGTGTGGGAAAAAATACCGCCTGATTTCTCGCGAGATCCGCCGCGTACTTAGCTGACCTGCACTTCACCGCCGGTAAGGAATCTCAAAGGATTTCCGCAACTTTCCCAACATATGAACACTTGGGGCCCATGGCCGCAACAGTGTTACGTCCTGGTCCGCGCGGGGCCTATGGCTGATCGGCGGAGAGCTCGTCGATCATCTGCTCGCGCACCTCGTCCGCGAGCGCCGCCGAGCGCTCCTTACACGCGGACACAGCGCCGTACACGGTGGCGCGCAGACCGCCGGTCTCGAACGCGCGCAGCGCGGCGGCCGTCGTCCCGCCGGGCGACGTCACGGCGGCCCGCAGCGCCGTCGGCCCGTCGCCGCCTGCCGCGAGCATCGCGCCGGCACCCTTCGCGGTGCCCAGCACGAGCGTCTCCGCCGTCTTGCGCGGGATCCCCTGCTCCACCCCTGCCTCGATCATCGCCTCGGCGAGGAGAAAGAAGTAGGCCGGGCCGGAGCCCGACAGCGCCGTCACCGCGTCCATCTGAGACTCGGTGACCTCGACGGTGGCGCCCACCGAGCCCATCATCTTGCGGACGATATCGATGTGCTCGCCGCGTGCGAAGCGGCCCTTGCAGATCGCGGACGTCCCCTCGCCCACAAGCATCGCCGTATTCGGCATCACGCGGACCACGGGCGAACCTGCGGACAGACGCGACTCGATGGCCTCGGTCGGCACGCCGGCGGCCAGAGAGACGACCACGGCCTCGTGCACGCTGTCGGAGATGGCCTCGTCGACCTTGTCGATCACCCCCGGCACGTCGTTCGGTTTTACCGCGACGACGATGACCTGCGCCCCCTCTGCGGCAATCGCGAGGTCCGACGTCATGATCGAATAACGGTCCTTCAGTTCGGCAGCGCGCTCCGCGGCGCTCTCGACGACCACGAGATCCTGCGGCGGCCAGCCGCCGTCGCGCAGTCCGGCAATGAGCGCCTCGCCGATTTTTCCGCCACCGATGATTGCAATTCGTGTCATACCCATAGCGTGCCACGCGCCCGTTCGGGACGCCGCGCGTGGCCGGTAGGCGAGGCAGGCATTAGGCCCAAATACAGAATCGGCGCGGACCTTCGAAGGTCCGCGCCGAGCCCGTGAGCCGTGTGCGTCAGGTGAACAGCCGCAGCAGTAGCGGCCCGAATGTCACCCCTATGCCGACCACCACCGCGAGGGCGATCGACATCCAGTCGTTGCCGCGGCGCAGCACGCGCACGATGGCGACGAGGCCGATGATGACCACGATCGCGAGCGCGAGCGCCACCCACTTGAGGTCGCGCCACAGCAGCTCGAACGCGACGAACAGTGCAGCGCCGGCGATCGCCGCGCCGACGACCTGCAACGCGAGGATGGCCCACTGGGCGAACCCGCTTCGCTGCGGCTCATCATCCCAATGCTCCTGGCCGTAGGGGTCGAAGACTTCTTCGTCGTGGCCGCGGTAGTCGTCGTGACCGTAGTCGCCGTATCCGCCGTGCGCGGCGCCCTGGCCCTGCGGGTAGCCGGCCTCCTGGCCGCCATGCTCTACGCCCGTCGAGGACACTGCAGGCTGGGTGGCGGTGTCGGTGCCGGAATGGCCCTCGCCCGCGTCCCCGCGCACCTTCTGGATGACGCCGGTGTTCGCTTCCGAGGAGCCGCCGCCGCTCGCGTGGACCGACGAATCGTCGTCGCGGCCGGCCTTGTTCGCCGCGTAGGCGCCGAGCCCGGCAGCGCCGGCAACGCCAGCGCCCGCTGCGGCCGCGGTCTTACCGCCGCCGAACGAGCCGTGGGACTCGTCGGCCGGCTTGCCGCCGTCCTTCTTGGCCTTGTTGCCGCGCTTGAACAGCGAGGGCTTTTCCGTGGTGGGCGATGCCGCCGGCTTCACCGGGGGCGCGCCCGCGGGAGCGCCTGTGGATGCTGCCGCGCCTGTTGCGGTTGCCGCGCCGGCGGCGCCCACTCCCGCTGCTGCTCCTGCAGCACCCTTGCCGCTCGTCGCGCCCTTGGCGCCGGCGGCACCCGCTTCGCGTTCGTAGCGACGCTGGTTCGCGACGGACTCGCGGACGACTTGCTGCGCGCGGGTCGGAGCACCGGCGGCACTGCTGCTGCCAGCGGCTGCCGCTCCCGCGCCCTGCCGGCCCTGGGGAGCGGCCTGCTGCTGCGCCGGTGCCTGCTGTGCCGGTGTTTGCTGGGCCCCTGCGGCCTGCTTCGCAGCGCCGGCCTTGTCGCCGCCGCGCGTGGACGCAGCCGCCGCACCCGCGCCTGCGGCACCGGCCGCTGCAGCGGTACCCGCAGCGGCCTTGCCCGCACCCGAGCCGGATCCGCCGCGGCCCTTGACCGAGGTGTCCGGAACGGGAATCGGCCCCGTGGTCGATCCGTTGCCCGACGGGCGGCCGAACAGGTCGCCCGTGTCGGGCACCTGCGAGCCGGCAGCGGGACGCTGCGCCGGCTTCGGCGGCATCGGGGTCTTGTCGGAAGTCTTGGCGCGCTCGGACGTCGTCGTCCGGCGGGCGATGCGCGGGCCTGCGGCCGGTTGCGCCTTCTTATCGGCGGGCTTCGAGGCGGGCGGCGCTGCGGGCGGAGTGGCCTGCTGCTGGCCCTGCGCGGCAGCCTGCTGCGGCTGCTGGCCCTGCGGAGCACCCTGCTGGCCCTGTGGGGCGCTCTGCTGGCTCGGCTGGCCCTGCTTCGCGGCCTCGCGCTCTTCGGCCTCCTCGCGGGCACGGCGGCGCGCCGCACGACCCGAGAGCGGCTGGCCGTCCGGCCCGACGCGCGGGATGTCGCCCGTCAGATCGGACACACTCACCCCGCCGCTATCGGCGCGGCGGTGATGGCGGCGCTGGGAAGCGTCACCGGCAGAGTCCCCGGAAGCCTCCGAGTCCTCGCCTTGGCTCATGCGCTTAAGCAGCTCGGCTACGGTGATCGACTCTCCCGAGCCGCCTCCGCGCCGCGACTGTTCGCTAGCTGCCACGTCAGCTCCCCTTTCCATCACGACCGGCGTGATGATCCAGTCGTTGCAGGATCAGACCCTCGCGAAGGGCCCACGGACAAATCTTTACCGACTCTAACCCTAAAGCCCTCATGGAGGCTTCCGCGACTAGTGCCCCCGCTACGACTTGATACGACCGGTCGGAACTAATCCCCTCCAGTTCAGCACGATCCGACGCCGTCATCCGGGATATAAACGCAATTACCTGACGTAAACCTGCCGCGGTGAGCACCCTTTCGGCCCTTGGGCCCGCCGAAGCGGGCGCCGCACCGGTCAATCGGGCGAGCATACGGAAGGTTTTCGACGTCGCGGAAGCGAGATCCGGCTCGCCGAGACTGCGGATCTCTTTTGCCGGCGCCTCGAGCTCGGCGTCGATGAAATCGCGCAGCGCATTGATCCGTTTGCGCTCCGGCGGATCGGAGTTGAACCAGTCGTGGGTCAGGCGCCCGGCGCCGAGCGCGAGCGAGAACGCCTTGTCCGGGTTCTCGTCCGGCCCCGACGTCAACTCCAAAGAGCCGCCACCGATATCGAGGTTGACGATCGAGCCCGCCGACCAGCCGTACCAGCGGCGCGCGGCGAGGAACGTCATCCGCGCCTCGTCGACACCGGAGAGCACCTCAAGCCGCACGCCGGTGGAGTCCTCGACCGCATCGAGCACGTCGTCGGAATTCTTGGCATCACGAACCGCGGAGGTGGCGAAAGCCATGACCTCCTCGCAGCGGGTCGCCTTCGCGATCTCGGAGGCCTCCTGCACCGCATCACTGAGCTTCTTGATTCCCTCCTTGCTGATGCGATCGTGCTTGTCCAGATACTGGATAAGCCGCACAGCGGTCTTGGAATCGCTCATCGGTGTGGGGTGGCCGCCCGCATGCGCGTCGACCACGACCATGTGCACCGTATTGCTACCGACGTCTAGGACACCCAATCTCACCCCTACACCGTATAACGGGCTACCGTTGCAAGGCGTGAGCAGTAGAACCAAAGGCGCATCGAGGCGCCCGTCGGACACCCTTTATTCCCGCTCCGGCACGGCGCGCGAACCCGAGCCGGAGGTCGCGCTGGACTTCCCTCGAGAATGGTTCACGTTCGACCATCCCACCGAGGAAGACCACGTCATCTCTGCGGACATGACGTGGCTACTGTCGTCGTGGAGCTGCGTGTTCGGCACGCCCTCGTGCCACGGGATCACGGCGGATCAGCCGGACTCGGGCTGCTGCACGCACGGCGCTTTTCTTACTGACAACGAAGATCGCGAACGCCTTGCCGCGAACGTCGCGCTGCTTGCCCCGGACGAGTGGCAGCACGAGAGCGATGCGCTCGCCGACGCGAAATCGCGTAGTGCGGCGTCATTGGACAAGGGCATCGAGCCGTGGCTCGAGGAAGACGAACTCGACGACGAACCCGCGTTGCGGACGCGGCGCTTCAACGGCCGTTGCGTGTTTTTCAATGACGTCGGATGGCCGGCGGGCTCCGGGTGCGCGCTGCACCACATGGCCCTTCGCCTGGAACGCACACTCCCCGAATCCAAGCCGGAGGTGTGCTGGCAGCTGCCGATCCGGCGGACACAGGAATGGGAGACGCGCGCGGACGACGTGGAGGTCCTGCACACGCGGATCGCCGAGTACGACCGCCGCGGCTGGGGGCCCGGCGGACTCGACCTCGACTGGTACTGCACGGGCTCGCCCGAGGCGCACGTAGGCGCGGAACCAGTGTTCGAGTCGCTTGCCGACGAGCTGACCGAGCTCATCGGCGTAGAGGCCTACGAGGTGCTCGCCGAGGCGTGCCAGCGGAGGCAGCAGCTCGGGCTCATCGCCGTGCACCCGGCGACGACCCGCGCCGAGGAGCTGGCCGCGCGCAAGAAATAGCGGCAGCTACAGCGGCCCGCCGGGCTAGCCCGTAGCGGCGCCGTCAAACTTGTATCCGAGCCCGCGCACGGTGATGATGTGCTGCGGGCTGCCCGGGTCGGGCTCGAGCTTCGAGCGCAGGCGCTTGACGTGCACGTCGAGTGTCTTCGTGTCGCCGACGTAGTCCGAACCCCACACGCGGTCGATGAGCTGCCCGCGGGTGAGCACGCGGCCGGAATTGCGCAGCAGGTACTCGAGCAGGTCGAACTCCTTGAGCGGCAGCGTGATCGTGTCGCCGTGCACCTCGACGGTGTGGCGCTCGATATCCATGCGCACAGGGCCCGACTGGAGCACCGACGAATCGTCGATGGCCTCCTCGGCCTCCTCGCCGTTGCCGCGGCGCAGGACGGCGCGGATCCGGGCGATGAGTTCGCGCGCCGAGTACGGCTTGGTGACGTAGTCGTCCGCGCCCAGCTCGAGGCCGACGACCTTGTCGATCTCGCTATCGCGGGCGGTGACCATGATGACGGGAACCGACGACACCGCGCGCAGCCGCTTGCACACGTCCGTCCCGCTCATCCCCGGAAGCATGAGGTCCAGCAGGACGATGTCCGCGCCCTGCGCCTCGAAATCGCGCAACGCGCTCGGCCCGTCGGCTGCGACGGTGGCCTCGAAGCCCTCCTTGCGCAGCAAGAACGCCAAAGGGTCGGCGAGTGATTCTTCGTCTTCGACGATGAGTACTCGTGTCACTTAGCTTTTTCCTTTCCTGGGCCGACCCCGGCGTTGTTAGTGCCTGCGGAATCGCCGGTGCGATCCGGGGTCAGAGCTTCCGCCGCGGCAACCCGCGGAAGTTCGATGGTGAAGGTCGAGCCCATTTCGGGCCTGCTCCACAGGTGGACGACGCCGTTGTGGTTCTGCACGACGTGCTTGACGATCGCGAGCCCGAGGCCCGTCCCGCCGGTCGCGCGCGAGCGCGCCTTGTCGACGCGGAAGAACCGCTCGAACACCCGCCCCTGATTCTCCGGGGCGATGCCGATTCCGTGATCGGTGACGCGGATGCGGACGGTGTGCTCGTCGCTGGCGCGGCTGACGACCACCGGGGTGCCGGCCGGCGAGTAATTGATCGCATTGGAGATGAGGTTCGACACCGCCGTCACCAACAAGGTCCGGTCGCCCATGATCTCCAGGCCGGAGCGGTCGTCCGACGTCAGAGAAATGTCCGCGGCCTCTGCCATGGAGACCGAGCGCCGCATGGCTTCGTCGACGACCTCGTCGACCGAGACCGGCGAGAGATCGCGCAGCTTCTCCGCGCCCTGCAGGCGGGACAGCTCGATGAGCTCGGTGACCATCGAGCCGAGCCGCTGCGATTCGTCGCGCACGCGCGAACCGAAATACTGCACCGACTCGGGGTCGTCGCTCGATTCGAGGAGGGCCTCGGCGAGCACGCTCATCGCGCCGACGGGCGTCTTGAGCTCGTGGGAGACGTTGGCCACGAAGTCGCGGCGCGCGGACTCCATGCGGCGCTGCTCCGAATCGTCGTTCGCGTACACGACGACAAACTTGTCGCCCTCCTCGCGCAGGAACACCGTGTGCCCCGACACCGACGGGACCCGGTGCCCCGCCCGCGCATGCCCGGACAGGTGAAAGTGCGCCTCGGCGCCGTTGCGGAACGTTTCGAGAACCGTCCCCCACACCTCTTCGGTGACGCGATGTCCGGAGACGATGCCAAGCTCCTCGGCACGGTCGTTGGCGATGATGAGATCCTCGAACCGGTCGACCACGGCGAGCGCGAGCGGCGACTGCTGCATGGCTTTGTAGAGCACATCGCCCTTACTCAGCACGCCGTCCGTCCGCGTGGACGCCTTGCCGCCGCGCGTCCCGGACATCCCCTGCCCGCGCCTCACGCCGATTTCGGAGCCGACGAAGAAGCAGGCGACCGCGCCGGCGGCGATGAGGCCTATCGCAACGTATACGTCCACGGTGTCCCAATCTACAACCAGGCAATCGCAGAACAAACGCGAGCCGCTCCCGTTAACCGGGGGACTTTTCCCGATCCACCGCACGTTAACCGGCCGTTCATTCTTCCTTTCGCCGACGCGCGCTCGCGCCTACGCTGGGGTCATGGCTGACATCTTCCGCAATGCGTCTTTGACCCCGTCCAAGCCCGAAGCGGTCGCGCGCTACATCCAGCGGCGCTGGCCCGACTCCGGCGCAACCGCCGAGAACATCACGCTCGTCGCCTCCTACCGTTTCGACGACCCCGCGGGCGAGGTCGGCACGGAAGTACACATCGCCCATGACGCCGGAGGCCGCACCCTCCAGATCCCCCTCACCTACCGAGGTGCTCCGCAACCGGGGATGGAGGGCACCGGGCTCGACGGTGGGGCCGGCGCCGAGCTGCTCACCTTGGAACATTCCGAACTCGGGACGCGCTGGATCTACGACGGCCTCACCGACCGCGTGTTCGTGTCCGCGCTGGTGGAGGCGATTTCGTCCGGCTCCGGCGGCGCGCGCTACATCGACGCCGACACGGGCGAGGAATTCACCTCCGGCCGCGCCGAGGTCCGCGGGACCGGCACCTCCTCCGCGGTGACGATCCCCGAGAGCCTGCCCGCGCCGATGCCCGCCGAAACCTCGGCGACGCTGCACCTCGGCGAGGCGACGCTGGAATTCAATTCGGTCCTCGACACCGATTTCCCGGCCGCGGATTCCGGGTCCTCGACCGATTCGGCGGCCAGCACGCCCGGCCTACTTCTCGGCACCTGGGCCGGGCAGGATGCGGAGGTTCTCCTCGCCTCGATCGCGGACTGAGGCTCGCCGGGCAGGCCGGGCCGGCCGGGGCCGCACAGACGACTGGACGCCACTTTGTATCGATAAACGCCGTGGAGGGAACTCAATTCGGGCGTTTATCGATACAAAGTGGCGTCCAGACGATTTCGGCCGAGAACAAACCCGGCCGCAGAAACTACTTGCCGCCCTGGTTCGCCACCGCAGCGGCACCGGCGGCCGCAGCCTCCGGGTCCAGATACGTCCCGCCGGGGTTCGTCACCTCGCCGGACTCGGAAAACTCGTAGACCAGCGGAATCCCGGTGGGAATGTTCAATTCCGAGATCGCCTCGTCGGAAATCCCGTCGAGGTGCTTCACCAAAGCACGCAGCGAATTGCCATGAGCCGCGACGAGCACGGTCTTGCCCGCCGTCAGCAAGGGCAGGATCTCCGCCTCGTAGTACGGGACGAAGCGCTTGACCACATCGAGCAGGCACTCGGTGAGCGGCACCTCATCCAGATCCGCGTAGCGCGCCTCGCCGACCTGCGAGTACTGGTCGTCCGCAGCGATCTCCGGCGGCGGGGTGTCGTAGGAGCGGCGCCACAGCATGAACTGCTCGTCGCCGAACTCCTCCTTGATCTCCGCCTTGTTGAGCCCCTGCAGCTTGCCGTAGTGGCGCTCGTTGAGGCGCCAATCGCGCACGACCGGGATCCAGTGCCGGTCGGCCGAGTCGAGCGCAAGGTTCGCGGTCGTGATCGCGCGACGCAGCAGCGACGTGTACAGCACGTCCGGCAGCACGCCGGCCTCGGCGAGCAGCTGCCCGCCGCGCACGGCCTCCTCGCGGCCCTGCGGGGTCAGGTCAACATCCACCCAGCCGGTGAACTGGTTCGACGCATTCCATTCACTCTGTCCGTGCCGCAACAGCACCAGTTTTCCAAAAGCCATGCGCCCATTATTACCCATCGCACGCGCGGCGCCGGGCAAACCCCGGAACAACCCGCCTATGACGTCGGAGCCGCCGAGCCGCCATCGCCGCCGGAGCCCTCGCCGGCCTCCGCCTCGGCCGCCTTCGCCGCATCCGCCTTCGCGCGGTCGGCCGGAGTCTCCCCCGGCAGCAGCTTGCCGCTCGAGTTCTCCTCGGGCATCCCATCGACGCCGGGCTGCTCGAGATCGGAGGTCAGGTGCCGGAAGGCGTAGAGGTTCACCAGCGGCTCGCCGTTTTTCACCCGCCACGACCATTCGCGGCGGATCGAGGTGTGGAATCCGATCTCGAGCAACTTGTTGAAGTCGAAGTCCGCGGTCTCGAGGATCGAGCCGAGCACCCGGTCGAGTTCGTCGTCGCTGACTGCGGCCGCCGGAATCCACCCGACGAGGTAGATGTCCCCGGTGTTGTCGATCGTGTACGACACCGAGTAAAGGTGCTGGTTCCGGCGCAAGAGGTAGTCGTAGATCTTGAGGAAATCCTCGTCCGGCTTGCGGCAGATAAACGACTCGATGCGCACGGTGTCCTGGCGAACATGCAGGTGGACCGCGGTCTTCAGTCGCTTCTCGCCAGGCAGGTTGACGACGAACGTCCGCCCGTCGAGCAGATGCGATTCGATCTCGCGGTCGACGAGGAACGCCTCGATCGTGCGCAGCACCTCGGCGTTCGGAGCGCCCTTGCCGTTGTCGGGTCCGGCCGCTTCGGGGCCGGCAGAGTCGGGTCCAGCAGAGTCGGTCATCGTCATTCCTCCTTCGCCGGCGCGGCAGCACCGGATTCGTTGTCGCCAACAGCGGCAGCCGAGCCGCGGGCCTCCTCGCCCGCGTCCCGGCGCTCGGAGTGTTCGGCCATCGCCTTCGCATACGTCGCGACGAGGTTCTCGGCCGTCGAGGTCCAGCAGAATCCGCGGGCGCGTTCGGGGGCGCGCAGCGACATCGCGATCCGCCGGGCGTCCGCGTCGAGCAGCGCCCGCAGCTCGCACCCCCACACCGCGACGTCATGCCCATCGATGAGCACGCCGGTCTCGCCGTCGGCGACCGCGATCGACAGCCCGCCCACGTTCGCCGCGACCACCGGCGTCCCGCACGCCTGCGCCTCGAGCGCGACGAGCCCGAACGACTCCGAGTACGACGGCACCGCGACGACATCGGCAGCGCGGTACACCTCGACGAGGTCCTGTGGCGGGCGCGGCGGCAGGAATGTCACGAGGTGCGCGACGCCGAGTTCGCGGGCGAGCGAATGTAGATCCATCGCGCCGATCCCGTTGCCCGAATATCCGCCGACTATCACCAGCCGGTACGGCGTGATGTGGCTACGCACGAGCTGGCCCCCGCCGTCCTGGTCGGGCTCGGCATCTCCGGCGTCATCCAGCGAATCTTTGACCAGCGCGGCGAACGCGCGCAGCAGCACGTCCGGCGCCTTGAGCGGTTGGATGCGCCCGACGAAAGCGACGACCTTCGCGCCGTGCGGCAGACCGAGGCGACGGCGCGCGTGCTCGGTGCCGCGCGGGTCGCCCGGCGAATAGCAGGCGAGGTCGGCGCCGGGCACGATCACGTCGACGCGGCTCGGCGAGGCATCGTAGAAGTGGACGAGGTCGTCGCGCTCGCGCTCGGTATTAACGACCGTGCGGTCGGTGTTGTCCACCACGTACTGCTCGCCGAGGCGGCGGTAATCCGGCTCCGGCTCGTCCCCCGCGGCGAGGAACGTGTTCTTGACGGCGGCCAGCGTATGCGCGGTGTGAATGAGCGGAATGTCCCACACCTGCGCGAGCACGGTCGCGGCCTGGCCCGAGAGCCAGTAGTGCGAGTGCACCACGTCGAACCGCGTCCCATCGGCGGCGACCTGCCGCAGCACCTCGGAGATGAACGGCGCCATCTGCACCGGCAGCTCCTCGCGCCCGAGCGCCTCGAGCGGCCCGGCGGTGATGTGGTGCAGCCGCACCCCGTCGCCGATCTGCACGACCGGTTCCTGCGTGGCCGACGTCGCTCGCGTGAACACCTCGACCTCTACACCCGTAGCGGCGAGTGAGCGCGCGGTATTGAGGACGTAGACGTTGAGCCCGCCGGCATCCCCCACGCCCGGCTGCGACAGCGGCGAGGTGTGGAAGCTGATCACGGCGACGCGCCGCGGCAACGGGCCGGATGGGCGCGCGGCGGATGCCGAGGCGGCCGAGGCCGAACCGCCCTGCCCGCCCGGCTCGTCCGGTCCGCCCGTGGCGCTACGAATATCGGTGACTACCTGCATGACACCCAAACTCTACGCCCCGCACCGCATTCCGCGAGCCTTCCTCCGCGTTCCGGGAACGGACCCCGCGGTATGACGTCGGAGACCCCGTCCACCCCGGCGGCCCCGCGCACCCCATCAAGCTGAGAATATTTCCCGCCCACACCGCCGTGCGGCGGCTTTTCCGGCCGGCAATCCACGCTCGCCCGAGCGCCGAGACCTGCGCCATTCGCGATGCCCCGCGAAGTTGCACGGTGCGTTGTCCGAATCGCGGCAACTTTACGCGCGTTAAGAAATGGGCAAGTGTTGCCGGACCAGGGCGAAGTTTCCCGGACCATTGTCTTACGCTAGTGGTTCGAAGGATCCGACGGCGGAAGAAGTCTGTGCCGAGCGAGGGGCTATCTCCGCGCGGCGCGGCGCCGGCGGAAGCGCCGAGGAGGAATGAATGCGTTCGACCATGCTCACAAGCCGGAGCCGCACGAGGCGCGCACGCGCGCTTGTCGCGCTGCCGGCAGCCGCCGCTCTCACGCTGGCGCTCGCCGCGTGTGGTGCGGACGAAGATGAGCAGGGCGCGGGCGACGGATCGTCCGCGGTGGCCGAGGGTTCCGGTGACGGCAACGGCGCGGCAGGCGCCAGCGAAGGCGAGGAGGGCGCCGGGGCGCGCGGCGACGACAACAAGGACATCGCCAACTCCTCCCACCAGGTCGACGTAGGCGAGGTCGGCGACGAGAAGGCGCAGCGCGAGGGCAACAATCCGGACGCCGCCGGTTCGCCGGAGGACGCGGCCGGCCTCGACAACGCCGCGCTCATCCTCACCGAAGCCGACTTCCCGGGCTGGACCTATCAGGGCGTTAACCCGTCGGACGGTGTCGCGGCGGCGCAGCAGCTCACCGAGGCGATGAAGAACCTCGACGTCGACCCGCCCGAGTGCACCGATGTCGCGGTCGGCTCGCCGGAGATCCCCGAGGGGGCCGCGGCCGCACAGATCCAGGACCCGGAGACGCAGTCGGTGTACTCCATCATGGTCATGGGCACGGGCGTCGACCGCGGGGCATTCTCCGATCGCTTCCTGCGCTGCCCCGCCTTCACCCTCACCGGCAATGGTTTGACGATGGAGGCGAAGAATTCCCCCGCCGCGACGCCGCGCATCGACCGCGCGAACGTGCAGGGCTTCAACTCCACGGCAACCTCGCGGGTCGACGCGCTCGGACAGGAGCAATCGCAGACGCAGACCTTCTACCAGGTCACCACGCGCGGGATCACGTTCCGCGTGAGCGCGCTACAGATGACGCCGCAACCCGACGACGCCACGATCGCCGCGCTCGGCGACATCGCCGGCCGCCAGGCCGACAAGATCAAGAACGCCTAACCGGGCTACCCGCCCTTACAGCCCCGCGGCGAACGCCTCGAGGTCCGCGACGAACCGGTCCTGCGCCTCGAGGAACGGCGCGTGCGCAACGTCGGGGTACAAGGTGCACTCGACGCCCAGCGTTTCCGCGTTCGCCTTTCCAGCGCTCGGCAACACGATCCCGTCGCGCTCGCCGTGAATCACCAGCGCCGGCACTCCCGCTGCGGCGAGCGCCTCGTCGTTGTTCACTCGCCGCGAGAGCAGCGCGCCGCGCACGTGCGGCGCCGTCGCGAGCGAGAGCCCGAACAGCCGCTGCTGTCCCTCGCCCACCTGCTGCGCGAACATGTCGGCGCCGAAGCTGCCGAGCGCGGCGATTGCGCGCTTCGGGTTCGGATCGACCGAGCCCTTGCCCGCGGCCAGCATCGCGTCACCGACCGCCCCGCCGGGCGCCCGCGAGATCGACGTCGTCGCCCCGCACAACACGATCCCGCCGATCCGCGACGTCCCCTCGGCCGCCACGAAGTCGCCGACCACGATCCCGCCATACGACCAGCCGAGCACGATCGCGCCGGCCCCGTCGCCCACGCCCTCGGCGTCGAGCACCGCGGCCACGTCGTCCGCCCACTGCCGCGAATCGTCGTAGCCGCAAGCCGGCGCCCCGGAGTTCCCGTGACCGCGCAGATCCATCGCGATCCCCCGGAACGTCCCGGCAAGCCGCCCGAGCAATTCGTCGCCCCACGCGCGCGACGACTGCGCCCATCCGTGTAGCAACAACAGCGGCCGCGCCGCCTTGTCCCCGCACGTCTGAAACGCGATCGGCGTCCCGTCACTCGAGGCCACCGAATGGCTTTCACGCATGACGCCGGACGCGCCCGTCCCCACCGACTTCTCA
>NZ_DYXM01000065.1 GCF_020742175.1 Dietzia timorensis
GAACCCGTTCGTCACGGAGCGTCTCGCCCAGGGCGCGTGGTCGCTGTTGCTCGGGGTGGCCGCGGCAGCGCTGGTTCCCCTCTACTTCTTGCTGACGTCGCCCGACCGCGGCCGCCGTTCCACCCGCGGCCCCGCGTGGCTTGTGCCATTGATCGCGCTTGCCGCGTTTACCCCGACCGGACTGGCCATGGCGGCCGCCGCAGTGGTGGGTGCCATGGTGGTCGCCGCGTGCGCCGGCCGCCGGATCGCGATGCCCGCGGCATTCGCCGTGCCGGCGCTCGCGTTGGGCGCGCTTCCGGCGCTCGCGGGGACGCTGCTCGGCTGGGGCGCCGCCGAGGCGGGGAGTGCGGAGGCCGGGGTTGTGGCGTTCGCCGCGCGCGCCGAGCCGGGCCTCGCGACGATCGGCTCCCTCGCCGGACTCGGCGGGATCTGGAACTCCGACGCCGTGCCTGCGTCCCGTAGCGGCGCGCTCACTCTGCCGCTCACCCTTCCTCTACTTCTGGTGTGGGCCGTCGGGACCGTGCTCGCGTTCCGCCGCCCGCGATCGGCTGACGGCGCACCCTTGGACGCTTCCGCCGACATGTTGCCCGCGCGAACCTCGCTCGGCGCCGCGGCCGCGGTTGTCGTCCTCGTCGCGCTCGCCGCGACCCCACCAGGCCAAGCAATCCTCACCGCGATGATCGACGCTGCCCCCGCTCTCGGCATCCTCCGCGATGGACAGAAATGGGTGGGTTTGGCGATTCCCGGCGCGGCTGTCGCCATAGCACTAGTCGCGAACGCCGCCTGGGCGAGCATCGCCCCGTCGTCGAGGCGCCTCGCCGCCGCCGGCGCTGCCGCGTTCGTCCTCGTGCCGCTCGCGCTGGTACCCGACGCCGGAACGTTCCTCGCCAGGGAATTCGCGCCCGTTCGCTACGGCGACGGCTGGAACCGCGTCAACGACGAACTCGCCGCCGCCGGCGCGGAAACCGGGAGGCCACAGACGGTGCTGGTCCTGCCCGCGGGCGGCTTCCGTTCGACGCCGCTATGGGCCGGAGGGCGCGTCGTGCTGGACCCCGCCCCGCGCCTGCTGCACGCGGCCGTGCTTGAACCGGGCGACCTCTCCGTCGGCGGGCAGGTCGTCGAGGGCGAGGGCGGCGCCGCCCGCGACGCGCAGCGCGCGCTACTCGAGGGAGCCGACGCGGGTGAACTCGCCGCGATGGGCGTCGACTGGGTGCTCGATGAGACCACCAGCCGCGGTGAGCGGGGGAGCGCCGGCGAGACCCTTGCTGGCGCCCAGCAGCGCTTCGCCGACGACGAACTGAGGCTGTGGCGCCTGCCCGGCGCCGAATCGGCCGGCGCCGACGAGGCCGAAGCCTTCGCCCCTGCGTCCGAGGCCGCCCGTCGCCTCGCTCTCGCCGCCCACGCGTGCTGGGCGCTCGCGCTCGCCGGCGGCACGGCGGGCGCCCTGATCGCAGGCCGCCGCCGCTAACCTTCCGCGGACTCCGCTTCGGAACCTGTGCCCGCGCCGGCCCTGTCGTCGCGGTTCGCGGCCGTCACCGCCACTCCACCCATGACGGCGGACGCCGCGATCCCCAGACATGTTCCGCCGACGACATCGCCGAACCAGTGAACGCCCAGGTAGATGCGGCCTATCCCGACCGCGGCGGCAACGACCGCCGCGAGCACCCACGCCGCCCGCCGCCACGTCTTCGGCCACGAGGTGCCGAACACGGCGACGATGCCGAGGCATACGGTCGTCGCGATCGTCGTGTGCCCGCTGGGAAACGACCAGCCGCCGGCGTACTCCAGCCAGCCTTGCGTGTCCGGCCGGGGATGGCGCAACAGCTCCTTGACGAGGCGAAACGCGAGCGCCGCCGCGAGCACGCCCGCCGCGAAGAGTAGCGGCCGACGCCAGCGCCTCGTCCGCGCGGCGACGCACAGCGCGATCACGGCCGTGAGCAGCGACGCGGCGAGCGGCGCGAACACGGCGCTCACCGCCCGCATCGGGGGCGAGAACCAGGGCGAGCGCTGCTCCAACGCGAAATCGTGGACCGCCGTATCGATCGCGTCGGTCCACCCGAACCAAGTGGCCGCGGCGGCGAGGCAGAACGCCACGCCCGACGTCATACATACCGCTCGTGCGGTGGCCGGCACTACCGCTCCCGGCCGGGGTCGGCCGGCGGGTCGATGACGCCGGAATGCACGCGCCCCGCCGCTGCCTCGGCGAGCAGCCACTCGGCGGCTGTGCCCGCAGCCTCCCAGGAAAAGCCGGCCGCCTTATCGCGCGCGGCCGCGCCCATTCGCTCGAGCTGCGGGCGGTCGGCAAGGAGTGCGCGGGTCGCGTCGATCATCTCTCCCAGCCCGTCGACGAGGATCCCGGTGCGCCCGGTGTCGATGGAATCGCGCAGGCCGGCGGCGTGCGTGTAGCCGATCGTCGGCAGCCGGTGCTGCCCGGCCTCCATCACCGCCAGCCCCCAGCCCTCCTTGCGCGAGGGCATGAGGTGCACGGTCGCGGCGCGCAGAATCTCGTGCTTGCGGCGCTCGGAGACGTGCCCGTGGAAGGTCGTGGCCCCGGAGACCCCGAGCGTGTCGGCGTGCTCGCGCAGCTGCGGCTCCCACCAGCCCCCGCCGATGACGTCGAGCCGCAGATCCGGCGAATCGGGCAGCAGTTCTGCGAGCAGCGAGAGTGCGTCCTCGACGTGCTTGTGCGGTACGAGGCGCGACAACACGACCAGGCGTGGCCCCGGCGCGCGCTCGGCCGGCGTGCCCGCGGAGATCCCGGCGGGCACTGGGTCGACTCCGTTGCGGATCACCGCGATGTGCGAGGACGGCACCCCGAGCGTGGCGAGCTCGGCCGCCGAGGGCTGCGAGACGGTGAGCCACTGGCGGCGGCGGTGCACGAGTGGGGACAGGCGCGACTCGATCCACCAGCCGAATCGCGCGAGG
>NZ_DYXM01000066.1 GCF_020742175.1 Dietzia timorensis
GCGTCCGACTCGACGGTCCAGCGGCTCGAGGAAACAGCGGACGGTCTCTCGATGGCGCTGGCCGAAGCCAAGCCCGATCGTTGGGACCACATCGACGACGACTGCGAGATGGCAATCGGCGCGGTCCGAGATGCCGCCGTCAACGCCCGCGCCACCATCGCCGCGGCCAAACCCGGAGAGGCCGCAAACGACCCGGAAGCGACGTCCGCGCGACGTAAGGCGGCAGCGGCGCTCGACGAGATCGGCGAAGCGGCCGAACGCATCCTCGCGTCATTCGACCGTCCGCTCACCGAGCGGCTGGAAATCGTGTGGCTCTCTGATGAGAACCGCCGCGGGCTCGTTCTCCGCGTCGCGCCGTTGACCGTAGCCGGTTTGCTGCGCACCCGACTGTTCGCCGAGTCCACCGTTATCCTCACCTCGGCCACCCTCACAACAGGCGGGAACTTCGGCGCGCTCGCGACCGCGTGGGGCCTGCCCAGGGCCACCGAAACCTCGGGCTCGGCAGGATCCGCATCGAGCTCCGCCGAGCTGATCCCCGCGGAGAAGTCCCTGGGGTCGGAAGATTCCGAATCCGGAGCCGGCAACGGCACCGGCACCGGCACCGAAAACAGCGACGAGGTACATCTCCGGTGGACCGGCATGGACGTCGGCTCGCCTTTCGACTATCGGACCCACGGGATCCTCTACGTAGCCAAACACCTCCCCGGCCCCGGACGAGATGGCGCCTCGGACGAAACCAAGGCGGAGATGGTCTCCCTAGTCAAGGCTGCGGGCGGCCGGACGCTCGGACTGTTTTCCTCTATGCGCGGCGCCAAGGAGGCCGCCGAGGTGCTCCGCGAGCACCTCGATACCCCGGTGTTGCTGCAAAACGAGGACTCGATGCCCAACCTTGTCCGCCGCTTCGCCGAGGATCCGGCGACAACGCTCGTCGGCACGCTCACGCTGTGGCAAGGAGTTGACGTCCCCGGCGACTCGCTATCCCTGGTGCTCATCGACCGCATCCCGTTCCCCCGCCCCGACGATCCCCTGCTGTCCGCACGGCAACGGGCCATCGGCTCCCATGGCGGCAACGGCTTCCTCGCGGTCGCGGGCAATCACGCGGCGCTCCTCCTCGCCCAGGGCGTCGGCCGGCTCATCCGCTCGACCAACGACCGCGGCGTCGTTGCGATCCTCGATTCCCGCTTGGTGACGGCGCGCTACGGCAGCTTCCTGCGGGCCTCGCTCCCGCCGTTCTGGGAGACAACGGACTCGAAGGTCGCGCACGGCGCGCTCGAACGGTTGAACGCGGCGGCAACCGCCGACGCGTAAACCTTGCACGCGGCGTGAGGCCGCACAGGATCCGGGGGCTCCGCGGCTACCGCTCGCCGGGTGCGCACGTTCGCGCCTGGTGCGCTCGCCCCCATGCACACAGTTGCTCCACGAGCGGCCCGGCGGTCGCGCCGTAGTCGCTGATCTCGTAGGACACATGCAGCGGCTTCGTGCCATGCTCGGTACGAACGACGAGACCGTCGTCCACGAGCTCTGCCAGTTGCCGAAGGAGGACAGCCTCGCTCACCCCGGGGATCTCCCGCCGCAGCTGCCCCGGGCGCATCGAGCCGCGCTCGTGTAGCCGCCACAGGATCGACCCCTTCCAGCGTCCCGAAAGGACTCCCATCGCCGTATCCACCGGGCACTGCTGCTCCGGAATCCCCGGTAGTCCCGTCTCGCTACTGCTGTTTTCGGACACGTCACCGAGGGTACTGACTTACGAATAAGTACTGTTCGCATGCGCATTGACATCGTTGAATAGGGCCATGCCCTCCTTCGAGCTCGCCTCCGCCGTCGTCGCCCTGGTCGTATTGTCGTCGCTCACCGGGGTCGAGTTCTGTGTCGCCGCATTCTTCCACCCGGTCGTCAATCGCCTGGCTCCGCGCGCAACGATGGCGGCGCACGCACTCAGCGCAGCACGACTCGGCGCGGCGATGCCAGCCTGGTACGCCCTCTCCGCACTCACCGCCCTCCTGGCCGCATGCGGCGCCGCTTCCCCTGTGGCCACCTGGATGTGGTCATTTATGACGGCGGCCCTCGCGCTCATCATTGCCTTCACGATCGTCGTGCTCGTTCCGATCAACTCAGCCATCGCGCGCGGAGTTGGCGATGCCGCCAATGCCAACGAGGGTCGGCGCATGCGGGCCGACATCGCTCGGTGGGATCGCCTCCACCGACTGCGCACGTTCGCGCTTGCGGCGGTGGTTGTGGTCGAAATGGCGGCCGCCCTGGCATGAGCCTCGTTCTGCGGTGTCGCAGGAAGACTTTGGGCCGGCAAATCGGTGCGTCCGACGTCATTGGTCTGCTTGAATGAGCGCCATGAGCGAAACGAGCTGGCGAGCGGTAGACGCGTTCTTGTCCGGTCGGCTGTGCCCCGACGACGATGCCGTGTTGGCGGCGCGGGAACGCGCCCGCGCGGCGGGGCTTCCCGACATCGAGGTGTCCGTGTCACAGGCGCAGTTGCTGGCGCTGTTGTGCCAGATGACCGGGGCGAAAAGGATTCTCGAGTTCGGCACTCTGTTCGGGTACTCGGCGATCACCATGGCGCGGGCGATCGGCGCCGAGGCCGATATCACGACGTTCGAGATCGACGAGGTCCACGCGAAAGTGGCGCGCGAGAACTTCGAAGCCGTGGGCGTGAGCGGGCGGGTCGAGCTCGTCGAGGGCGTGGCGGCGGACAATGCCCGCGCGCTCATCGACTCGGGCGCAGAGCCATTCGACCTCGTGTTCATCGACGCCGACAAGCCGAACAACCCGATCTACGTCGAGGCCGCGATCGAGTTG
This sequence comes from Dietzia timorensis, assembly GCF_020742175.1. Taxonomy (GTDB): domain Bacteria; phylum Actinomycetota; class Actinomycetes; order Mycobacteriales; family Mycobacteriaceae; genus Dietzia; species Dietzia timorensis_A. The sequence continues at coordinate 2,812 of NZ_DYXM01000066.1, forward strand.
GCTCGTCCCGGCACGCTGATCGTCGTGGACAATATCGTGCGCGACGGCGCCGTGATCGACCCCGATCCCGCCGACGAGAAAGCTATGGGTGCCCGGGCTGCTGTGGACCTCATCGCCGAGCATCCCCGGCTCGAGGCGACCGCTATTCAGACGGTGGGGACAAAAGGATGGGACGGATTCCTCCTCGCCCGAGTGTCCTCGTAAGCGGGGAAGAATCCGTCCCAGATAGCGGCTTCGGGACCGCTAGATGTCGGTCATCTCCCGGTCGCGCGTCTCGCGCATGACGATCAACGAAATCAGCGTCAGCACGCCGAGGAACGCCAGGTAGAGCCCGACCGGCGTGGGCGAGTGGAACTCCGACACGAGCCACGTCGCGACGAACGGGGTGACCGCGGCGCCGAGAATCGAGGCGACGTTGTAGGAGATCCCCGAACCCGTGTAGCGCACGTTTGTGGCGAACATCTCGGGCAACACCGCCGACATCGGACCGAACGTGAGCCCCATGAAGAACATGCCGATGCCGAGGAAAATGCCGACCTGCAGTTCGGTGGTGCCTTCGCCGAGGAAGATCTCGAAGCTCAGGCCGTAGATGATGATGAGCACGGTCGCCGTGATGAGCATCGGGCGGCGACCGACCTTGTCCGCGATCCAGCCCGAAAGCGGCACTCCGGCTACGAAGAACCAGATCGTGATGACCTGGAGGACGAGGAAGTCGAGGTACGGGATTCCCAGTCCGCCGTTTTCCGGCTTCGCGATGCCGTAGGACAGTACCCACGCGGTGACCAGGTAGAACAGGCCGTACGTCGCGAGCATGACGAACGTGCCGAGAATGAGGGTCCGCCAGGCGCTCGTGAACACCTCGCCGAGCGGGACGCGCACCTTCTTGCCCTCGTTGAGCGCCTTCTGGAACACCGGCGTCTCGTTGAGCTTGAACCGTACATAAAGCCCGATGGCGAGCATGACGATCGACAGCAGGAACGGCACGCGCCAGGCCCAGTCGATAAAGCTGCCCTCGGATTCGGTGATGTCGTGCCCGGTGAGCAACACGAGGACCAGGAATAGCCCGTTCGCGATGATGAATCCGAAAGGTGCACCGAGCTGCGGCCACATCGCCGCCCACGCGCGTTTGCCCGGTTGAGCGTTTTCGGTCGCCAGCAGCGCAGCGCCGGACCATTCGCCGCCGAGGCCGAGCCCCTGGCAGAAGCGGAAGATCGCGAGCAGCGCCGGCGCGGCGACGCCGATCTGCGCGTACGTCGGCAGCAGGCCGATGAGGAATGTCGCGATGCCCATGGTGAGCAGCGAGCCCACGAGCGTGGCCTTGCGGCCGATGCGGTCGCCGAAGTGACCGAAGATGATCGAGCCGAGCGGACGCGCGACGAAGGCGAGACCGAACGTCGCGAAGGAGCTGAGTAGGGCGACCGTCTCGCTTTCACCCTTGGGGAAGAACAGGTACGGGAACACCGCGACGGTCGCGGTGGCGTACGCGTAAAAGTCGTAAAACTCGATCGTGGTGCCGATCGTCGACGCGACTACGACGCGCCGACGCTGAACCTTCGGCGAGATCGACCCCGGTCCGGAATCGGCACCGGAGGCGGATGCTACTTCCGTAGAGACCTCGGCCATGCGCGGCTCCCTTTCTGCTGTCGGGTCCATCTCTGGACGAGAGGAGCCGCGGCGCAGGCATGGCCGGGCGGAGGTCGTCCGATGAGAGGGCTGGAAATTGTTACCCGGAGCACTTTACGCCCACAGATTCGGTAAGCCTAAATAAACCCGAGTCTTTTGCTAGCCGTGTTCCGCGGTCTTCGGATCCACGCCGATCACAGTCAGGGAACCGGGCGCGACCTCCGTGTATCCGGCGTCGCGAACGCCCGCGTATCCCGGCTTTCCCGCGTCGACGGCAGCGAGCGCCCGCGCCCAGTCCTCGCGGCCCGCGCGGCGCGCCACGATCGGCATTCCGTCCTCGATCCAGCGGGACACGCGCGCCTCGTCGCACACCGCGAGCAGCAACATGATTGCATGCCCGGCTTGCGCCGCGGCCTTGCCTGCGCTCATCTCCAGCTCGCCGTCAACAAGCAGTATGACAGCGGACGACGCAGCCGCCCGGACCTCCGGGGTATCGTCCGGCGCATCGGTGCCGCCAACCTGGAGTCGCTGGATCAGCGGATCCACGGCGTCGATCGGTCCGGGGACGAACACGCGAGCTGCCGCCTCCCCCTTCCTGGCCTCGACGCCCGGAAGATTCTCGGTCGCGCTCCAGTGGCTGCCTCGAGCGCGGCGGGCAACCTTGCGCATCTGGGAATCGACCCACGCCGTGTACGCCTCGTTCCACTCGCCGCCGGGCGCGACTCGCGCGTCGAGGCAGAAGCGGGCCACCGCGCGGGCGGCGGCCGCGAGGATATGCGAGCGGCCGGGGCGGTCGTCAAACGCTTTGGGCAACTCGAGCGCGATCTGCATAGCGCGGGGACGTTCGGGCGGCGCGAACCGTGGCGCACCTCCGGCAACTTCGCGCAGCTTGGCAAGGCACCACGCGCGCTGCTCCCCTTGCGCCGGCAGCCACTGCATCGGGCTGGGCGCCCGGGCGCCCGCGTCGTCACTCAAGGGGAACCCGGCGGAACGTGTTCGCCGCGCGGTCTGCGGCCTCGATCTCGTCACGCGTGATCCCCATGAGGAATAGCGCGGCGTCGAGGAACGGCTTGGACAGCGAGGCGTCGGCGACCTCGCGCAACGCCGGCTTGGCGCAGAACGCGATGCCGAGCCCGGCGGCCGAGAGCATGTCGATATCGTTCGCTCCGTCGCCCACGGCAACAGTCTGCGTGAGAGAGATTCCCAGGTGGTCCGCGCAGCGGCGCAGATATTCCGCCTTGGCCTGACGGTCGACGATCTCGCCGACCACGCGCCCGGTGAGCACGCCGTCCTCGATCTCCAAGGTATTCGCCTTGTAGAAATCGAGACCGAGGTCAGCTGCGAGCGATTCGATGACCTGGGTGAACCCGCCGGAGACGACGCCGCATCGAATGCCGAGGCGTTTGAGGGTCCTGATGGTTGTCCGCGCACCTGGGGTGAGCGTGATCTCCGCGGCCACGTCATCGATGACTGTCGCGGGCAGCCCCTGGAGCGCCCGTACGCGCTCGTGGAGGGACTCGGCGAAGTCGAGCTCGCCGCGCATCGCACGCTCGGTGACGGCGGCGACCTCGGCCTCCCTGCCTGCCCTGGCGGCGAGCATCTCGATCACCTCGCCTTGCACGAGTGTCGAATCGACATCGAACATCACGAGCCGCTTGGCGCGCCGCGCGAGGCCCGCCCGCTCGACCGACAGGTCCACGCCCAACCGATCCGACAGCGGCGCCAGCGCCATGCGCAGCTGCTCATCACTCGAGCGGCTACGGTCCGACGTCGACACCTCGAGCTCGAGTCCCGTGACCGGGTAATCCGCGATCCGCTTGATCGCATCGATATTCACATCGATGGCGGCGAGAGCCGAGGCCACCCCGCCAAGCGCAACAGCGGACACCGGCTGCCCGAGAAGTGTGACGACGTGTGTGCTGGGTCCTGTATGGGGATCCGGGGAATCGAGGTGGATCGACGCCTCCACCCCGAGGTCCTCGGCCACCTCGGCGACCTCGCGCCTCATCTCGTCCGCCTCGCCGTTCGCCGCGACGAACAGGCCGAGAGTGAGATGCCCGTTGACCACGACCTGCTCGACATCGAGGAGGTCGGCTCCATGCGAGGACAGGACGGACACCACCGACGAGGTCACGCCGGGATGGTCGGGGCCGGAAATCGTGATCAACAACGTCGATTTCGGGGTGCTCACGGCACCTGCCTTTCGGGAGTGTAAATGCGGATTTCTGAAAGTTCGGGGCACGCTATCGCGCCCCATAGAGCTACCAGCCTAGCCTCCGGCTGCTTCCACCGAATAGGCCGTAACACGAAAGTGGCGCATGCCCCGGTTCCGGGACATGCGCCACTTTCATCACGTTCTGTTTGCCAGGTGCGAGTTGCTAGTGCCTGCCACCCACGTGAGCCTCGGCGCGGTTGCGCTCGATCATGTGCGGGTAGTGCAGCTCGAACGCCGGGCGCTCCGAGCGGATGCGCGGCAGCTTGACGAAGTTGTGACGCGGCGGCGGGCAGCTGGTGGCCCACTCGAGCGAGTTGCCCGCGCCCCACGGATCGTCGGTGGTGACGATCTCGCCGTAGCGCCAGCTGTGGATGATGTTCCAGATGAACGGCAGGAACGAGATGCCCAGGATGAAGGCGCCGATCGTCGAGATCATGTTGAGCACCGTGAAGTTGTCGGTGGCCAGGTAGTCCGCGTAGCGGCGTGCCATGCCCTGGTTGCCGAGCCAGTGCTGCACGAGGAACGTGCCGTGGAAGCCGATGAACATGAGCCAGAAGTGCCACTTCGCGAGGGTCTCGTTGTACATGCGGCCCGTCATCTTCGGGAACCAGAAGTACACGCCGGCCATCGTGGCGAACACGATCGTGCCGAAGAGCACGTAGTGGAAGTGCGCCACGATGAAGTAGGTGTCCGAGATGTGGAAGTCGATCGGCGCGGAGGCCATCATGACGCCGGTGAGACCACCGAAGAGGAAGGAGGTGATGAAGCCGCAGGCGAAGATCATCGGCGCCTCAAACGTGATCTTGCCCTTCCACATCGTGAGGATCCAGTTGAAGAACTTCACGCCCGTCGGGACGGCGATGAGGAACGTCATGAACGAGAAGAACGGCAGCAGCACGGCGCCGGTCACGAACATGTGGTGCGCCCACACGGCCATCGACAGGGCTGCGATGGACAGCGTCGCGAAGATCAGGCCCGCGTAGCCGAACATCGGCTTACGAGAGAAGACCGGGAAGATCTCGGACACGATGCCGAAGAACGGCAGGGCGAGAATATAGACCTCGGGGTGACCGAAGAACCAGAACAGGTGCTGCCACATGATGGCGCCGCCGTTCTGCGCGTCGAACAAGTGCCCGCCGAACTGGCGGTCGTAGTACACGCCGAGCGCGGCCGCCGTGAGGATCGGGAAGATGAAGAGGATCAGCACGGACGCGACGAGAATGTTCCAGGTGAAGATCGGCATGCGGAAGAAGGTCATGCCCGGGGCACGCATACACACGATGGTGGTGACGAAGTTGACGCCACCGAGAATCGTGCCGAGGCCGGACACGCCGACACCGAGGATCCACAGGTCAGCGCCCACCTGCGGCGAATGGACTGCATCGCCGAGCGGCATGTACATCGTCCAACCGAAGGCGGCTGCACCGCCCGGGGTGAGGAAGCCGACCAGGGTCAGCGAAGCGCCGAAAACGAACAGCCAGAAGCCGAAGGCGTTGAGGCGCGGGAACGCCACGTCGGGTGCGCCGATCTGCAGCGGCATGATGTAGTTCGCGAAGCCGACGACGATCGGCGTGCCGTAGAACAGCAACATGATCGTTCCGTGCATGGTGAACAGCTGGTTGAACTGTTCGTTCGACAGGAACTGCATGCCGGGCAGCGCGAGCTCGGCACGGATAAACAGCGCCATGAGGCCGCCGATGAAGAAGAAGACGAAACATGCGGTGATGTACATCAGACCGAGCTGCTTGTGGTCTGTGGTCGTCAACATCTTCCAAATGAACGAGCCCTTACGACCTGTCCCGGTCGGCGTCCCAGCCGGGTGGTCCAGCTCGTGCACCGGGCGCGGTGCCACTGTGGTCATGGGGCTCCTCCTGAAAGTCTTGCCCTAGTCAAATGCTCACCGAAACGTCGAAGCCGTCCATCTCGACTGCAGATTTCGAACATCACGGATGTGCTGGCAATAATCTTAGACCCCGCCATTCGGTATGGGACATCGACCCCACCCCTTTCTGTGTATTTCTTAGGACTCCGTTTGGGAGTGTCCGTGTCGCCACCTTCCACCCGCGTCTCTTAACCTGGTGAGGTGCGTAATTTCACTGTTGACCGAGCCCGCCGTCTCCCGTCGCCCGAGGGCGCGAGAAAGGCCGCTCCGGCAGCAGTCGGCCTCCTGGCCCTCGGGGTCGCGCTGAGCGCCTGCGGCCCCTCGCCAATGGACATGGAGGAGCATCCGATCACCGAGTCGACGCCTTCGCGCGCCGCCGGGGAAGAGCTCCTCCGCTCCGGCGACCCGGAGGAGGCCTGCCCGGAGGAGCCGTTGCGCGCCGATTCCGGGTCGACGGTGTCTGTCGCCTCCTCGCCCGGCGATGACGCCGACAAGGTGCGCGTCCCCACCGAGCCCGAGCGAATTCTCGCTCTCGGTTACGGCGCCGCGGACACGGCCTGCGCGCTTGGGCTCCAAGACCGGGTTGTCGCCACCTCGCCTTTGCCCGCGGGCGCGAACGCCGTGCTCCCGCCTCGGCTCACATCAGCGCCCATCGCCGATCCGGCGACTGCCGAGTTCTCCTCCCAGGTGCGGGATCTCGACCCCGACGTCATCCTCGTAGGTGCCGACGCCGGCGTTACCGCGGCCGAACTACGGAAGACTCTGGGTGACGACGGGGCGCCGATCATCTCCTACGAGGATCCGGGCGCCGAGGTGCCGTGGTCGGAGTCCGCCCGGGTGGCGGCGGCCGCGCTGGGCCGTGAAAAGGCGATGGACACGCTGCTCACCGACTTCATCGGTTTCTACGAAGGCGCCGCGGAGGCTTCCACGCCATCGGATACGCAGGTGTCGGTAGTGCAGTTTGACGGCGGAGAGCCGCGAATCGCGGACCCGGATATCCTCGGCGTGCGTATCCTCACCGCGATGGGCGCGCAGCGCCCGCCGGCGCAGCTTCTCGAAGATGGCGAACCGGTGGATCCGCCGGACTACTCCCCCATTGCCGGCGACGAGCTGTCAGGGGATGTGGTCTTCGCGATCAAGCCGCCGGGCCCGAACGGCGAGGCCGAGATGCGCTCGGTCTTCGAGTCCGAGCGTTGGGAGGAGCTGTCTCCGATGAAAAATCGTCGCGTGTTCGTCGTCGAGCCTTCGGTGTGGCAGGGCCGCGGGATCGTCGCCGCACGCACGGCGGTCCAGGACATCGCCGCTAATATCAATCGCTACTCCGCTGACGGATAGTTTGTCCTTTTATATAGGAAACAAGAACGGCGGCGCCGCTCCCTAACGGTCGAATGACCGAGCAGGTAGCGGCGCCGCCGCGAGCCATGTTGGGTGAGTGCTAGAAGTCCCAATCCTCGTCTTCGGTGGCCACGGCCTTGCCCATGACGTAGGAACTGCCGGAGCCGGAGAAGAAGTCGTGGTTCTCGTCCGCGTTGGGGCTCAGCGCCGACAGGATCGCCGGATCGACGTCGGTCTCGTCCTTCGGGAACATCGCCTCGTAGCCAAGATTCATGAGCGCCTTGTTGGCGTTGTAGCGCATGAACTTCTTGACGTCCTCGGTCCAACCGACGGCGTCGTAGAGGTCCTCGGCGTAGTCCGATTCATTCTCGTACAGCTCGAACATGAGCTCAAAGGTGTAGTTCTTGAGTTCTTCGCGCTCGGCCTCGGTGAGCTTTTCGAGCCCGCGCTGGTACTTGTAGCCGATGTAGTAACCGTGCACGGCCTCGTCGCGAATGATGAGCCGGATGATGTCCGCGGTGTTGGTCAGCTTGGCCCGCGAGGACCAGTACATCGGCAGGTAGAAGCCCGAGTAGAACAGGAACGACTCGAGCAGTGTCGAGGCGATCTTGCGGTGCAGCGGATTCGTTCCTGCGTAGTCCTCGAGCACGATCTTCGCCTTGCGCTGGAGGAACTTGTTCTCCTCGGACCAGCGGAAGGCTTCGTCGATCTGCGGGGTCGAGCAGAGCGTGGAGAAGATCGTCGAATAGCTCTTCGCGTGGACCGACTCCATGAAGGCGATGTTGGTGTACACCGCCTCTTCGTGCGGGGTGATCGAATCCGGGATCATCGACACCGCGCCGACGGTCCCCTGCATCGTGTCGAGCAGGGTCAGCCCGGTGAACACGCGGATTGTGAGTTGCTGCTCGAGATCGGTCAGCGTCTGCCACGACTGGATGTCGTTGGAGACCGGCACCTTTTCTGGCAGCCAGAAGTTACTGGTCAGACGATCCCAAACCTGGTCATCGACATCATCGGAAACGCGGTTCCAGTTAATCGCCGACACGCGGTCGACGAGGTTGGGGCGAACCCCTTCGGCAGGACTGTGCGAGCCGGGAGCGTGCTGCTCGGTGGAGGTCACGTGAGGTGCCTTTCTAACGAGGTTGAACCGAAATTTCGCTGGCTTCGGTTACGGAGACATGGCGAGATTTGACGGTCACAGCATGCAGCTGACGCAACCCTCCACCTCGGTCCCTTCGAGTGCGAGTTGGCGCACGCGGATGTAGTACAGCGTCTTGATGCCCTTGCGCCATGCGTAGATCTGCGCACGGTTGACCTCGCGGGTGTCCGCCGTGTCCTTGAAGAACAGGGTGAGTGAGAGTCCCTGGTCGACGTGCTGGGTGGCGGCAGCGTAGGTGTCGATGATCTTCTCGTAGCCGATCTCGTACGCGTCCTGGTAGTAGTCCAGGTTGTCGTTGTTCAGGTAAGGCGCCGGATAGTAAACGCGGCCGATCTTGCCTTCCTTGCGGATCTCGATCTTCGAGGCCACAGGGTGGATCGAGGACGTCGAGTTGTTGATGTAGGAGATCGACCCCGTCGGCGGAACGGCCTGCAGGTTCTGGTTGTAGATACCGTGCGCCTGCACCGATTCCTTGAGCTCGCGCCAATCCGACTGCGAGGGGATCTCCACCTCGGCGTCCGCGAACAGCTGGGCAATGCGCTCGGTGGCCGGCGCCCACTCCTGATCGGTGTACTTGTCGAAGAACTCGCCGGAGGCGTACTTCGAATCCGCGAAACCGGCGAAGGCCGTGCCGCGCTCGATCGCGATCTGGTTCGAGGCGCGAAGCGCGTGGAACAAGACCGTGTAGAAGTAGATGTTCGTGAAGTCCACGCCCTCTTCGGAGCCGTAGTAGATGCGCTCGCGGGCAAGGTAGCCGTGCAGGTTCATCTGGCCGAGGCCGATGGCGTGCGACTGATCGTTGCCCTTCTCGATCGACGGCACCGAGGAGATGTCGGTCTGATCCGACACCGCCGTCAGACCGCGAATCGCGGTTTCGATCGTCTTGCCGAGGTCCGGGGAGTCCATCGACTTGGCGATGTTCATCGAACCGAGGTTGCAGGAGATGTCCTTGCCGATCTCCGAGTACGACAGGTCGTCGTTGAACGACGACGGGGTCGACACCTGGAGAATCTCTGAGCACAGGTTCGACATGGTGATCTTGCCCTTGACCGGATTCGCCCGGTTTACCGTGTCCTCGAACATGATGTACGGGTACCCGGACTCGAACTGGATCTCGGCGAGCGTCTGGAAGAACTGGCGCGCGTTGATCTTCTTCTTCGAGATCGCCTTGTTCTCGACCATCTCGTTGTAGTGCTCGGACACGTTGATGTCGGCGAACGGCTTGCCGTAGATGCGCTCGACATCGTAGGGCGAGAACAGGTACATGTCCTCGTTCTTCTTAGCCAGCTCGAACGTCACATCCGGAATCACGACGCCGAGTGACAGCGTCTTGATGCGGATCTTCTCGTCGGCGTTCTCGCGCTTGGTGTCGAGGAACTTGAGGATGTCGGGGTGATGGGCGTGCAGGTAGACCGCGCCCGCGCCTTGGCGTGCACCGAGCTGGTTGGCGTACGAGAAAGAGTCCTCGAGCAGCTTCATCACGGGGATGACGCCGGACGACTGGTTCTCGATGTGCTTGATGGGTGCGCCGTGCTCACGGAGATTCGACAGCAGCAACGCCACACCGCCGCCGCGCTTGGACAGCTGCAGCGCGGAGTTGATCGAGCGGCCGATGGACTCCATGTTGTCCTCGATCCGCAGGAGGAAGCAGGACACGGGCTCGCCGCGCTGCTTCTTGCCCGAGTTCAGGAACGTCGGGGTGGCTGGCTGGAAGCGACCCGCGAGGATCTCGTCGACGAGGGCCTGCGCGAGGGTTTCGTCGCCCTCGGCAAGTGCCAGCGCGACCATGCACACGCGGTCTTCGTAGCGTTCGAGGTAGCGCTTACCGTCGAAGGTCTTGAGCGTGTACGACGTGTAGTACTTGAATGCGCCGAGGAAGGTCGGGAATCGAAACTTCTGCGCGTAGGCGTTCTCGAAAAGCGAGAGGACGAAGTTGCGCGAGTACTGCTCGAGCACCTCGGCCTCGTAGTATTCCTTTTCCACGAGGTAGTCGAGCTTTTCGCTCTGGTTGTGGAAGAACACCGTGTTCTGGTTGACGTGCTGCAGGAAGTATTCGCGTGCAGCCTCACGGTCCTTGTCGAACTGGATGTTTCCATCGTCGTCGTACAGGTTGAGCATCGCGTTCAGCGCGTGGTAATCCATGCCGCTGGACGCCGTCGAAGTGTTTTCTGCCGTTTCCGCGCGGTCTACCGCTGGTGCTACCAAAACTCGTCCAATCCCTTGCGGACGTTGTCCACGTCCTCTTGCGTTCCCATGAGTTCGAATCGGTACAGGTAGGGCACGCCCAGCTTGGCAGCTACTGCCTCGCCGGCCGCGCCGAACGATGCGCCGAAGTTGGAGTTTCCCGCCGCCAGGACCCCACGGACGAGGTCCCGGTTGGTTTTGTTGGCGAGAAACTTCTTGACCTGTCGCGGTACGTGCGACCCCTCCTTGCCGGTGACCGACAAGCAACCCCCGTAGGTGGGAGTAATCAAAACAAACGGCTCGGACATTTCCGGCATCTGCTCCGAGGAATAGATCGGAATCCGAGTCGAGGCGTAGCCGAGCTTGCTCACGAAGCGTTCGGTATTGCCCGAGACGTTGGAAAAATAGACCACATGCACGGACTTTTCCGCTGCACGCGGGACCGAATCGAGATATGCGATGCGGTTCATATGTGTCGCCTCCAGGACGCTCAGGTCACTTCCCCATGATCTCTGCGCCCGACGTGCGATCGACCGCCGGTCAGGCTGCGGCGGTGGCGAGAGCTTTGATGCGATCCGGACGGTAGCCGGACCAATGGTCCTCGCCTGCCACCACGATCGGGGCCTGCAGGTGGCCGAGAGCCATCACGTACTCGCGAGCGTCGGAGTCCTCGGTGATATCCACGACCTCGTAATCCAGACCCTGCTTGTCGAGAGCACGGTAGGTGGCATTGCACTGCACGCACGCCGGCTTGGTGTAAACGGTGATGCTCATAGCGACTTGAGGCCTTTCTTCACGCACTGGGAACGACGAAACTTCTGTCCGGATGCGGCTCTTGTGATTATTCGAACATCGACGGCGAACCTGTGGAATTCGCGCGCCCTCTATAGAGATTCAACACCTCCACAGGGCCTGGAATTCCCGCCGGCTCGTTGTGTCCGACTCAATGACCGCAACGCCTTCAAACACTACCCGTTGTGTCCAGAAGGTCAACCGACCACGACATATTGGTCTTACACGCATGGTATTCCCAGGTCGTCGTCTCACCTTGTGGACCCCCGTTCCGCCATAACAGCGTTTCGAACGACACCGATGTTGTTTCGCGCGTGCCGTTCGAACGCGCAACCCGATACAGAACCCATCATGACGGCGGAGTCCGACAAAATCTTTGCCCACACCCTGTCCACCGTTCGTCCACATCTGGTCCACAGATACGTCCACAGGATTTCGGCATCCGCGTTCGAACGCGCGATTTCGGGGAACTAGGGGGCACAGCGCGTGCGGGGACACGAAACCTTCCCCCGAGAATGGTTCGACCGGCTAGCGGGCTATTGGCCAGGCGACAAATAAAAGGCGCCCGCCGTCCCGAAGGGGATGGCGGGCGCCTGTGGCACGTTAGCGTGCCTTCGCTCTTAGCCCTGGCGGGCCTTGAAACGCGGATCCTTCTTATTGATCACGTAGACCTTGCCGCGGCGGCGCACAACCTGGGCGCCCGGCTTGTTCTTCAGCGACCGAAGGGACTTGCGGACCTTCATGGGGCGCTCCTTTCTGCTAGCCGATATGTCTCTCGCCGCCGCTGCGGCACAGCAACCGGTTTTCCGGTTCGCGCGCACGGCAAAGCGATGACATGGAACTTGGTCATAGTAGCGGCTCGGAAACCCAATTGTCATATCAGCCGCCTAGGATCGACCGCATGACAGACGCTCACTCCCCCGCTTCCGCACCTCGTCCCCTGCAGCGCGAAATCGCCGCGGCGCTGCACGTGCAGCCCGACATCGACGTCATAGGCGAGATAAACGAACGGGTCGCGTTTCTCGCAGACTACCTCGCCGCGTCACACACCTCCGGCTTCGTCCTCGGGATCAGCGGCGGGCAGGACTCGACCCTTGCGGGACGCCTGTGCCAGCTTGCCGCCGAAAAGGTCAGGGATGACGGCGGGCGTGCGCAATTCGTCGCGGTCCGCCTTCCCTACGGCGTGCAGTCGGACGAGGCCGATGCCCAGACCGCCTTGCAATTTATCCGGCCGGACGAGTCGTTGGTCGTCAATATCAAGGAAGCCGCAGATGCGTCTGCCGCCGCGGCGGCCACGGCCGTCGGCGGAATCGAGGGAGGTGCTGGCGAGATCCGCGACTTCGTGCGCGGCAACATCAAGGCCCGCGAGCGGATGGTCGCCCAATACACGGTCGCGGGACAGCTCGGCTTGCTCGTCGTCGGCACCGATCACGCGGCCGAGGCTGTCACGGGTTTCTACACCAAGTACGGCGACGGCGGCGCGGACCTCACTCCCCTCACCGGGCTCACGAAGCGTCAGGGAGCCGCGATCCTGCGGGAACTCGGCGCCCCTGAATCGACGTGGACGAAGGTCCCCACCGCGGACTTGGAGGACGATCGCCCCGCGCTCCCCGACGAGGAGGCGCTCGGGGTTCGTTACGCGGAGATCGATGACTACCTCGAGCAGCGCGAGGTTTCCGATGCCGTCGCCGAGCGCATCGAGCATCTCTATCGCGTATCCCGTCACAAACGGGCAATGCCTGCCGCCCCACAGGACGGCTGGTGGAGAGACTGAGCCCGCGCCGTAAGGAACGCACGCAAGGACAAATCCACGCAGCGGCGGCTCGATAGAATTCGATCCGAATAGAGGAGATCCGCATGCAGGAAATAATCGTCACCGCGTTCATGTCGCTCGACGGCGTCATGGAGGCACCTGGAGGGGAACCCGGGTATCGGAATTCCGGGTGGACCTTCAACGGGATCGACTTCGATCCGGCAGCGTACGAGATCAAGGGGCGCGAGCAGGCCGAGGCCGGAGCGCTGCTACTCGGCCGGAAGTCCTACGAGGCTTTCGCGCCGGTGTGGCCCGAGATGGATGAGTTCGCCGAGTACAACGCGATGCCCCGCTACGTCGTCTCTCGCACGCTTGAGCACGAGGACCCACGCTGGCCTGCGAGGATCCTGCGTTCGGTGGACGAGGTCCGTGCGCTCAAGGAGGAGGGCGAAGGTGGCCCGGTCATCGTGCACGGGAGCGCGACGCTGGGCGCTGCCCTCGCAGATGCCGGGCTCGTGGACCACTATCACCTGCTCGTGTTCCCCGTCCTTCTCGGCGCCGGGAAGCGGCTGTTCTCAGAGGAAGAAAAGAACGCCACGCGCCTGCGTGTCCGTGAATCGGAGACATACGCCAACGGAATACAGAAGCTGGTGTACGACGTCATCGGAACCGAATAGGCGCACCCTGGCGGGCACCGGAAAGTGGGCCCGGCAAGCCGCAGGTGGTGCGGAATCGGCGCCGGCAAGTTAGCGTTGTGCTCCATGAAACGGTTGACAAGCACAGCAGCATTGGCCGGGCTCGCCGCGACACTGATGGTCGCGCCCGTTGCGGCCGCAGCTCCCGGCGACTCGGGGTCGCTCACGGTGCCCGAGCGCACGCAGATCGCGGTGGGCACGCCCCTCGGGCCGATCGGCACGCCGGATATGCACGAGGCCAGGCCCGCGCTGTCGATCGTCAAGCTCTACATGGTCGACTACATCTGGCAGCACGGCGACGGCACCGACACCGCCGACCTCGAGCGGATGATCAAGGCCTCCGACGACGCCGCCGCGCAGCGCATGTGGGACAAGTACGGCCCGGTGTCCGTGTCGGCGCCCGCGGAGGCCTACGGCCTCACCTCCACGTGGCCCGGCGACAACTGGGGCACCTCGTATACTTCCACCGCGGACGTGACGACATTCCTCAACGCGAAGATGCTCGACCCCGATACGCCGATTCTCGACTGGATGCGCGACGCGGATGCGGTCGCCGCGGACGGGACCGAGCAGAACTGGGGCACCTCCCAGGTGCCCGGCGTGCAGGGCACCAAGTGGGGCTGGTCGGACTACGGCGACAGTGAGGTCGCCTCCGCGAGCTTCGGGCTGGGCTTCACCATCGCCGCGAACACCTGGGGCTTCCCCGAGGACCAGACCGCGGACGTGCTCAACTCGGTCAACCCGGCCGCAGTGATCGCCCCCTCGGCCTAGACGCCCCAGCCTGCGAGTTCCAGACGGTCGACGATCTTGGCCACTCTGTGCGCGTCCGCTCCGGCGAGGCCGCGAATTGGCCTGGGCAAACTCGGCGCGGCGACGAGCCCGAGATACTCCGCGATTGCGGAGGTGACGCGGAGGATCCCGTGATCGGCCATGAGATCCCAGACCGGTCGCAGTCGTTCCGACGCCGCGAGCGCCTTGTCGGCGTCGCCGGTGAGTGCGGCACGGGCGATCTCGATCGCCGGCGCGGGCAGCGTTCCACCGAGAACCGAAAACCAGGACTCGCAGCCCGCGAGGAGCCCTGCGGCGCCGAATCCGTCTCCGGAAACTCCGAGCGCCACGCC
>NZ_DYXM01000067.1 GCF_020742175.1 Dietzia timorensis
GGAGTATCGGTAATTATGAATCCATACTCAGGCGAAAATGGCGGCGATAACGGTAATTCGGGCCCCGGCGACGGGCATGGCGACCGTCCAGGATCCGGCGGCTACGGAGATGCGAACCCGTACGGCGGCGCTTACCAGCAACAGAGCCCAGGGCAACAGCAAGGTCCCTACGGGCAACAGCCGGGCCAGCAAGGGTCCGGCCAGCAGGGTTACGGTCAGCAGCCCGGCGCAAACTACGCGCAGCAGGGGTACGGCCAGCAGGGATTCGGCCACCAGGGTTATGGGCAGCAGCCGCCTCCGGGACAGCCGGACGCATACGGCGCCAACCAGCCGCCCTACGGCCAAGGACCCTATGGCCAGCAGCCTTACGGCGGCGCCCCTTTCGGTCAGGACGCGAACGCGATGAGCCCGAAGAGCCCGGGCATGGTCAAGTGGGGCATCGGCCTAACGATCGTCGGCGCAGTCGTGCTCGTCGCGTCGATCGTCGGCGCGATTATCGCCGGGGTGGGAATCGCCGGTGCGGTGAGCGCCTTCGACGACGAGCAACAGTACGCCGCCAACGAAACCGCCTCGGTCGAGCTCTCGGCCGGCGATGAACGCGGCGTGTGGGCCGTTACACAGGGCGTCGATTCGGCGTACGTGCAGTGCAGCCTGTCACCGCAGGGCGATCAGTCGAGCGTCGACGGGGTCGATGCGGACATCACGGTCACCTCCGGCAGCAACACCTACACGAAGATCGGGCACATCAATATCCAGCAGGACGGGACGTACTCGGTTTCCTGTGACTCGCCGTTCATCGTGTCCGAGAAGACCGGAATCGACGATGCTGTGGGCAGCGGAGTGGGCCTCGCCGTGGCGATCTTCGCCGGGATCGGCGGCGTGCTGCTTCTCGTGCTCGGGCTGATCCTGTGGCTCGTCGGCCGCCAGCGCAAGCGCCAGTTCTAGCAGGCGGGGGCTTGCATGTGGCCTACCCCAGCGGGGTGGCCATGTGCAGGTCTCGCTCAACCTGATCCGCGAAGCACAGGTCTCCGCTGATCCGCTCGGCCCAGGACATGTAGTCCGTCTCGAGCCAGGGATCGCCGGTGTCGTCCTCGGTGCGGGCATCATTCTCGCCCTCGACGAGCTCGCCCTCGTCCTCCAATGCGGAGGCGACGAGCACGGTCGGCTCTTCCTCGACCTCGTCCACGTCAATCGTGGTCGAGGTCGAACTGATTTCTATCGACAGGTCCTCGCCTTCGAGATCCTGTTCGGGTGCCCACTGGTGGAAGGCAGAAAGCTCCATTAACCATCCTGGAACGAGGGGATTTCAGTAATCGGTGCGCGCGTAATGCTGCGCCCGAACCCCAGCGTAGGGCAAAGTGTCCGCTCGGACCATACCCTGCGCAAAGGCGTGTTGCGGTTTAGCGCAGTCCCATCTTGGCGGTGCACGCCGGCCAGGCGCCCCAGCCTTGCGCGGCCTGGACCTTCTCGGCCACCACGATCTGCTGCTCGCGGGTTGCCTGCCACGCTTCCGGCGCGAACTCTCCGCCGCCGTATGCCTGCCAGGTGGACGGGGTGAACTGGAGGCCACCGGAGAAGCCGTTGCCGGAGTTGATGTTCCAGTTGCCGGTCGCCTCGCACTGGACGAGCTCGTCCCACACGGTGCCGCCCGCGGCCACCGCGGGGGTTGCGGGCGCGTCCTTCTTCGAGCCGACGCGCACCGTGGTCGCGACGGGCTCGGTGAGGGTGGTCTCCGACGTCATATGGCGTTCGGTTTCGTTGCCGTTGACTTTGGTGACGGTCCAGGTTTCCTCGCGCTCGCCGGGAGTACCGGGCGTGACGACCTCTTCGGTGCCCTCGTCGAGTTCGGGCGCGTCGATTTCCTCGCGCGGCGGATCGATCGGCGCGAGGGTCTTCTCCTCCTCGTGGGTGACGCGGAGGACTCGGATGAACATGCCCGGCAGGATCGGGGCGTCGGCGGCGGGCAGCACGATGTCGTCCTTGCCGAGCGGGGTACCCGAGCGCTCGAACGCCTCGCGCACCGTATTGCCGAAGACGTACTCGCGGTGAAGCTCGTCGTTGCCGTCGGCGATAGTCACCACGCGCGGCACGGCGACCTCGATGCGCGAACCGTCGAGCGGAAGCTTGTCATCGGCGTCGCCGCCACGCAGCGCGGACGCGTCGATGCCGTTCTCGGAGAGGAACTCGCCCACCGTCTTGGCGGTGGTCTGCGCGTCGATGACGCCGGACTCCGCGACCAGCGAGACCGGGCGGCTGCGGTCGACGGAGACGGTGTCGCCGGATCCGAGCGAGGCGTCGAGCCCCGGGGTGATCACGTCGTTCTCCCCGACCTTGTAGCCCGCCTCGTCCAATGCGGAACGCACGTCCGACTTGAACGTGGTGAGCTCGACCTCCTCACCGTCGATGGAGACGGTGACATCCTTGCGGAGCTCGAGGGCGCTGACGCCGCCGATCGTGACCGTCGCGAGGATCGCCGCGATCGACACGCGCAGGAACTTGGAGTTCGAGTTGCGCAGGCGGTGGAAGTGGCGGTTGCCTCGATGCTTCTTGTGCCCCTCGTGTGCGTCGGGGTTGATGCGGGTGGGCTCAGCGGGAAGCGGAGAAGTCACGTACGGCGTCCTTGCGTTAGCGATATCGCGCGGGATGTGCGCGAACTACATTACGACACGATAACGAACGTTATGCCGCTGATTCAAAAAACTCGCCCACCAGCGAGGTTCATGTGAACAAAAGTGTCGAATGAGTTACAAGTCGCGAATGATTCTCTTGTGGTTTCTAGAGGCCGTAGATGCGGCGTGCGTTGATTGTTGTCTGTGAGGCGAAGTCCTCGGCGTCCATTCCGCGAGCCTTCGCGAGCTCGCGGGCGGTGTGGCCGATGTACTGGGGTTCGTTACGCGCGCCGCGGAAGGGCACCGGGGTCATAAACGGTGCGTCGGTCTCGATGAGGATCTGCTCGGCCGGCGCCTCGGCGCAAGCCTGACGCAGGTGCTCGTTGGCGGGGAAGGTCGAATTGCCCGCGAAGGAGAGCACGTACCCGCGGTCGAGCGCCTCGCGGGCGACTTCGATCGGCGAGGAGAAGCAGTGCAGGATCACAGTGCCCGGCTCGCCGGCGCTCTTCAGCTCCCGCATGAGGTCCTCGTCCGCTTCGCGGTTGTGGATCATCAGCGGCTTGTCGAGCTTTTTAGCCAGATCGATGTGCCAATGTAGCGCCTCGATCTGGGTGTCCTTGTCGGCGGTGGTTTCGTCCTTGTCCAGCCAGTACCAGTCGAGCCCGCACTCCCCGATCGCGACGACGCGCTTGTGCCCGGCCAGCTCGGTGAGCTCGGCGCGCACCTCCTCGGTGAGCTGTTGCGATTTGGTCGGGTGTACCGCAACCGCGGCGACGACCCGCTCGTCCCATTGCGTGGCCGCGACGGCCTGCCGGGTCTCCTCGATTCCGTCGCCGACGTTGCATACGGTCCCCACGCCGGTCGCCACGGCGCGGTCCATGATCGCGCGGACCTCGTCGCGCGTTCTCGCGCCGCACGACCACAGGTGTGTGTGCGCATCGAACAGCGAGCCCAGCGGCTCGGGCGGAATCGGTGTCGGGCGCGGCTTCTTCTTACCCACTGGTGGAAAATCCTCTGCGTCGTGGCGTCGCTTCCGGCGACGTCGTCGTGCATGGTCGTTCGGTGTGCGCGTGCGGGCGGGTGCCGGCCCGCCGCGGCGCACCTCTCAGGCGTCCTCGTGTTGGACAGGCGCCCATTCGGGCCCGGTCTCGGCGAGCTCCGGATCGAGCTTGGCGAAGATCGGGCTCGGTTTCGCGAGTTCGGTTCCCGGCTCGATCGGGGTACGCGCCCACACGGCCTTTGCCGAAGCGTAGTCGCCCTGGATCGTGGCGTAGGTGCGCCCCGCCTCGGGAACGCCGACGCCGACGGGCTCGACCGGCAGGTCGTCTTCCACCTCGCGTGCCTCTGGCATGGCCGCCCACACGCCGCTGCCGCCGAGCGCCTCGAACACCTTCTGCGAAGCAGAAGGGATGAAAGGCGTGAGCAGCGCGTTGGCATCGGAGACTACCTGCAACGCGGTGTGCAGCACGGTCGCGAGCCGGTCCCGCTTCTCGGGGTCCTTCGCGAGCTTCCACGGTTCACACGCGGCGATGTATCGGTTGGCCGCGCCGACCACGCGCATCGCCTCGGTGGCGCCGGCCTTGAACCTTGACTGGGACAGGTGCTCGCCGACGGTAACGAATGCCTTCTCCGCGGCCGCGAGCAGCTCGGTGTCCAGGTCTTCGAGCTCGGCGGGCTCGGGGATGTGGCCGAAGTTCTTGTGTGCCATCGAGATCGTCCGGTTGACGAGGTTGCCCCATTCGTTGGCGAGCTCGAAGTTGACCCGGCGCACGAACTCGTCCCAGGTGAAATCGGTGTCCTGATTCTCCGGGCCGGCCACGGCGATGAAGTAGCGCAGCGCGTCGGCGCCGAAGGTGTCGAGGAAGTCTCGTACGTAGATGACCACGCCGCGGGACGAGGAGAACTTCGAGCCACTCATCGTGAGGAACTCCGAGGACACGACCTCCGTGGGCAGGTTGAGCTCGCCGAGCGCGCCCGGCTCGCCACCCTTCGCGCCCTGACCCGTGTAACCGAGGAGCTCCGCAGGCCAGATCTGCGAGTGGAAGGTGATGTTGTCCTTGCCCATGAAGTAGTAGGCCAGCGCCTCTGGGTCGGTCCACCAGCGGCGCCATGCCTCCGGCTCGCCGATCCGCCACGCCCATTCGATGGACGCGGACAGGTAGCCCACGACGGCGTCGAACCACACGTAGAGCTTCTTGTCCTTGCGGTCCTGCCAGTCCGGGATCGGGATCGGGATGCCCCAGTCGATGTCCCGGCTCATCGCGCGCGGGCGCAGGTCGGCGAGCAGGTTCTTGGAGAACTTGAGCACGTTGGGGCGCCAATCGGTACGCCCGTCGAGCCAGGTGCCCAGCGCCTCGGCGAGGGCGGGCAGGTCGAGGAACCAGTGCTCGGTCTCCACGAATTCTGGGGTCTCGCCGTTGATCTTCGACACCGGGTTCTTCAAATCGATCGGGTCGAGCTGGTTTCCGCAGTTATCGCACTGGTCGCCGCGCGCCCCTTCGTAACCGCAGATCGGGCACGTGCCCTCGATGTAGCGGTCGGGCAGCGTACGGCCCGTCGACGGGCTGATCGCGCCGGTCGTGGTCTTGGGGACCATGTAGCCGTTGTCGTGCAGTCCGCGGAAGAGTTCCTGAACCACCGCGAAGTGGTTCCGGGTGGTTGTACGGGTGAACAGGTCGTACGACAGCCCGAGGCCGACGAGGTCATCGACGATGACGCGGTTGTAGCGGTCGGCGAGCGTCTGGACCGGCACGCCCTCCTTCTCCGCCTGCACGAGGAGCGGAGTGCCGTGTTCGTCCGTGCCCGAGACCATGAGCACGTCGTTGCCCGACATTCGCTGGAAACGCGCGAACACGTCCGAAGGAACACCGAATCCGGACACGTGGCCGATGTGGCGGGGGCCGTTGGCATACGGCCATGCGACGGCGACGAACACAGCTTTACCCATGTCCTAAACCCTAATGGACTAGGTGCCGCGGCTCCGAATACGACCACTCCGCCGTCAATGGCGTGTTGGTGTTGTACGGCCGTGCCAGGTTGCACGGCCCCACCCACCATGAAGCGAAAGAGCCGCCCCGCACGTCTGCGCGGGGCGGCTCGAACAAAACCGAGGATGACGTCGGAGGTCAGAGGAGTGGCTCGTCTTTTCCGCCCGCTGCTGCCTCGGCTTCTTCTTGCTCGATGGCCTCATCCGAGCCGGGCATCGGGACGGGGCCGTCGTTGAGAGCCTCGTCCTTGCTCGCCCCGGACAGGCGGCGCCACGCAAACGGGCTGCGCATCGCGGCGAGGGTGCGACCGGTCGGGTCGGCACGCAGCATCTTCATGATCGATACCGCGAGCACGACGAGGATGACGAGGAAGGGCGACGCCGCGATGATCGTGATCGATTGCAGCGAGTCGAGCGCTTCGGAACCGCCACCACCTGCCAGCAGCATGATGATGGCGATTGCACCTGTGCAAATGCCGAAGAACACGGTGACGTATCGGGCGGGTTCCTCGATTCCGTACTGGCCCATACCGCCCATGACGACCGACGCCGAGTCGGCGGAGGTGATGAAGAAGATCGAGATCAGAGCCATCGCAAGAATCATGATGATCATCGAGCCGGGCAGGTTGCCGGCAACGTTGAACAGCTCGCGCTCGGAGACGTCCGCATCGCGAATGGTATTGCCGATTTCCTCGAGATGAAGCGCAGTACCGCCGAAGATGGAGAACCACACGATCGACATGCCCGAGGGCACGAGAACGACCCCGGCCACGAACTGGCGGATCGTGCGCCCGCGGGAGATGCGCGCGAGGAACATTCCGACGAAGGGCGACCAGGACACCCACCATGCCCAGTAGAAGATGGTCCAGGAACCTAGCCACTCACCCGCTTCCCCGTTCTGGCTCGCGCCCGTACGGGAGGCCATGTCGAGGAAGTTCTGCAGGTAGAGGCCGAGCGAGGTCGGTA
Source organism: Dietzia timorensis (assembly GCF_020742175.1). Classification (GTDB taxonomy): domain Bacteria; phylum Actinomycetota; class Actinomycetes; order Mycobacteriales; family Mycobacteriaceae; genus Dietzia; species Dietzia timorensis_A. Next base: position 6,562 of record NZ_DYXM01000067.1, read on the forward strand.
CCAGGTTGAGGATGAGGACGAGCGCACCTGAGAAGACCGCGACGAACAAGGCCAGGCACAGTGCCAGCACCATGTTGATGTTCGACAGTAGCTGGATTCCCTTGGAAACACCCGAGGCGGCAGAGGCGAGGAACGCGAGGCCGAGCACAACGATGACGCCGATGACGACCCCGATGCCACTGGTGGAAATCGCGCCTGTCTCATTGAGCCCGGTCTGGATCTGCAGGGCGCCGAGCCCGAGCGAGCAGGCGGTGCCGAAGATGGTCGCGAGAATCGTGAGCACGTCGAGGAACTTGCCCAGTCCGCCCTTCGCGTTTTTTTCACCGATGACCGGGATCATCGCCTGCGAGATGAGGTGCGTGCGGCCGTAGCGGTACGCGGTGAGAGCGAGCGCGAGTCCCACCACGGCGTAGCCGGACCACGGGTGCATGCCCCAGTGGAAGGCGGTGGTCGCCATCGCCATGCCGTAAGTGGGATTTTCGACCCCGGGAGGCGCGTCGTGGAAGTGTGCGAGCGGCTCGGACACGCCGAAGAACATCAGACCGATGCCCATGCCGGCAGCGAACATCATCGCGATCCACGAGCCAGTGCGGTATTCGGGGCGTTCTCCGTCGGCTCCGATGCGGATCGAACCATACTTCGACAACGCGAGGTAGATGACGAAACCGACCGCCGAGGTCTGGATCAGCACGAAGGCCCAGCCGAGATTTCCGGTGGTCCAGCTGAATGCATTGTCGGCGGCGCTGGAAAAGCTATCGGTCCAGGCGACACCCCATAGGACGACCGCCGCGACCACGGCGAGCGTCGCCGAGACGACGACCCAGTCTGTCTTCTTGACATTCGGGTCCGAGGGCGCGGGGCTGTTCGGATCCTGAGCGACGGCGGTATCGGCCGTAGAACTAGCAACCGCGGACCCGGACGAACCGGGCCCCCGAGTCTCTTTAGGGTCTTTGGCAGAATTAGGCATAACAGCAAAGCTTTCACTACTTTGCCGATGTTTCAACCCGAATGCCGGAAATTCTCAGCTGAGACATACCTGAATAGGGCCTATATGCTGCCGGTACGTCGTAGTGGGAGCAATATTTCACATTCGGCGACATTCGGCTGGCCTAGCAGGGCACTTCGACGATTTCGGTGCCGATCACACGCAGCCTCTTCGCCGGGGGCTGTCCGCTATTGCAATCTTACGGCCGCGTCGTACAGCGCCTTGCGCGCGATTCCGGTGCGCTCGGCTACCCGCGCGGCCGCGTCCTTGACGCGGATCCCCTCGCCCTCTGCGACGTCGAGGACCTCGGCGGCGGCCGCGTCGATGTCGGATTCGGTGGTCTCCCGAGGTTCTGCCGGCGCGAGCACGACGACGATCTCGCCTCGCACACCGTCTGCGGTTCGCTCGACGAGCTCGGCAAGAGAACCGCGCAGCACTTCCTCGTAGGTCTTTGTCAGTTCCCGGCACACCGCGGCCTGCCGATCCGGTCCGAGCACCTCGGAGGCATCGGCGAGTGTCGCCCCCACCCGATGCGGCGACTCGAAGAACACGACCGTGCGCTCTTCTCGTTCCAGCGAGGCGAGCCAGGTGCGGCGCTTCCCCGGTTTGCGCGGCGGGAATCCGTCGAAGGCAAACCGGTCCACGGGCAGCCCGGACAGAACGAGCGCAGTGGTGACGGCGGAGGGGCCCGGCAGGCAGGTGATGGGGACGTTCGCCGTCATACCTGCTGACACGATGGCGAAACCAGGATCCGAGACCGAGGGCATCCCCGCGTCGGTGACCACGAGGATCGACTCGCCGGCCGCGGCACGCTCGACGAGCCACGGGGTGCGGGCGGTTTCGTTGTGCTCGAAGAAG
>NZ_DYXM01000068.1 GCF_020742175.1 Dietzia timorensis
AGGTCCTTGCGGTTCAGCTCGATTGTGCGTTCGCCGAACTTCGGCCACTGCGTGCTCATTCCGCCCCTCCCGTGCTCTCGTCCGCTTCGGCCAGCGCGGACAGCAGCGTCGTGCGCAGCGTCTGCACCGTCGATCCGCCCGGGTCGCGGACATCGGTGACGAAGGTAATCAACCTTCCGCCGGCAGCCTTGCGGATCGACTCGACAGTCGCGGTCGCGGTGTAGGTCGTCCCGACCTCGAGCGGATGGGACACCTCGATCCGCTGCTCGGTATGCATCGTGCGGGCGAGGTCGATCCCCAGGCGTTCGTCGCCGATGAGTTTCTCCTGGACCCCCGACGTGAGAGGAGCGGCAATCGTGTGGGGCACCTGCTCTCCGCCGTCATCGGAATGTGTAACGGCGGCGAACTCGCGCACCATGACCGGCGTGAGCTCCAGTGGCCCGGAGTCGAAGCTGATCCCGACGAGCCCGGACTCGCCTGCCGCGTTGTTCTGGTCGTCCATGCCTGCCAAGGTACCCACCCCGGCGGGCGGAGCTAGGTCCCGGGCGCTTGCGGGGGCGCCGCGCCCATTTTGACCAGAGCGTCGACCCGTTCCCCGATCGGCGGGTGCGTGGCGAAGGCGCCGGCGAATTTCGCCGGGTTGAAGAACGCGAGAGCGCCGACCGTCTTGTAGAACTTCTCGGCGCTCTTCTTATTGTCGGCGCCGGACTGGTAGCTGTAGCCGTCGATCTTGGCCAGCGCGCTCGCCATAGCGGTGGGGTTCCGGGTGAAGCGCACCGCGTTCGCATCGGCCTGCGATTCCCGCTTGCGGGACATGAACGCGTTGCCGACGCGGGAGAGGATCGGCGCGACGAGCAGGAAGATCAGCGCCAGCACGATAATGACGATCGCCAGCGGGTTGGCCTTGCCGTTGTTGTTATTGCCGCCGCCACCGCGCCGTCCGAAGAACATGCGCGAGGACATCCCCGCGATGATGCCGACCGTCGACGTCAGCGCGATGAGCCTGGTCATCGCCACCGAGTCCCCGGTGTAGACGTGGCTGAGCTCGTGCGCCATGACCGCCTGGACCTCGGAGCGGTCGAGGGTCTGCAGGATCTCCGCTGTGAACACGACGCGCGCGTGGCCCTTGCGGTTGCTCAGCGCGTAGGCGTTCGCGACGCCTGTGCCGTGCTGGATGTAGACGTCGGGCACCTTCATTCCCGAGGCGATCGACATCTCCTCGGCGATGTTATAAAGCTGCCCGCTGGTGACCCGCTCGTGGTCGCCGCCCACCGACCCCATGACGACGGACGACGAGAGCAGCATGACGAACGAGAGGATCACAGCGGCGACGACCACGGCAACTCCGGCGTAGAGAAGCAGGTAGCGCAGGAGTTCTTCGTTGGTGACGTTGCTCGGCAACGCGACGAACAGCATCGCCGCGAGGATCGTCAGCGCGAGGAGGAGGAAGTTGACGAACCACGCAACGAACACGCCTCGGCGTAGCCGCTTGAGCTCGGAGGAGAAGGACGCCATCAGAGGTTAACGCGACCTTCGCGCTCTAGAACTGGACGCCGGGCGCGCGACGATCGGCTTCGTCCTCGACCTCGAAGAGCTCGGCGGCCTTGAAGTTGAACATCCCGGCGAAGATGTTCGAGGGGAAGACCTCGCGCTTGGTGTTGTAGGAATTGACGGCCTCGTTGTAGTGCTGGCGCGCGAAGGACACCTTGTTCTCGGTGGTCGCGAGCTCCTCCTGCAACGACAGGAAGTTCTGGCTGGCCTTGAGGTCCGGGTACTGCTCGGCGACTGCGTTGACCCGAACCATCGCGTCCTTGTACGCGGTTTCCGCTGTCTTCGCGTCGGCGACTTCGCCGGTTTCGTGGGCGCGTTGCGCGGCGACGCGCGCGTCGGTGACCCGCTGCAGGGTCTCGCTCTCGTGCTTGGCGTAGCCCTTGACGGTCTCGACGAGGTTGGGAATGAGGTCGGCGCGGCGCTGGAGCTGCGTGTCGATCTGCGCCCACGCCTCGCGCGCGTTGTTCCGCATGCGGACGAGGCCGTTGTACATGCCGATGGCGACCGCCACCGCTATCACCACAAGGATGATGACGACGATCAGAATTATGAGCCCGGTACCCATGTGGGACTGCCTTTCACCGCACGGAAGTGGTTCACGTCGAACCTAACACGGTCCTCACCTCCCCGTGGGGGCCGATCGACGACCACTTCGCGGCGCCGTCAGGCCGCGGGAGTCCAAAGCCGAACAGATCAACTGTTGACATCACGTGATGTCTACATCAAACTGAAACACGTATCACCCGACGGACGACTCGCCCAGAGCGCGCCGTCCACGCCGGCTACAGCGAGGAGCTGTTCATGGACAACGAGAACGGTCCACTCCCGAATCACATGCTCGAGGTGGCGGTGGTCGGCGCGGGGTTCGGCGGCATCTGCACCGCAAAGCGACTGCTCGACGAGGGCATTACCAACTTCCTCGTCTTCGACCGCGCCACGGAGGTCGGCGGCACCTGGCAGGCGAACACCTACCCGGGCGCACAGTGCGATATCCCGGCGGCGCTGTACTCCTTCTCGTTCGCCCAAAAGCCCGACTGGTCCCGCCTCTACCCCCTGCAGCCCGAGCTTCTCGCTTACCTGCGCGACGTGTGCGAGAAGTTCGGTATCGGACCACACCTGCGGCTAGGCCACGAGATCCTCGACCTGCGCTGGGACGAGGCGGGGCAATTCTGGAACGTCACCACTTCCGCCGGCGCGTGGCGGGCGCGTGTCGTCGTCGGCGCCTTCGGACCGTTCAGCGAACCGTCGACCCCGCGTTTGGAAGGACTCGAAGAATTCGCCGGCACCGTCCTACACTCCGCGCGCTGGGACCACACCGCGGATTGGAGCGGCGCGCGCATCGGGGTCGTCGGAACCGGCGCCTCTGGGGTACAGATCATCCCGCAGGCCGTGCGCGCGGGTGACTCGCTCACCGTTTTCCAACGCACCCCGACGTGGATCTTCCCGCACGCGGACCGCCCGATCCCGACCCCGCTGCAGCGCCTCTTCGCGCGCGTTCCCGCCACCCAGAGGGCGTTGCGTCGCACCGTTGACGTCCTCCTAGAGTCGATGGTCTACGGCCTCGTGTTCCGACCGGCCCTCCTCAAGGTCATGGAGGCCACTGCGCGGGCCCACCTCCGACGCCAGGTTCCCGATGCGGAACTGCGCGCAAAGCTCACCCCGGACTACATGTTCGGCTGCAAACGGCCGACGTTCTCGAACACGTACTTCCCCGCCATGGCGGATGCGAAGACCGACGTCATCACCGAACCGATCCGGCGGGTCGTGCCCACCGGCGTCGAAACCACGGATGGCACGGTCCACGAACTGGATGTCCTCGTACTCGCCACAGGGTTCACCGTGTCCGGCCATCCGTTCTT
>NZ_DYXM01000069.1 GCF_020742175.1 Dietzia timorensis
ACGCCGACGCCAACGATCTCAACGCCGCAGGGGAGTAGCGAGTGCCGGACGCGAAGCCCAACAAGGTCGTCGCCGCGATCGACTGCGGCACCAACTCCATCCGCCTCCTCGTCGCCGAAGCCACCACCGACACCTACGGCAACACGAAGCTCGTCGACCTCACCCGCGAGATGCGCGTCATCCGCCTCGGCGAGGGTGTCGACGCCACCGGCGAGATCAACCCCGCCGCCATCGAACGCTGCCGCGAGGCGCTCACCGACTACGCCGCCACCGCGCACAAGCTCGGCGCCACAGCTATCCGCATGGTCGCCACCTCCGCCACCCGCGACGCGGCCAATAAGGACGATTTCTTCGGCATGACCGCCAACGTCCTCGGCCAGCACTTCCCGGGAGCCCGCGCCGAGGTCATCTCCGGCGACACCGAAGCCGAGCTCACCTTCGCCGGTGGCGTCGGCGAGCTCGATCCCGCAGAAGGCCCGTTCATGGTCACCGACCTCGGCGGAGGCTCCACCGAACTCGTCGTCGGCAGATTCGAAGACCGCCGCCCACACATCGACGCGGCGCACTCGATGAACATCGGCTGCGTCCGCCTCACCGAGCGCGTCCTCCACTCGCAGCCGCCCGAAGCCACCGAGGTTCGCGACGCGAAGGCCATCATCGACGAGTCCGTGTCCGAGGCGCTCACCCACGTCGACGCGACGCAGGCCCGCACCTGGGTAGGCGTCGCCGGCACCTTCACCACCCTCATGGCGCTCGCTCTCGATCTCGACTCCTACGAGCCGGCGCGCATCCACCTCTCGCGCATCCCGCTGGCGGACCTGCGCCGCGTCTGCCACAACCTCCTGGGTATGACGTCGGAGGAGCGCAGCGCCCTCGGCCCCATGCATGCGGGCCGCGCCGACGTCATCGGCGGGGGAGCGCTGATCGCGATGCGCCTGGCAGACCTCGCCGAGTCCGCCGGCATCGACACCCTCGTCGTCAGCGAAAAGGACATCCTCGACGGCATCGCTCTTTCTGTAGCGCATTAGAAAGCGCAGTCCGTCCATCGTTTACTCTGAGCTAGCCATCGAGCTGCTGTCTGCAAACCTCTTCGGTTTGTGATTCGATGCACTCTGTCCAGGCCCTTTGGTCGTCAGCCCATGGGTGAGAAGGGACTTGGCCTTGGTCAAGGACCCACGCATAGTTGTCGCACATGATCGAATTGCCATTCGCGTCGACGGCCCGCATTCCGATATTCGCACCAATGCAGCTATCACCGATGGACGGGCCGGAGTAAGCAGGGACCTCTGGCTGCGCTGTCTGTACCTCCGTGTAAGGCTCGACGGCCGAAGTGGAAACGGCCGGAATTTCGGGTTCAGACACCGAACTTTGCTCAGTGGTAATAGTTGGTTCCGTAGGCATGGGTGATGAAAGCGTCGCCGAGGTGCTTGACGTCTCCTTTTGACTGCTCGTTACCGTGCTTGTGGTTGACGAAGTGTCCGAATCGCTGGTGCTACAGGCGTACAAGGTTAAGAGGCAACCCATAGCTGCTGCGCACCACAACCGCCCAAAACCGTAGATATGCAAGTTCTTACTCTGGCCCATGGAGATAAGTATGTAATTATGTTTACGAAATGGCAATAGTCTTCTTTTCGGACTTATTTGACACACCCTGTCGGTAAATCAGGGTCGATCTTCGTAGGTGCCCCTGTGAATTGTCCACTCTTCAACCACGAACTTGATCTACCTCGAAAGCGAAGTAGCTTCTCCGATTCCAACACGAAGCTTCTGAAGTGATGCCGTTTGGTGCCACTTGTGCCGGAGTAACTCGCCGCCTGTAAAAACGCATTAGCGCGGCCTAGTATCCGCGAGCTCCCATAGCCCAATTGGCAGAGGCAGGCGGCTTAAAACCGTCATAGTGTCGGTTCGAGTCCGACTGTGTGGGCTGAGCGCTAACTCATGGGCAGCCGGAGTCGGCTGAATTTTCTCGCTCTTGGTCTTCTGGCGGGACGCGGAATTTTTGTTCGAGTCGCCAGATCTGGACGAACATGAAGATTATGCCCAATGCCCCGACTCCCAGGATCAGCCCGACGATCTCGAACTCGTATTTGGTCGGAATGATGTCGTGCAATGGGCTGAAGAAGTCGTCTTGGTCCGAAACATCGGACAGCACGATACCCACCCCAAAAATATTGCAGGCATACCAGACCAGAAAGCCTGTAATTGGCAACCATAACTGCGACGTTGGGGGAGTGGTCTTCGGGACGCTGTGCATGCAGACGCCGAGGATCAGAGAAATAACGAGCAGCAGAGGGCCGTAGAAGAGCACGTAAATCGCGGTCATCCAACCGTCGTAATCAACCGCCGCGCGGAATAGAAAGATCACGAAAGGCAAGCCGAGTCCGCCCGTCCACACGATGTTGAGGGCCGTTGAACGAGAAATTGCGAGAGACACTATCGACACCTCACTTCTTTCGACGGAACGAACGTTGATTCGCCCAAATTGATCTCTTTCAGGTTCTGGCAGTCGGATTCAGTAACCCGTTCCGACTCGTCTTCCTAATCGCGTTGGTCCCCTGGCATCGAATCCGCCTACCCGCACTGCCCGGACTCCGCGACGTCCACCTCGCGGTCTTCAATGTCGACGACCTGATAGTCCGCACAAGCGAAGTCCAAGACCCGCCGCTCGGCTTCGGCGAACCCTGCATCGCCCGCTCCGTCGGCCCCATCTGGATGTGCGAGCGATATCCGCGCCGGGTCGACGCCGCCAACCGCCTCAACGGTCCCGTGGCCGGCAAGTTCCTTTACCGCGGCCGCAGCCTCCAAATGATTCGACAGCCGCCCCTCGTTCACCAGCGTCCAATAGTCGAGGTCTCGTGAGTCCGAGATCCAAATGCGGAGGGGATCGATGGAATTTTCGGGTTCGAGGTCTCCCATGCTCAGGGTCAACGACTGTTCTTGCGGCCCGTCGGAATCCGAGCGTCGATCGGAGTAAGCCGACACCTGCTGCGCGAAAAGCTCGTCGAGTGGCGCACCGATCTCGCCGCCGATGCGACGTACGCATTCGCTGGATTCGCACCCCGGGATGTGAATCTCCGTGTAGTCGATATCGGAGTTAAATTGCGCCTGCATTATCTGGTCGGACGCGGCGACGAGATTCGCCACAGACTCGAGCGGGCGAAAGTCGATTCGGGAGTCGATATCGATGATTGCGTTGCCGATCTGGTCATCGAAATCGAACGTCGTGGTCCGAAGTAGATTGCCCTGTCGCTCGCTCTCCAGCTGGTGCCGGACGAAGCCGACTATTTCGGCGGAGTCATCGGGGCTCACTCGGTTGAGCCCCATGTCGACGTGCAGCGTGTCCTTGCCGTCGAAATCCTCGACCGCATAGTGAACTAGTTCGCCGTATCCGTTACTGCGCGCCTGTTCGTTGAATTGGCTGCTCAACTCTTCCAGGTCCGGCCCGACGAGCGCGCACCCGGTCGCAAGCATCGCCACCGACAGTACGACGGCCGCCAAAACGTTTCGTATTCGCATCAGCTCTCGTGTCCACCCATCGTTGTCCTCCCTCATGGATGTACGCGCCGAGCTGAATGTTCCATCAACAACCACAACCCAGGCATGACGTCGGAGTTACTCATCCGTCCGTCGTCCGCGACCTCGTTCACCGCGTAGACACCGACCGCCGCGTAGACGACGGGGACTTATTCGCTGCATTCCGGGGACGAGGCGACGTCGAACTCGGAATAGTTGTCCTCCACCGTGTCGAATTTTCCACAGGCATATGTCATCACTCGACTCAGGGCTCGGTCGAACTCCGTATCGGGGATTTCTTCCGAGAACGAGCGGTGGAGCCTCACTGTCGATGGGGTATCGACGAATGTAGTCAGAACGTAGGGCTCGGCGAGTTCGATAATGCCCGCAGCCTCGTGTAGCGCATCTACGACACGTGTAGAGCTGCTCTCTTGTGCACCGTCCGATGCCGGTGCACCGTTGAGTAAGATGGTGAGGCCTTCGGTGGGATCGCTGACTCCCGTTTCGGAGAGGTCGATGCTGAACCTCTGAGAGAGTCCCGAACGCAGCCCGGAAGATTCTGCAGCCAACGATTTAGCTTGCTGGGCGTACAGCGAGTCGAGGTGCTCACCGGTTTCGTCTATTGTCTCGTTGATGCACTGGGCGGTGCCGCATCGTTCGAGGCCGACATCAATCATCTCGTTGTGGGATGTCGCCTGTACCATCGTGACCCGATCCGATTCGGTCGCGAGTTCGCCGATGGAGCGAAGTAGAGCAGTGTCGGCGCCGTCATCAATCCATATCTCGGTACCACTCACGATCCAGTTCATTTTCAGTCGTTTCTCCGAATAGCCGCGGGCATCATCACTCCGGAATTGCTCGTTGACGAAGTCGAGCATCGCTTTGGCTTCCTCAGGGGTGGCTTCGCCGGCGCTAATCTGTGCGTCCAAACTCGCGTCGCCCTTGTATTCCCCCGTGGAGAAGCTAACCAAGCCCTCATAGCCCTTCTCCTTCGACGCGAGTTCAAGCGCTTGTTCGGTTTTTTCACGATTAACGCTGCTTCCGCAGCCTGCTCCGAGGACTGAAATTGAAAGCAACGCCAGCGCAGCGGCGACCGTCTTCGTGCGCAGGTAACGACCGCGCATGGAATCTCCGTTGGTCGAGTCAATGGCAATATGTAGTGGGATGCACTGGTTAA
>NZ_DYXM01000070.1 GCF_020742175.1 Dietzia timorensis
TGCGCATTTTCGTGCGCATTTTGGGGCCTGCGTGGGGCTGTTGCTGGGGCTTGCGCGGCCGACTCCTGTGCCCCATGTGACCTCTGCGGCGCCTGGGTTTTCGGCCTAAAATGGTATCGAAAAGGTCTAGCTATAATCGAACGGGTGGTCTATGATAAATAGCAGTAACAGCGTTATCTTTCGGTGGACGGACGCCCCAGATGTTGGATGAAGAGAAGATTCGGTACGCGCCTCTAGAGTGCGATAAGCAGTTCAAACGAGTAATCGCCGAGTCGGCGACATGTCTGCGCGATGGCGCTACCGGTGTCGTCGAGGCTCTAGAACAATTGAGTGCTACCATCGCCAACGTTCAGGATGAGTTCGATGAGTCTGGCACAGACTCCCCACTTATTGCAGCCATGCTGCAGTTCGCCGGACGGGACCTTCTCGCTCTCGCCGCCCACCTTCCGTCAAGCGAGGATCAGGCGAATGTGTTCACCGTGCTAGGGAGCTGCGCCGAGGGTGCTGCAATGCAGCATGCGCTAGACACCCTTGAGACGACGCGAGCGGAGCAAATGGATCCCGCGACTGCGGAGGATCCGGATTACATGACTTTCGACCCTGAATCGCTGGCCGCAGATCGTATCGCCGTCGAACACAACCTCACCACCAGCAGGGCGGGAAATCTGCTGGGGAAGTCAATGTCGGTGCAACGATGCACCCGCGTGTGGAACGTCCTCATGTACGGAGGGATGAGTTCGGCCGTCGCGCTTCGGATCGCGGACGAGCTCGAACATGTCGTCGACGAGGACAAACTGCTGGAGATCCAGGGCAGAATCCTCGCCGAGTGTCTCGTGGATGGGAAGTGCGTTCGGTGGTCGTCGGGGATGACCCGGAAGCTCCACCGCATCATCAGCAAGGTCGATAGGGCGGCGCTCAAGCGGGACGAAAAGGACAGCAAGGACAAGCGCGATGTGCGCATGTGGCCCGCGACGCCGGCAAGCTCGACCATTATGGCGACGCTTCCTGCACTGGAGGCCGAAGCAGTGTGGAGCAGTGTGGACGCTCTCGCCGCCTCGTGGGCCAAGATGGGAAGCGAAACCCGCACGGCTGCCGAGCGCCGCGCGGACGCTCTCGTCCAGATGGTCACGGGCATCGACAAGCGGCCGGTGGGTGATTGCACCCCGATCGGGCATCAGGTGTGCTCCCCGAACATCACGCTTGTGGCCGATATGGACGCAGGCGCCGCCAGGCAGCGTGCGTACACGGCGAAGGGGGCCTCTACGCGCGAGCGGCTCGACGAACTTCTCGATTCGGCGCGCAGTGCCAGGCTATCGACGATGCCGCTGCGTGCCGACGAACTCGGCACCAATCTCGAGAATGCAATGGCGTTGCTCGGTGAGCTGGTCGGCCGGCTGGGCGAGGAAACCACGTACAAGCCGTCGGCGGCGTTACGAAGGCTGGTCGCCGCGCGGGACGGGACCTGCCGGTTCCCCGGCTGCCAAGTGTCCGCCGGGCGCTGCGACCTGGACCATGTCATACCGTTCAACCACAACGATCCACTTCGGGGCGGGCTGACTCGCGAAGATAATCTCATCGCCCTGTGCCGGCACCACCACAGAGATAAGACACACAACGAGACAAACTATCGACTGTGGCCCGACGGGACAGTGGAGGTTGTATTCGCCGGCGGTACCGTTGGCTCAAGTGTGCCCGCCGGGCATCGTGGACAGGGGAGGGCCGAGCTCGGTCTGTCCTACGAGGCGCTACCCGCGAACTATCGGGAACAGGTTGAAGAGCTGGCCGGTATTGCGAAGGAGTTGGCCACGATCTGCCACTCGATAGCCGCAGATCGCGGGCCGGGGTTCGTCACCGACATCGGCGAGCAGCCGGCTGCGGACAAGCGCCCGCCAGGGCCGACGAGGAAGGAGCGCCGCGAGGCTTCGACGGCCGAATTCCGGCGACGCCCGCGGACGCGGAAACCGAGAAAGAGTAGTGAACGACGGCTGGTGCCGTTGATGTACGGTCCCTTCCGCGATTCCGATCCGCAGGCCTCCGCGGGGAAGGTCATCGACCCGGAGAACCCTCCGTACTAGCTGCTAATCGGCAACCGCTACACGGCGACGTCGTCGTCGGCCACCATGCGCTTGGCCCACCGGTAGTCGGCCTTGCCCGAAGGCGAGCGGAGAACCTCGGGCACCACGATGACCGACCGGGGAATCTTGTACCCCGCGAGGCTCGCGCGGCAGTGCTCGGCGAGTTCTTCCGGGGAAGGCTCGTCGAAGCCCTCGCGGAGCGAGACGACGGCGGACACGCGTTCGCCGTACTTCGGGTCCTTGGTGCCGGCGACGAGAGCATCGAAGATGGCCGGGTGAGCCTTGAGCGCCTGTTCTACCTCTTCCGGAAATACCTTCTCGCCGCCGGTGTTGATGCATCCCGAGCCTCGCCCGAGCAGCACGATCGAACCGTCGGACTCGACCTTGGCCATATCGCCGAGGACAGACATCCGCCGGCCGTCGGACAAGGTCTTGAAAACGTTCGCCGACTTCTCGGGATCCTTGTAGTACTCGAGCGGCACGTGCCCGACGCGCGCCAGGTAACCGATGGCATCGCTGCCGGGCTCAATAGGATCGAGCAGCTCGTCGATGACGATCGAACGCGGGCTCGGCGGTAGGCGCAGCTCGCCGGCATCGTTCATGCTCAGCTGCCCGTCCGTGCCGGACTCCGAGGCGCCGAAATTGTCGCGGATAAAGATATCGGGCAGCACGGTCTTGAGCTTGTCCCGCGAAGCCTGCGACCAGATCGCCCCACCCGAGTTCACGGCGAACAGCGAGGAGACATCGTAGGAATCGGCGTTGTCGACGAGCTCGTCGACGAACGGCACGCCCATCGCGTCGCCGACGATCATGATGATCTGGACCTTCTCCGAGCCGATAAGCGATAGCGCCTCGACCGGATCCCAATTGCGCATGAGCACCTGCTTCGCGCCCATGAAAAACATCGAGAACATCGCATACACGGCAGCGCCATGGATCAGCGGCGCAGTGACCAGCAGCGACATAGCCGGCGTGTCCTTCGCGGCCTTGCATAGCTCCTCGATCGTATCGTGGGGATCGCCGTACTGATTGCCGCCGGCGAGTGCCGCGTAATAAAAGTCGGTGTGCGTCCATACGACGCCCTTGGGATGACCCGTCGTCCCGCCGGTGTACACCATGTAGCGGTCGTCGCCCGAACGCTCCGGGAACCCTCTGTCCTTGGACTGCTCGGGAATGACGTCGGACCACGCGGAAACCCCGACTCCGGCGTCAGAACACTGCCGTGCAAACGCATCGGTGACCTCGCCCACCACGAGGACATGCTGCAGCTCGCCGAGGCGCGCGAGGATCTCGCCTGCGATACCGGTGAACTCCGAGTCGATGATGATGAGCTTCGAGTCCGAGTTCGAGTAGAGGTACTCAAGCTCCGACGAGGTGTAGCGGAAGTTGATGTTGGCCGGGACCGCGCGGACCTTGAGTGAGCCGATGAGCGCCTCGACGAATTCGAGGCTGTTGCGCATATGCATCGCGACGTGGTCGTTCTTCCCGATCCCGATGGACTCAAGGAAGTGGCCGACCTTGTTGGCGCCTTCGTCCAGCTCGGCGTAGTTCAGCCGAGCGCCCTCGAAGTACAGGGCCTCGCGATCCGCGATCGAATCGGACAGGGCCTCGAAAGCGTCGGCAAGGTTCATCGTCATGCGGTTACTCCGTCTCTTGCGCCCACCGCCCCCGCGGAGGACCGAAAACTAGAACGTGTTCCAAAATGGATCCGATCTCGAGTATGCCGCACGTCACAAGACGGTGCATCAGAATGTTCCAGTTTTGTTTCTCAGGGCATCTTGTAGCCGGCGCCGCGGACGGTGACCAGCCGGTCCGCGCCGATCTTCTTGCGCAACGTGCGCACATAGACGTCGACGACATTGGACGCGGGGTCGAAGTCGTATCCCCACACGTGGTCGAGGATCTGCTCCCGGGAGAGCACCTGCCCGCGGTGGGACAGGAAGACCTTGAGCAGCGAGAACTCCCGTGCCGTCAGGTTCGTGGGCTCGCCGTCGACCTCGGCGGTGTGGGCGAGGAGGTCGAGGCGAAGGCCGTCGTGCTCAAGGATGCGCGCGTCGTCGTGGGCCGCGGATCCATCGTGGAGGCGAAGCTGCACGCGCGCGAGGAGCTCGGCGAAATGGAAAGGCTTGGCGAGGTAGTCGTTCGCCCCCGAGGTCAGCCCCGTGACGGTGTCTCGGACCGAATCGCGCGCGGTGAGGACTACTACGGGTGTCGATATTCCTTGGCCGCGGGCCTGCGACAGCACCTCGAATCCGTCCAGCAGGGGTAGGCCGATGTCGAGGATGACGAGATCGAACTGCTCCGAGCGCAACCCCTCGAGGGCGCTGCGGCCGTCTCCGACGTGGGTCGTGGAGAACCCCGCGCTGCGCAGCCCCTTCTCGAGGAACGACACTATTCGAGGGTCATCTTCGGCGATGAGGATCCGGTTCACGGTTCTTGTGGTCCTTCCGGTGCGGGAATGACGATGTAGAAGGTGGCGCCCTGGCCGAGGGCCGATTCGGCGTGCGCCGCGCCGTGGTGCCCGCGGGCGATCGCGGAGACGATCGACAGGCCGAGGCCGGCGCCGGCCGTGGTGTGCGATGCGCCGCCGCCCCGGTCGAAGCGGGCGAAGATGCGCTCGGTATCGCCCGGCTCGATGCCGGGGCCGTCGTCGCCGACCCAGAAGTGCAGTGACCTGTCTTGGCCCCCACCGGAAAAGCGCGAACCTAGACGGATTCGGCTCTCCGGCTTCGTGTGCTGGACGGCATTGGTGGTGAGCTGGAGCATCGCCTGCATGATGCGCTGGGAATCGAGCGAGACGGTTCCCTCGGCGATCTCGACGAGCTGCCATTGCCGGTCACCGAGTTGGGCGGCCTGGGCCTCGACGTCGATCATGAGTTCGGCGAGATCGGTGTCCGCGGGCCGGACGAAATCGGGCCGCTCGGATTTGGCGAGCGTGAGCAGGTCGGAGACGATCCGGCTCATGCGGTCGAGTTCGGAGTCGACCAGGCGCATCGTTTTCGCGCGCGAGACGGGGTCTTCATCGGTGGTCTCGAGGTGGCCGCGGATCACGGTGATCGGCGTACGCAGCTCGTGTCCGGCGTCGTCGACGAAGCGACGCTGCGTCTCGTGCGCCCGCGCCAGGCGGTCGAGCATCGAGTTGAAGGTGATCGCGAGCTGGGAGATGTCGTCTCGCCCCTCGACAGGCACGCGCCGCAGTAGGTCGGTCTCCTGGATCGAATCGGCGACCTCGCGGACCTGTCTGATGGGCATGAGTATCTGTGCGGCCACGAACCAGCCGAACAACGCCGTCAATAAGAGGCCGCCCAGCGCGACGGCGGCGAGGACCCGGATCGTGTGGTCGGCCTCGTCGAGCGCGTCTGATGTGAAGACCGCGACGAGCAGGTACGCGTCGCCGCCGTCGGGCGAGCCCACGGGCACTCGCGCCCACCGCATCTCGCCGGCAGGGGTGGTGTTGACGCCGGAGTCCGCGGATCCTGTGCGGAGCTCTGCGAGTAGTGCGGTGTCGGCGATGAGATCGTACGGGCCGTTGTCACCGCCGCTGCGATCGACGGCGATGACCTGGTCGTCGACCAGCCCGAGCAGTACCTCGTCGGAAGTGGGGATCTGCCGGCTCAGGTACACGGCGAGCAGGCGCTCGGCGGAGGTGAATGGCTGCGCGCTCGTCGGGTCCACGCCCTGCGCCGCGAAGGCCTCGAACTCGCTGATCTCCTGGTCGATCGCGGTGTTCGCGTCCCGCGCGACGTCCGCGATGAGCAGCGAGCGCACCGTGAACCCGACGGCGATGAGCGTGATCGCGGTGGTGAGGAGGATCCATCCGACGATGCGCCAACGCGCGGGTATCGGGCGGACGGCGCCTGGGCGCCGAAGGCTAGGCGACACTAGTCGTCCCAGTCGTCGTCATCGTCATCGTCGTCCCAATCGTCGCCAATATCGTCCACATCGTCATCGTCCCAGTCGTCGTCGACGTCATCATCGTCGTCCAGCTGTGGTTGCGGGACCTGAGGCTGGACGTGCTGGACCTCGTCGCGATCGTCGTCGCGATCGTCATCGAGGTCATCTTCGGGAGGTGCGACCTGCTGGGACGGATCGTCGTATCGCGGCAGATCCTGGGAAACGCGTTCGACGGCGACATTCGGCTCGCCCGGCTCGTTGCTCACGGCGAATGCCGCCGCCGCGGCGCCGAGGGGGAGGATGAGGAAGGCGGCGACGATGCCGAGCTTCTTGTTCATCGTGGGCTCCTTGAAGGTTGCAGGTACATCGACGTCATTCGTCGACTACAACGATCATGTCGAGCGCGGATGATTCGAAAGTGAAACCTTGATGAAGGAGCCTTCATCTTACGGTCGGCGCGGCGAGCGGGGCCTACTTATCCTGTGCGAGAACGATGTTGCCCAGTACGGGGGCGTTGTCGCGTTCGACGGAATCCGCCGTGGCGACGACGCCGTTCTCGCTTCGCCAGGCGCGTACCCGCAGCGTCTCGCCGGGGAAGAGGATGCCGGCGAAGCTCACGCCGTACTGGGAGATCCGGGCTACGTCGCCGTCATACAGCGAGTCCACCAGTGCGCGGAGAACAAGGCCGTATGAG
>NZ_DYXM01000071.1 GCF_020742175.1 Dietzia timorensis
ACGCGACCGCCGTCCATGAAGGCGACCTTGTCGGCGACTTCCCGCGCGAAGCCCATCTCGTGGGTCACCACGCACATGGTCATGCCGTCGTTCGCGAGGTCGCGCATCACCTGCAGCACCTCACCGACGAGCTCGGGGTCGAGCGCGGACGTGGGCTCGTCGAACAGCATGAGCTTCGGGTCCATCGCGAGCGCACGGGCGATGGCGACGCGCTGCTGCTGCCCGCCGGACAGCTGCGCGGGGTACGCCTCGGCCTTCGCAGAAAGCCCGACGGTCTCGAGTAACTCGGCGGCGCGGGCGCGCGCGGCGCCGGCCGGTTGCTTCTTCACTTGCACGGGCGCCTCGAAGATGTTTTCGATCGCCGTGCGGTGCGGGAACAGATTGAAGTGCTGGAACACCATTCCCACGTCAGCGCGCTGGCGGGCGGCCTCCTTGGGGCTGAGCTCGTAGAGCCGCTCGCCCTTCTGCCGGTAGCCGATCAGGTCTCCGTCGACGTACAAACGCCCGGCGTTGACCTTTTCCAGGTGGTTGATGCAGCGCAGGAATGTGGACTTACCGGAACCTGACGGACCGATCAGGCACAGCACCTCCCCCTTCTCCACCTCCAACGAGATTCCCTTGAGCACGCGAAGGGAGCCGAAGTTCTTGTGGATTTCCTCGGCGCGGATCATCGGCTCGGTTCTTGCGGTGTCGCTCATCGCGCGCCTCCCTGCGGCTCGTCGGTGATCTCGATGTTTCGCGGGGGCACGCCTTCGGCGTCGGCCAGCGCGCGCAGCTGCTTCGCCGTCAGCTTTCGCGTTGCTCCCCTGGAGTAGTAGCGCTCGAGGTAATACTGGCCGACCATGAGGATCGACGTGACCGCCAGATACCAGGTTGCGGCGACGATGAGCAGCGGGATCGGCTGGTAGTTCGCAGCGGAGATGTCGCGGGCGCGACCGGTGAGCTCGAGAGTGAACGGGATCGCGGTGACCAGCGAGGTGGTCTTGAGCATCGAGATCACCTCGTTTCCGGTCGGCGGGATGATCACGCGCATCGCCTGCGGAAGCACGGTGCGGATCGTGGTCTGGCGCCACGACATGCCTAGCGCCGTGGACGCCTCGCGCTGCCCCTCCGGAACCGAATCGATGCCTGCGCGGACGATCTCTGCCATGTACGCCGATTCGTTGAGCGCGAGACCGATGATCGCGAGGACCAGCGCGTTCGTCCAGTTCTGCGTGACGAACTCGAAGAACGTCGGCCCCCACGGGATCCCCAGGTGGATGACGGGATAGATCGAGCCGACCATGCCCCACAGGAACAGCTGGAGGTAGACCGGCGTGCCGCGGAAGATCCACAGGTAGACCCAGGCGACGTACCGCATCACCGGGTTATCGGACATCCGCATCACCGCGAACGTCACGCCGAGGACGATCGCGATCGCCATGGACGTGACCGTCAGAAGGAGCGTGTAGCCCGCAGCGAGCACAATGCGCTTGTCGAACAGGTACCGGGCGTAGGTGTCCCAGCGGTACGCGTCGTTCGTCACCGCGCCCCAGACGAAGAGCCCGGCGAGCACGAGAATCACCATCGCTGCGGTCCAGCGCCAGGGGTGGCGTAGCGGCACGGCGCGGATCAGCTCCGGCTCCGAGCGCGCCTCGCTCGGCGCGGCGGGCGGTGTGGTCTGTTCGCCCCGGTTGTCAGTCACTGCCTTGGGACCCTTTCGTTTTATTTATGACGGCGGACGTGCTGTGCTCGCTCGGGCGCTACCCCAGCGACGGTTCTTCGGTGAGCAGGCCTTCCTGCACGCCCCAACGTTCCGCTATCTTGTCGAGCACTCCGGAGTCGGCCAGGTGTCGCAGCGCGGCTACGACGGCCTCGCCGAGCGGGCTGTCCTTGGCCATCGCAATGCCGTATGGCTCGGCGTCGACGAGTTCCCCGACGAGCTCTACCTGCCCCTCGGCCTTTTCCACGACGAACGCGGAAACAGGCGAATCTGCGCTCATGGCGTCCACCTGGCCCAGTGCGACCGCGCTGCCGACCTGGTCCTGTTCGTCGTACTGGACCTTCTCGATCGCGGGCTTGCCCTCGGCTTCGCACTTCTTACTTCGCGCGGGGATGTCGTCGGTGTCCTGCACGGTTGTGCGCTGCACGGCGACCCGCAGCCCGCAGGCATTATCGGGATCGACGTCGCGATCGACGCGCGCCGCCCACTGCGTACCGCCCATGAAATAGCGGGCCATGTCGACGACCTCTTCGCGCTCGGCGGTCACTGTCATCGAGGAGATGCCCGCGTCGAACGTCCCGGTTTCAATAGAGGGAATGATCTTCTCGAAGTCGGCCTCGCGGATATCGGCGCGTAGACCCATCGTCTCGGCGACGACTTCGATGATCTCGATGTCAAAGCCGATGATCTCGCCGGCATCGTTCTTGAATTCGTTCGGCGCATACGGAGTGTTGGTACCGACGACGAGCGCACCGGTGTTCGCGATCTCTGCCGGGACCATCGCGGCGATCTCCGGCACCGCTTCCACGCTCAGCGGCGGTTGCTCCGGGATCCCGACCTCCTCGGAGTTGGTACACCCTGCCGCTCCCAGCGCGACCGCCGTCAGCGCGGCGATTCCCGCGCGCAGTGTGCGCCGCCGCCTTCGCGGGCAGGAGGGGGATGTGCTCATGGGGTTCGGGCAACCTTTCGCCGGGCGTACGCGAAGCGCGCGATGAACCACTTGCCACTTTCGGGCACGGCGGTTCCCGCGCGCTCTATTCGATGTCTGGAAGATTAAGTCAAACTAAACCCGGTTTCAAAGTGGTAATCGTCGGTTTTCGCGAGAATCGCACCCGGCGCTACTCGCCGTCTCCGCGAATGCCCTGTGCAGCGAGCCGCAGCGCCGCGCGCGCCTCGGGGGTCCACCACCCGGCTACGTAGACGTGAAACCCCTCGGCCGCCTCGGCAAGGTGCACGCGGCCTCCGGCGTCACGCACCTTTCCCACCAGCCATATGACGTCGGGCGCAAGCACATCCCTGCCGCCCTGCACCACGGTCATCGGGGGAAGATCGACGAGGTCCCCATTGCTCGGACTGATGAGCGGATCCGCAGGGTCCCGGTCCCCCGCCCACCAACGGCCGGCGGCGGCGAGAAGGTCGCAGTTGAGCGAGACGTCCCGTTCTTCCACGTCGCGAGCCGCGGGGTTGGTCATCGTCACGTCGACCCACGGGGAAAACAATACGAGGTGGTCGGCGTTCTTACCCGCCTTGTCGCGACAGCGCTGCGCCTCGGCCAGCGCGATGCCGCCGCCCGCCGAATCCCCGGCGAAGACCACGCGGCGCGTGCCGGCCGCGAGGAGCACATCGTCGGTAACGGCGTCGAGGGACGGGTACGCCGCGTCGGCGGTGTGCTCGGGAGCGAGTAGGTAGCTGGGCACGTGGACGGTCGCGCCCGTCGCGGCGACGAGGGACCTGACGACCCACCAGTGCGGGGCGATCATCCCCGCGTTGTACGCGCCTCCATGGAAGTAGAGGATGTCGATGTCGGCAGCGCCGCGCTTCGGGGTGAGCGTGTACACGTCGATCCCCGCCACCGAGTAGGTATCCACCGTGCACCGGCGGCGCAGAGACCACGGTACGGGCGCATCGTCTTTGACATGCGAGTTATCGGCGGGGCCGTACTTGTTCGAGTGGGACAGGAGGGTGTTGGTCAGCGCCATCGCCACGGACATGGGCCCAGCCTAGGCGCGTACGGCCGCTAGTGCGCTGCAGCGTCCCAGTTGTCCCCGACTCCCACGGAGACCTCGAGCGGCACCGAGAGATCGATGGCCTCGTCCATCTCTGTGACAACGATGTCGCGGACCGTGTCGAGCTCGCCTGCGACAACCTCGACCACAAGCTCGTCGTGCACCTGTAGCAGCATGCGGCTTTCCAGCCTGTCCTCGTGCAGGCGCCGGTCAACGCGGAGCATCGCTTCCTTGATGATGTCGGCGGCGGTGCCCTGGATCGGCGCGTTGAGGGCGGCCCGCTCGGCGTTCTCGCGCTGCATCCGGTTGTTGGCGTTGAGTTCGGGCAGATAGCGGCGGCGACCGAACATCGTCTCCGTGTAGCCGACCTTGCGGGCCTCCTCGACAATCTCCCCGAGGAAATCGCGAACCCCGCCGAAGCGGGCGAAATACGCCTCCATCTGCTCCTTGGCCTCGCCCTGCGAGATGCCCAGCTGCGCGGCGAGCCCGTAGGCCGACAGACCATAGGCGAGGCCGTAGGACATCGCCTTCGTGCGGCGGCGCAGCTCGGGAGTGACTTCGTCGAGCTCGACCCCGAAGGCGCGCGAGCCGACGAACGAGTGCAGATCTTCGCCGGAACGGAACGCCTCGATGAGCCCGTCGTCCCCCGACAGGTGCGCCATCACGCGCATTTCGATCTGGCTGTAGTCCGCCGTCAACAGGCATTCGTATCCAGAGCCCACGCGGAAGGCAGACCGGATCTTCCGGCCGGTCTCGTTGCGTACGGGGATGTTCTGCAGGTTCGGCTCGATGGACGACAGGCGTCCGGTCGCGGCGATCGTCTGGCGAAATGTGGTGTGGATGCGCCCGTCGTCGGCGATCGACTTGATGAGGCCCTCGACGGTCTGCTTCATCTTCGTCGCATCGCGGTATTCGAGCAGCGAACCGAGGAACGGGTGCGGCGTGGTCGCCTGGAGCTCTTCTAGCGCCTTGGCGTCGGTGGTGTACCCGGTTTTCGTGCGCTTGGTTTTGGGCAGGCCGAGGTCTTCGAACAAGACCTTTTGCAGCTGCTTCGGCGAGCCGAGGTTCACCGAGGAATCGCCGATCGATTCCCACGCCATGTTCTGCGCGGCGCTCGCGCGATCTACGAACTCGTCCTGCAGCGTCTCGAGCGCCTTGCGGTCGACGTCGATGCCCGCGCGCTCGGAATCGAACAGGACCCGGGCGAGAGGCAGCTCCATGTCGTTGAACAGCTTCGCGCCGTGCACGGTCTCCAATTCGACCTCGAGACGCTCCGCGAGTTCGAGCAGGGCGAACGCGCTCTCGGCGTTGTACTGGCCCATCTCTCGATCGGAATCGGAGTCGTCCAATAGGGACAGCTGCGATTCGGGCTCACCGCCCGGATGTAGCTCGCGCTGGAGATGGCGCAGCATCAGGTCGGCCAGCGCGTAGGTGCGCTGGCCCGGACGGACGAGATACGCCGCCAACGAGGCGTCGAACGCGACGCCTTCGATGTCCCAGTCCCGGGAGGCGGCCTGATGCCGCGCAGCCTTCGAATCGTGGAAGAGCTTGACGATGCTGGTGTCGGCGAGCCACGCGCCGATCGCATCCTCGTCCTCGGGCGCGGCGGAGGCGAGATCGAGGTACCCGGCGGTGCCGTCCGGCGCAGCAAGCGCAATGGAGGTCAGGTCCGGCTCGGCGGGCGAGGAATTGCCGACAAAATGCACGCCGATCCGCTCGGCGCCGGCAATCGACGTCAACCATTCGGACATCCCGCCCGTGGAAATCATCGTCAGGTCCAGTTCGACCTGACCGGCCTCGTCGAGCTGTTCGGCCGTGTCGCCGATGGTGCCGAAGGCTGCGAAGATGCGGTCGCGGAAGTCCTTGCCGAACTGCAGGGCGTCGAGCTCCTTGGTCACAGCCACGGCGTCGACTTCGTGCCTACGGAGATCGTCGACGCCCACGTCGATCTCGACGTCGCGTTCGAGTTCGGTGAGTTTGCGGTTCATCTGTACCTGCGGGATCGCCTCACGCAGGTATTCACCTCGCTTGCCCCCGAAATCGTCGGCGTGGGCGATGATCTCGTCGAGGCTGCCGTACTTCTGCAGCCAGTCCGCCGCGGTCTTCTCTCCGACCTTGTGGACGCCGGGAAGGTTGTCGGAATTATCGCCTCGGATCGCGGCGAGATCCGGGTAGGTCTCCGGGCGGACGCCGTACTTCGCCTCGACCTCGTCCGGGGTATACCGGATAGGCGTTCCGGTGCCCTGCTTCGGGTAGAGCACCGTCACCTCATCGGTGACGAGCTGGAGCGCGTCGCGGTCGCCGGTGCAGATGTAGGTGTGGAAACCTTTGCCCTTGGCCTCCTCGGACAGCGTGGCGATGATGTCGTCGGCCTCGTAGCCCTCACGGCTCGCCATGACAATCCCGCATGCGGAAAGCACCTGCTGGATGAGCTCCACCTGCCCA
>NZ_DYXM01000072.1 GCF_020742175.1 Dietzia timorensis
CGTTGACGATGCGGAGCACGTTGAGGCCCGCGATCTGGCCGGCGTCCTTAGTCGCCTGGCGCTGGGCGTCATTGAAGTATGCGGGGACGGTAATAACGGCGTCGGTGACATCCTCGCCGAGGTAGGACTCCGCGTCCCTCTTGAGCTTCTGCAGGGTACGGGCAGAAATCTCCTGCGCCGTGTACTGCTTGCCGTCGATGTCGCTGGACTTCCACTCGGCGCCGATGTGGCGCTTGACGGAGCGAATGGTCCGGTCGACGTTGGTGACGGCCTGGTTCTTCGCGGGCTGGCCGACGAGAACCTCTCCGTTCTTGGCGAATGCGACGACCGACGGGGTCGTGCGGGAACCCTCGGCGTTGGCGATGACCTTCGGCTCGCCACCCTCAAGTACGGAAACCACCGAGTTCGTGGTGCCGAGGTCGATACCTACTGCACGCGACATATTGCGTTCCTCCTATTAATTGGTCTGTCTATTTGTCTTGTTCGTTTGTGTGGGTCTTGCTTCTAAGTCGAAAACCCTTAGCGCGCCGGACTCAAGTTCTTTGCCCCGCCGGCGAGCCTGTCGCAATTCTGCCACCGCCTTGCCGGGTTTGCGCAACTAGTTGAGTGTTGGACGCTTAAGTTTTCTGACTGGTGTAACTGGATTCGCGACGAATTCATTCCCGTTGTGACGCAACTCACGGTCTAACTTGCATTAGGTGCGCTCAAGTTTGTCCACGCCTCGAACCTGGCGCTGGCCACCCACGGCCACGACACTGGTGACACGAGCGACGTAGCATCCGTTCATGCGGAACATCCTGGACCCCTTCGAGAGCCGCGAGATCACTTCGCTCGCGGGTGTCGCCGTCACGCTGGCCCTCTTCACCGGAGCCGGCGCCATCACCAAGGGGCTCCCGCGCGACACAGCAGACTCCCTCTACTGGCTGGTCGCGTCGTTGATACTGCTGGGGATCGTCGTCCTGTCGGCCACGTTCTTCAGCGTCGCCCTACGACGCAGGTCGAATCGATTCGTCGTCGCGACTTTCGCGGTGTTCGCCGTCATCGCCGTTGCGTTTTTACCTACATACCTCGACGACCAGGACGAACCGGTCATTTTCTCGCCCGGACTCTTCACCGTGCTCGGGATGATCGCCTGCGCCGGGCTCGCCGTGGTCCTTGCCGCGCGGCTCGTATGCTCCGGAGCCGCGCGAGCCCGAGCCGTCCGCGCGCGGCGGCACGCCGAAGACTCCGCCGGCGACTAGCCCCCGCCTCAAGCCTCAACCCCCGCAAATCCCCAAGAAACCGAATAATTTCTTTTCACACCCGCAACACGTGTCCCACTGGTAATTAACAAATCCTGGCGCTATTCTGAGTCACAACTGTCACACACGTATCACCAACCCCAAGTTACAAATGCGGAATTACGTGGTGCGTTTTCGGTCGGACAGCCACACGCCCGCCCGACTCGGTAACCAAAGGAAGTGCTCAGCATGCGGATTCGCTCAACAATTGGCGCGGCCTTCGCCGTCACGGCGCTCGGCGTCGCCGGCGCTGTCGCCCTACCCACCGTGTCCTCCGATCAGGTCCTCAACACCGCCGACGAAACCACGGCGACGCCCGCCACCACCGGCGATGTCGACACCGACGACCCGGTGGCCGTCGCCCTCAGCCTCGCCGAGGCACTCCAAAGAGACCTCGGTATGACGCCGGAGCAGTTCGTCTCCCAGGCCGACACCGCCGCGAAGCTCGGAGACAAAGCCGGCGAGTGGTCCAAGGCTTTCCAGGACGCCTTTGGTGGCGTCTGGCTCAACGATCTCGGTGAGGGCGTCGTAGGCGTCGCCACCGTCTTCCCCGATGACGGCGGAGCGAAGAAGGTCGACACGAAGGCCGCATCCGAGCTGCGCTCGGCGGCGAAGGACGCGGGCTTCGAGGTGCAGGACGTCGCGTTGTCGCAGTCCGAGCTCGAGCAGCGCCTCGAAAAGGTCAGGGCCACCATCGAAGAGCTTCCGCAGGATCAGCGCGATTTGATCACCGGCGTCGAGGCCGACCAGAACCGCGGCGCCGTCGTCGTCACCACCGACGGCGGGACCGAGGCGGAACTCGGCAACCTCACCGCAGCGCTGCATGGACTGGCGAAGCTGAAGACGCTCAACGCGCCCAGCCCCACGAGTGACACGTCGCCATTCGGCAGCCTCGAGAGCGGCCAGCAAGGTCAGGGCTCGGGCAACGAGACCACCGATCCGGGCACCGGCGCGGTCGACGGCACCGGCACCGGCACCGCACCCGCCGAGCAGGCGGGCACGGAGCAGGCCGAGCAGACCCCCGACGCAACGACCACCGAGGCAGACAAGGGCGAGGCGCCGGCCGAAGGCGAGCAGCCCACGAAGGGCAATTCCCTCGAGAACGTCCTGTCCCCCGAGGCGCTCGGCGTGCTCTCGCAGATCCTCGGCATGGCCGGTGGCGCCGATTCCCTCGGCTCGCTCGGCGGAGCGAACGGTTCCCTCGGGGACTTCGTGCCGCTCCCGGACCCCGAGCCGACTCCCACCGAGGACGCGCCGGCCGAGGACGCACCAGCCGACCCGAATGCCGAGGCCAAGACTCCGGCGGACGATGAGCAGGTCATCGGCGGCACCGCCTACGATGCGAAGATGCCGATCGGTGGGCTCGAGTGCTCCACCGGCTTCAACGGCACGCTGAACGGCGCGCCGGTCGTTATCACCGCCGCGCACTGCAACCGCATGGACGGCGTGCGCGCCGCCCTCGCCGACGGCACCGAGTTCGGCACCTTCGCCTACACCAAGCCCGACAACATCGACTCCGCGCTGATCAAGGTCGACAAGGACTTCGGCGAGCGCTTCGACAACAACCTCGTCGGCGGCGAGGAGGGCAAGACCCAGGAGATCACCGGCACGGCAGCACCGGTCGTCGGACAGGTCGCCTGCAAGATGGGCTCGCGCACCGGGTTCAGCTGCGGCAAGATCGACGAGACCGGCACGAACATCGATGTCGCAGGACAGCGCACGATCGCCAACGCCTTCACGGTCGACATCTGCGCGCTCCCCGGTGACTCGGGCGGCGTGGTCTTCTCCGGTAACAAGGCTCTCGGGATCTCCAGCGCCTCGAACGTCGCGGGCGAGACCGACTGCGCGGCGGCCAAGACGAACGCGGACGCGGCCGGCGTGACCCCGTCTCTGTCCGTCGTACCGATCGACGACGTGCTCGCCGCACACCCCGGACTGGAGCTCAACACCAAGTAGCCCGGACCGCGCGGACGCGGGAGACGAGCGGAGAAAGCATCTCCGACGTCATTCCCGATGAACCGCCGCAACGAACAACCTCGAAGCCCCTTACCCACGTGGTGAGGGGCTTCGTTGCGGGTAACGGCCCGCACCGGCAACCCGATAATCAGAGCACGGGGCGCGTGGAGTGCCTCCGAGAACGGGAGGCTCGCCATGAAACCGGAACGCACGCCGGCAGGTACGAAGACACGCACGGCATCGGGCAGGGCGGTCGCCGGCAGTCTCGCTGCGCTGCTCGGTGCGGGCGCGCTCGCGGTCGCGGCGGCGGGAACGGCCGGCGCGAATGAGATCGTCAGCCGTGCGTTCCCGTGGTCTCAGGAGGGCACGACGTCGACCGTGTCGATGGAGGACCCGTGGGTGTTCCGCGGGCCGACGAACTACACGGTCGACACGAATCCGGCGTGCTGGATGTACCCGGACCGCCACGACCTCGTCGCCGACATCTCGATCCTCGCGCGCGACCGCTACATGCCGATGATGCCCAACTGGGACATCCTCTTCTTCCCCGTGAACGACACCGCGACGATCGACTGGCACAACACCACCAC
>NZ_DYXM01000073.1 GCF_020742175.1 Dietzia timorensis
TTGTTCGTGCTGTTCCGTTTCCCGCCGGAACGCATCCACCATGTGACGTTCGGTGCCCTCAAGCTCCTCACTCTCGTCCCCCCGCTGGGCTCGCTCCTGCGCCGCTTCCTGGGCGTCAAAGACCCTATCCTCGCGCAAGAGGTGTTCGGGCGGACGTTCCCCGGCCCTCTCGGGCTCGCCGCGGGATTCGACAAGAACGCCGCCGCTCCCGACTCCTGGGGGGCCGTCGGGTTCGGCTATGCCGAGATGGGCACGGTCACGGCCGCTCCGCAGCCGGGTAATCCGACCCCGCGGCTATTCCGCCTCGTCGACGATCGGGCGATCCTCAACCGGATGGGATTCAACAATCACGGCGCGGGCAACGCGGCGAACAACCTGCGCCGCCGCCGCTCGCCGGACCCGGTGGGCATCAACATCGGCAAGACCAAGGTGGTCGAGCCCGATAAGGCCGTCACCGACTACGTCTCGAGTGCGCACATCCTCCACGGGCTCGCCGACTACCTCGTCGTCAACGTCTCCTCCCCCAACACCCCGGGGCTGCGCGATCTGCAGGCCGTCGACGCTCTGCGTCCGATCCTCGCCGCCGTGCAAGAGGTCTCGAGCATCCCGGTGCTCGTGAAGATCGCCCCCGATCTCGCCGACGCCGACATCGACGCGGTTGCGGACCTCGCGGTCGAACTTGGTCTTGCGGGCATCGTCGCCACGAACACGACGATCTCGCGCGAGGGCCTCGCAACTTCGACACGTGAGGTCGAGTCGATGGGAGCCGGCGGGATCTCCGGTGCCCCCGTGGCTCGCCGCTCCCTCGAGGTCCTCGACCGCCTCTACGCCCGCGCAGGCGAGAAACTCGTGCTCATCTCCGTGGGCGGAATCGAAACAGAAGAGCAGGCTTGGGCGCGCATCACCCACGGCGCGACTCTCATCCAGGGCTACACCGGGTTCATCTACGGCGGCCCGCTGTGGATGACCCAGATCAACCGCGGCATCGCGAAGCGGCTGCGCGACGGCGGATTCGCTTCGCTCTCGGAGGCCGTCGGCTCCGCCGTCACTCCCCGATAACAACACCAACCGGACGCACGATCCAGACCCACCACCATGTATGACGGCGGACGTGCCGAACACACAAGTCGGCAGAAAGAATTCGGCCGCGCCCAGAAATTTTCCGGGCGCGGCCGAATCGCGTGTACGAGTTCTTGAACCCCTAAGCCTCGAAGAGCCCGGTGAGGGTGCCCCGAGCAATGGCCTTGAAGAACATGTTGAATCCGAGGAACGCGACCGAGGAATCATCCTCCATCGGGAGGGAGTCCTCGCTGATCGCGTGTACGGCGAAGATGTACCGGTGCGGGCCGTGGCCCTCCGGTGGGGCGGCACCGACGAAACCCTTGAACGAGGCGTCGTTGCGCAGCGTGATGGCGCCCTGCGGGAGATCCCCGGAATCCGGCGTGCCGGCGCCGACGGGCAGAGAGGTCGTGCCTGCCGGGATGTTGGCCACGGCCCAGTGCCAAAAGCCCGACGCGGTAGGTGCATCCGGGTCGAAGCACGTGACGACGTAGCTTCGCGTGCCCTCCGGGCCCGCCTCCCACGACAGTTGCGGCGACTGGTCCTCGCCGCCGTCGACGCCCATCTTCCCGGACGTCTGGGCGGTCGGAAGTGTCTGGCCCTCGGTGAAGGTCTCGGACGTGACCTTGAGGGCAGGTAGCTCCGGGAGAGCGTCGTAAGGGTTCGGGGTACGGAATTGGCTCATATCTACCTCCTGTATGCGGCGTACCTCTACTACTACCAGCGGTCCAGGCTCGTCCGCAGTGCCGGATTTTGCGGTAGAGGGCTAATGGGATAGAGTTTCTTCTCGGCTCGCAGGAGAGAATATCTCGGCGAGAGGCAACCACGCGCGAGTGGCGGAATGGCAGACGCGCTAGCTTGAGGTGCTAGTGTCCTATTAACGGACGTGGGGGTTCAAGTCCCCCCTCGCGCACTGAAGAAATAGCCCCTGACCTGGGATTTAGATCCGAGGTCGGGGGCTTCTTCGTATGCGTTGGGAGCACGAGGTGGCAACGATTCGCGCGAAACGTCCTGAGAGAACATTCGAGACCGGACCGGTCACGATATGGATGCGTCGCATGGCTTCGGCCGCAACCGTTGCCCTGACGCTGTTCTAGCTTGCGCGGTTTCCGCAGCTGCCGGAATCGATCCCGACGCACTTTTCCCTCAGCGGCGATGCCGATGATTGCGGCCCGAGATGGATGCTCTTTCCTCTTATCGCGGTGTTTACCGGGCTCGTACTCGTGGTGGCCTGGATTTCCACACGACCGCAAATCTTCAACTATCCGATGGGCATCACGGAATCGAATGCCCAGTCCGCCTATCGCGAGGGCGAACGAATGATGGTGTGGACGCAAGTCGCGCTCGTGGTGCTGTATGCGGGCGCCGCGGCCTCGACTATCGGGTGGGACGGAGGCATCTTGGTGGCCGCGGGGCTTGTCGGCATGCTTGGTGCGGTTATCGCGGGCCTGGTCGCCTTCTTTCCGTGTCGTAGGACTGCGTGCACTGTTGCCGGACGGCGAAAGGCCGGGGCATCAGCTGATGCCCCGGCCTTGGCTTGTTTGCTACTAGACGATGTAGAGACGCCCGTCGTCCATGGTGACTTCCCTATCGGCACGATCGGCCGCATCGCGGTCGTGGGTGATGAGGAGCGTGGCCACGCCCTGCTCCCGCACGACATCGAGAAGCAGATCCATGACGGCGGCCGTCCGCACCGAATCGAGCGCCGAGGTCGGCTCGTCGACGAGCAACAGCTCCGGCGAGGCCATGAGCGCGCGGGCGAGATTGACCCGCTGGCGCTGACCGCCCGAGAGGGCGCCGGCCTTCCGGTTCATCGACGACTCCAAACCCATCCGTTCGAGAAGGTACCGGGCGCGCTCCTCGGTTTCGCGGCGCCGGCGACGACCGGCGGCGGTGAAACCGGCGAGCGGATTGTGCAGGCGGTCCATGGCCGTGAGCTGCTCGAGCGCCGTGAGGGAAGAGACCAGGTTGGACTGCTGAAAGACGATGCCGATGTTTTCTCGGCGCATCTTTGCCTGTTCGCCGTCAGAAAGCTCGGTCAGTTCCGTTCCCCCGACCTGGACGAACCCGGAGTCGGGACGGATCAGCGTGGCCGCCACCGCCATAAGCGAGGACTTGCCGGAGCCGGAGGCGCCCGTGAGCGCGACGAGCTCGCCACGATCGACCGACAGGTTGACGTTGTCGACTGCGGTCACGCGCGACGCGCCGTCGGGGAAGGTGAGGGTGACGCCGGACATCTTGAGCGCGGCGCTATCGTGATGGCCACCGGAGGGGCGTACTTCGTGCTGGATCGCGGTATTCATGGGAAAGGTGACTCCTTGGACGAGCGGTGGACGTTCGAATCGGTGACTAGCGGGCTCCGCCGAGCGCGGATAACGGCGATGCGCTGCGGATGAACATCGTGGCTGCGCCCGCACCGGCCAGGCCTAGGGCGAGGAGCATGATCGCCGGGAATACGGTTGTTCCTGCGGTGAGGACGAATGGAAGGCCCGAGCCGATCGCCGTGGCGGCGGCGACGGTGATGGCGAGTCCGACGCCCACACCGATGACGAGCACGACAAACGCCTGGCCGAGTGCGTCGCGCATGAGAGACGCAGTGGTGGCGCCGAGTGCCTTGAGTGTTGCGATGTCAGGCATGCGCTGCACGGTCCACACCGTGAAGAATGCGCCGGTTACGAGTGCGGCGATCGCCATGAGCATCCAGTTGATCGTGGTCAACGTCGTGTTCTCGGCCTTGTAGGCGGACATCGTCTGGGGCAGATCGGACGCTGCCACGACGGTGGTGTCCGCGGCTACGCCTTCCAGCGCGTCTGCGGGTGCGTCGGAGATGACGGTGGTCGCGGCTCCCTGGCCCGCGGCCTGTGGCTGCGCGGCCCATTCGGCGCCGTTGGCCCACATGAGCGGCTGGTGACTGTACCAATCATCTCCGGAGACGCCGGCGACGGTCTTGGTCCCGTCCCAGAGGTCTACGCTGTCCCCCGTGGTGATACCCGTGGTCTCGGCGAGAGCCGAGGAAATGATGACCTCGCCTGGGGCGGGCGACGGAACATCGGGCCGATCTCCCGACACCGCCGCGACGGACACCGGCTCCTCGCCGACCGTCGAACGGCTGAAGGCTACCGAGGTATAGGGGCCCTTCTCGGCGATCGCGTTGATCTGCTCGTCGGTAAGTGCCGAGCGATCGAGACTCGGATCGCCGGTGCCGGAGACGACGGCGCTCGTCCCGCCGAGCGTGTCGAGAGCGGCGATATTGCGGTGCTCCAGGCCGCCGGTGAGTCCGGAGAGGAAGCTCACGAGCAGCGCCACGAGGGCGACCGTGACGGTGATGAGCGCGAACCGGCCCTTCGCCGACCGCAGCTCCCGAATTCCTACGAACATGATGTGAATCCCTTCGTTATTTCGCTACCTTCCACTCAAGGCGGTTTCCAGCGGTTTCACATCGGTATGAGGTCTGGCCCTGCATCAATCGTTCGGTTGAGTGACCGATAGCCGGAAGTCGTGCCGGCGGCTCATCCTCGGACGCCCGAAGGCGGCGGAATACGAGTGCGAAGGTTGAGATTGGGGACGGCACAGGCGGATGCCTACACTTGGACTCTGGCGGGGACAGGACCGCGAGCAGGCGAAAGGGAGCAATGGCAACGGAAACGGGCATCGATCCAGACGAATTGGCCACGTGTCTCCGAGTTCTGGACGACGGCGGGAGTCTCCCGGCAGACCATCCCGATTCCGTGGCTCTCCAACGCGCCGTCGGCCACCTGTTCAAGGAAGTCAAGCGACAGCGTCGCGCGGCCGCGCGACAGAGTCGTCAAAAGGCCGACCAAGAAGTCCTCGAGCGGACTGCTACCGGCTCGTCTGGACGTATCGACGACGAGACCGCCGGAATTCGTCTCGTGTCCGACGTTCCCGGCGAAATCGCGGGACACTTGCAGCGTCCGCAGGATTGCTACATTTGTAAAGCACCGTATACCCAGGTAGACGCTTTCTACCACCAGCTATGCCCTCGGTGCGCCGCCCTGAACAGGGCAAAACGGGACCCGAAAATGGACCTGCGCGGAAAGCGGGCGCTTCTCACCGGTGGACGCGCGAAGATCGGTATGTACATCGCGCTGATGCTTCTTCGCGCGGGTGCCGCTCTCACCATCACGACGCGTTTTCCCCGAGACGCGGCGCGACGATTCTCCCTGATGGACGACTATGACGACTGGGGTAATCGACTCACCGTCGTGGGCGTCGACCTTCGCGACCCGGCACAGGTGACGGCGGTCGCCGACGAAGTCGCGGCGGCCGGGCCGCTCGACATCCTCATCAACAACGCGGCCCAAACGGTC
>NZ_DYXM01000074.1 GCF_020742175.1 Dietzia timorensis
ATCTCCGTGTCGGCAAAGAGCTTGGGATCGAACTCGATCGGAACCTGACGAATATTACCCTCGAGCGGCATCGTGTTGACGACCTCGTCGTATTTCCACATCTCGCCGCCGGGTCCCTGCACCGGCGTCAGAACGAGCACATCGGGACCGGGAAACTCGCCACCGCGCAATGCGTCGGCAAGCTTCTGGCCGTCGGTTGCCTTCGACCATCCCTCGATCAGCTCGTTGCGCTTTTCGTACTCGCCGGTCGGCGCCGCATACGCCGCGGCGGGCGCCTGGAACGCCCAGTACGGGTGGAACATGTACAAGCTCGTGTCGTCGCTGAGCACCACGAGGTCCTGCGGTTCGGCCCCACCCGTGACGTCGGAGATCGCCTCCACCACCGCCGTCGGTTCCCCTGGCGCGGAGCGGGCGTTGTCGGAGAACTCCGCATCCTCCTCGGACACCGACTGGGCAGCGTGCACAACGATCACCGCGACGAGCGCAAAGGCAAGCGCCGCCACCCGCGGCCCGCGGTCGTTCGCCTCTCCCCAGGCGCGCGCATGCCTCCAGGCTGCGCGCAACGCGAATACTCCGGCGCAGGCGAACGCAAGCGTGATCACCGGTGTGAGCCGGAACGGGAGGAGCGTCGAACCGGTCATCGCGCGCAGGCCCGACAGCGCGAACCAGGCGTAGCCGGAGAGCACCATGATCGCCAGGGCGAACGCGATCCGGAGGGTCGCAGGGGACACGTCGCCAGTCCCGTTTGAAGGGGAGTCGGAAGCCGAGTCCACCGAACCCGCAGCGCCCACCGAACCCGCCGAGCCTGCGACCTTCCCGCGCCCGCGGAAAGCTCCGCCCACGGTCCACGCGAGCCATACCAACCCGGCAAGACTCAGCACGACGAGACCGGTGTCCGAGAGCATCGGCAGCGGCCATTGCGCCGCGTCCTCGGGCGCGAAATCGGTGGCCACCGAGCGTTCGTGGCCGTCGCCGCTCAGCACAGCCAGCAGGTACGGCGTCCAGAACAGCAGCGCGATCAGCGCAGATACGACGCCGGCCGCCACCCAGGATGCGACGACGCGGAGCCTCGTCCCGCGACCGTCGCGCGGGGTGCGGGCGAAGGAAATCGCGGCGCCCGCCGTCACGATAACCACGCCGATGGCGGCGATAAGTGTGTAGGTAATGGCGGCGAGGCCGAGGAAAACGCCGGTGTAGGCGAGATAGCGCGGTTCGGCGATACGCTGCGCCCACACCGCGACAGCGGGCAGCAGCGCGATGAACAGCCACGAGTAAGGCTCGTACGCGGCGAGCGCGAGCCCGACGGCGGCGGTCGCCAGCGCGAGCGGCACGGCGATACGGGAGCCGGCGAGTGCGCGCCATGCGAGGAATGCGAACGAGGCCGCGAGCGCCATCGTGAAGATCGCGAACGGCTTGTAGAACTCCCACGCGGGCACGCCGATGAGGTCTGCGATGCGCCCGCCGATCCAGAACCAGCCCGCCGGGTAGAACGGCGCCGCATCGCGGTAGAAGGCGTCGGCGAGCGCGGGCGAGGACGCGAATCGCCCCAGGTACGCGACCCGGTTGAGCTGGTCGCCGCCGATGCCATTGAGGTAGTGGCTCGTTCCGTAGAGCAGGAACGATTGGTGGATCGCGGTGCCCGCCGCGGGTGCGAGGAGGCCGGCGGCGGTGCGCGACCACTCGGGCAGGCGGCGCGAGCCCGCGGTCCACAGCGCGAGGGCGGCAACGGCGACGACCAGCGTGCTCATCGCCATCTGCGGCAGGTTGCTCGGAGTCGGGAAGTCGATGAGCGCTGCGCCGCCGAGCGCGGCGGCCGTCATTGCGCCTGCGGCGACGACCGCGCCCCCGATGCCCGCGGCAGTACTGCCTATCGTTCTGGCCGTTCCCACAGCGTGCACCTCTCCGAATCTCGGCGCGTGCACGCCCGCGTGCACGCCAGGGGAGAGTCTAATGGGCGCCGGAGGGGGCCCTGCGTCGCGCCGCCCGCGCGCCCGCCGCGATACCGAAGCAGTGGACGGCAGCACCGACGATCGGCCCGGCGAGCAGCGCGAGTGTCGCGCGCGTGTCCAGCTCGAACGGCAGCACGAGCAGCAACCCCACCGACGCGGCGACCGCGACCCACCAACCGATGTTGAACACCGCGTGCCGCTCGAAGGCGAGCGCGGCGTTGCCCGAGATCATCAGCGCCGCGGTACCGACGCTCGCCGCCGTCAACCCCGCGAACACCACGCCGGGCAGCCCGAACTCGTCGCCGTAGATGAGCCGCACGATCGGGTCCGCGACGAGCCACGCCGCCGCCGCACCGACAACCCCCACGCCTATGACGCCGGAGAGCGGGATCCCCAGAGCGCGCAGTCCCTGCTCCCGCCGCTCGACGAACCACACGATGATCGCGCTCTGAAAACTCGTGAGTGGTACAAGCAGCGGCGCGCGGGTGAGCAGGATCGCGTTGATCGTCGCGCCCATGAGGACGCGGTCGTCGCCGGCGCCGGCCGTCGCCGTTACCAGCAGCGGGAAGCCCGTGACCATGACCGAGGTGCCCGCGCCCGCCGCCATCGCCTGGACGGTGGAGGTCCAGAACCTGCGAGGGGTGACGTCGATGGGGGAGCGCAGTGCCTCGCGGACCGCGGGCAGCGCCGCGACCATCCCTACCCAGGTGATCGCGCCCACGACGGTCGTGATCTCGAACGCCAGATGCGGCACGTCCAGCGCCCAGGCGGCGAGCGCCGCGATTAGGCGGAGACCGGCGTCGATGGTGAGCAGGACGGCGTAGAAGTTCCAGCGCTGGGTGCCCGAGAGGGCTCCGGCAACCGCGGCTTGAAGGGAGAAGCTGCAG
>NZ_DYXM01000075.1 GCF_020742175.1 Dietzia timorensis
GCCGCACCATTGGCCGGCGAGGTCCTTCGCCTGCTGGTAATCGACCGTCGGGTCGTGGGGGCCCGAGACGATCATCGCCGGAGCCTGCGGCACGCGCGCGCCCAGACGCTGCTCCTCCATCGCCGCCTTGCCGGCGGGGATCTCGTCCAGCAGCTCATCGAGCTTCTGCCCCGACTCCGTCCACTCGGAGGTCGTGTGACCGCCGTAGTTTTCGCTGATCTCGTCGGTACACATCGTCGACAGCTCATCGAGCGCGGCGTACCCGTCCGGCGACAGGTTCGCGGCGAGGTCGGCGTCCAGGTCCGGGTAACGGTCGACGAGACCGTTGATCGTGAAACCGATCGCGCCGGTGAGCTCCGAACCGTCGATATGCCGCTGTACCGCGTTGAGATCGGCCGGCGGCGCGGACGAATACGATCCGGCTACGTCGAGGTCCGGGGCGTACTCAGATGCGGATTCCGCGGCCGACGCCGAAGCGCCGCCTCCCTGGGAATGCCCGTAGAACGCGACCTTGCCGAACTGTCCGCCGCGCTCGCCCACGAGGTTGCGCGTCGCCCGTGCGGCATCAAGCATCGCGTGTGCCTGTTCGGCCCGGTTCATGTAGGTGTGGATGCCCGGAGTTCCCATCCCGACATAGTCGGTGACGACCACACGCACCCCGGCAGAGGCGAACACCCAGTCATAAAGCCCCTCGAGCGCAACCTTTCGCCCTGACTGGAGCGGATCGGGCTGATTATCGAGCGGCCAGTTCCGCGAAGGCGCGCACTGATCGCCCTGCCCGATCGTGCCACGACCGATGACGACGGTCGGCCGCTCCCCCGCGCCGTTCCACGGCACCGTCGGTTCGACGACGTATCCGCTGACGGGAATCGCGTTCCCGTGCATGTCTGTCGTCGAATACACGATCTTCTCGGCCGTGTCGGGCACGCTGAAATCGAGGCCCGTAAAGACGGGCGCATACGGTGCCTGGAGTGTGCGGAGCACGCCGCCCGGCGCTTCCGCTTCCAGCCCCTCGGTCTCGTAGAAGGGGTCGATATCGCCGTGCTCGACGCGCGGGGCGAGCCCGGACGAGCCGAAGTCGGCCATCCCCTGCGCGAGAGAATCGGGAGCGGGCGCGAGCGGATCGGCGGCGGCAGCAGGTACGGCGGTGGCGACAAGCCCGGCACTGGCGACGAGGGCACACAGGCCACGAGAGGCCCGCGAGCGGAATACAGAGGACTCGATACGGTTTCTCATGAACCGAGTATGTGCTTATCATCACACTTAAATCCGTGGATTGCCCATATTCGGAACAGATAATTGAACAAAGGTCCAGGAGACGTTGGTCCGCTAGCGGAGCCGCCTCGGCCCGACCTCGTTCCCCCGCCGTGGTGCAGGTCCGAGCACGACCTCGGCGTAGAGCACGGCCGCCTCGGTGGCGCCGGCCAGCGCGGGCTCCACGAAGGCGAGACGCATCTCCGGCACCTCCTCCGCAAGCACGGACAGCCGCACCATGAGGTCGACGATCTTCTTTTTGTTCGCAGGTGCCTCACCGGAGATCCCGTCGAGAATCGGCGCGGCGGCGGGACGGTGCAGAAGCCTGTCAGCTTGCGAGGGTGTCAGCGGAAGCGCGGAGTACGCCCGGTCGCCGAGCATTTGGGTGATCATCCCCGAGAGCCCGAACGAGATGAGGGAGCCGAAAATGGGATGGTCCCCGACCTTCATCGTCACGCCCGTCCCGCGCGGCGCCATCTTCTGCACGTGTATCGGCCCGCTTCGCCCGGCCGAGGAATCCAGCTCCTCGAAAGCGCGGCGCACCGACGCCGCATCGCCGATGTCGAGGCGCACCCCGGACATGTCGCTGCGCCTGCGCCATTTCTCGCTCATCGCCTTGACCGCCACCGGGTACCCGAGTTCCTCAGCCGCATAGGTCGCCTGCTCAGCATCCTGCACCACGCGATACTCGACGATGTTGATTCCGAAGCACTTGAGTAGCTGGCGGGTCTGCCCCTGCGACAGCTTTACGTCGCCGTTGCCGGCCCTGCGGGTCCAGATCGAATCGACGAGCTCCCTCGCACGGGAGATGTCGATGTCTGACACCTCCATCGGTTCTTCCGCGGGGTGCGAGAGCCACCGCTGGTAGGTCAGCGCCCGACTCAGCGCGGAGATCGCGCGTTCGGGGTAGCCGTACGACGGGATCGACCCGCGCAGGGGCTGTCCCTGCTCGTCGCGAACAGTGAGCCCCTCCGGCAGGCCCTCGACAGCGAGGAAGGTACTCGCCACCGGCTTCGTCGAGTCCCGCGCCGCCTCGCGGATCGCCTCCGCATACGCCTCGACATTGCGTTGGACGGGAGGGACGAACACGGCGAGGACAGCATCGACGCCGTCATCCTGCACCGCCTCGGCCACGGCCCGGGAGAACTCTTCCGGCGCGGCGGCTGCGCCGAGGTCGACCGACCTGACGACCTCGAGGCCCTCGCCCTCCGCGGCATCGGCGCCGAGATTGGATACGGCCGTAGAGTTCGCAACGATCGCCAACCGCGGCCCCTCGGGCAGAGGCTGGTACGCGAGCAGCGCCGCGGTGTCGAACATCTCCGGCAACGAGGTCACCGGGATCAGGCCTATATCGTTGTAGAGTTCGTTGGCCGCCTGTGGCGAAATGTCCGGGAACTGGCCCGCCGCGGCGTCGGAAGACCGATGCACCACGACGACGGGCTTATTGCGCGCCACGCGCCGGGCGATACGCGAGAACTTGCGGGGGTTACCGAACGATTCGAGGTACAGCAAGACGACCTCGGTATCGACCTCGGTGTCCCAGAACTGCAGCAGGTCATTGCCCGAAAGGTCGGCGCGGTTCCCTGCGGAGACGAACGTGGACAGCCCGAGCCCGCGCCGCATCGCCGAGTCGAGAATGGCGATGCCCAGCGCACCGGACTGGCAGAAGAATCCGATCTTGCCCGGCGCCGGGATGCGGTTGGCAAGCGTGGAGTTGAGCCGGATGGCCGGGTCGTTGTTGATGACGCCGAGGGCGTTGGGCCCCACCACGCGCATGCCGTGCGCGCGTGCCTCCGCCACCAGTTTGCGCTCGGAGACGATGCCCTCCCCGCCGATGTCGGAGAACCCTGCGGAGATCACCACGAGCGTAGACACCCCCTTGGCGAGGCAATCCTCGAGCACCTCCTGCATCGAGCCTGCGGGTACCGCGACAACGGCGAGATCGACAGGGTCCGGGATGTCGCTCAGCGCCGGGTAGGCGCGGATGGACAGGATCGAGCGCGCATCGGAGTTCACCGGATACACCGGGCCCTCGAAACCGGAGTCGAGCAGATTCTTCAGGACGGCGTGGCCGAGTTTGCTCGGCTGGTCGGATGCGCCGATGACGGCGATCGAGCTCGGATTCAGGACCCTGGCGACGCTGCGTGCCTCCGCGGCGGCCTCCCGGGAGTTCCGCACCGAGGTCAGCGCGTCACTCGGGTCGATGTCGAATTCGAGGTGGATCGCCGAACCGTCGAAGCTGCGAGACACGTCGTACCCGGCGCGGCGGAACACCTGGATCATCTGCCGGTTCTCCGAGAGCACCTCGGCCTCGAAACGGCGGATCCCACTCTCGGCCGCCGCGCCGGCGAGATGTTCGAGAAAGATCGAACCGAGCCCGCGCCCCTGATGGTCGTCGGAGATCGTGAAGGCGACCTCGGCGATGGGCGAGCCCTCTTGCCCCTCATACACGGCCATGCCGATTATCTCGCTACCTAGGAGAGCGACGAACGCCATGCGGTTGACGTAGTCGATGTGTGTCATGCGCTTGAGCTCGCTGTCCCCGAGGACGTTGTGCGAACCGAAATAGCGCAGGTATCTCGTGCGTTCGCTCAGCGTCGAGTGGAACCTCTGCAACTCGTCCGCGTCTGAGGGGAGCACGGGACGGATGCGCACGGCGCGACCGTCGGAGCCGAGGACGTCGGCGGCCCAGTCGGCGCGGTAGCCCTCGGGGGGAAGATCTGCGGGAGCCTCGCGCGACGATTCGTGTTCGGGCGCAGCCTCGACCGCGTTGTCGGCTGCGTGTTCATTAGCCATTGTCTACTCCTCCGAACAGTGGGCTGGCTCGAATCGCGATCGCGCTAATCGCGAGGATCGTCGGGATCCAATCCCAGGGGCGGAAACGCCGCCCTTCTCGTATCGAGTATGGCTTGGTCCAAGCGTGCCATCGACCGATCGTCGGCCAGCGCCACCGCCGCGCCGGGCCCAAGCTCCCACGGGGAGAATGAGGTGTCTCCGCCGTCACTCATGGTGGTGGGCACTTTGGACGGGTTCGCGACCTCCGCGGCGAGGTCCCGCCACTCTGCGGGAGTCTCGGTGTCCGGCGGGACGTCGCGGTCCAGCATGGTGGCGATGAGATGGGTCCACGAGCGGGGGACGACGCGGGTGAGCTCGTAACCGCCGCCGCCCACGGCGATGATCTTGCCGTCGCACAGTTCGTCGGCCAGCGCGCGCACTTCCCTGTAGGACGCGCGGTGCCCATCGACGGTGAGCGAGAGGTCGGCGATCATGTCCTCCTTGTGGCTGTCGCAGCCTCCCTGGAGGACGATGATCTCGGGTTCGAAGGCGCGGAGCGCGCCAGGGACGATCGCGTGGAAGCCGCGCATCCACTGCGAATCCGTGGTTCCCGGCAACAGCGGAAGGTTGACGACGGTCCCCTCGCTCGCTCCGTCGCCGATTTCCGAGGACCAGCCGGTCATCGGCCACAACGTCGCCGGGTGCTGGTGCAGTGACACCGTAAGGACGCGGGGATCGTCATAGAACGCGGCCTGGACACCGTCACCGTGGTGTACGTCGACGTCTACGTAGGCGATCTTCTTGAACCCCTGTTCCAGCAGCCAATGGATGGCAATGGCGCAATCGTTATACACGCAGAACCCGGCCGCGGCGTTGCGCATCGCGTGATGCATGCCGCCCGCCACGGAAATTGCGCGCTTCATCCGCCCTGATGCCACCTCTCTGGCTGCCGTGAGTGTGCTTCCCGCGATCGCCGCGCTCGCCTCATGCATGTGCGGGAATGTGGGGTTATCGGCAGTGCCAAGTCCGTGTGGCAAGCCCGGGTGCTCGCCGGGCTCCATCGTCGACGCACTCTTGACCGCGTCGACGTACCTGATCGCGTGAATCCGCAACAGATCCTGTTCGGTGGCCCCGCCCGGGGCGAGAATATCGACCTCGTCGAGAACGCCTAGCGAGGTCGCGAGCGACATCGTCAACGCCAACCGGTGTGGGCTCATGGGATGGTCCTGCGAGTGCTTGTACTTGAGCAGCTCCGGACTCCACACGACCGACGCCGGCAGAGAATCCCCTTGTTCCCTGGCCACTGGCACCCCTCCCCACCTGCGGCATCCACCCTTCCGCAGTTCGTTCGACAACTCACTTCGAGTGACCTTCGTAACTCTAGTTCGCAACAGGCAAAGATGAGGGACAACTCGGAATCTACGAGGTCCGAACACTATGGGAATAAGTAGCTAAGATGACGGTGTTCGACGAAGTAGTTAAAACTATTTCGGCAGACTACGACTTTTTCCATTTCGGATCGTTGTTACCTGTGTGACGCGGTGGCGCCGGCGTGGTTTCTCGAAAGGAGCGAGTGTGAAGGACCTGGTGGACACCACCGAAATGTACTTACGCACTATTTTTGAGCTCGAAGAAGAGGGAATTGTCCCTTTGCGGGCTCGTATTGCGGAGCGCCTGGAGCAGAGCGGCCCCACGGTCAGCCAGACCATCGCCCGCATGGAGCGTGACGGTCTGGTGTTCGTCGCCTCCGATCGGCACCTCGAACTCACTGCCAAGGGCCGCGAAACGGCTGTCAACGTCATGCGCAAGCACCGTCTCGCCGAGCGCTTGCTCGTCGATGTCATCGGGCTCGAGCTCGAGAAGGTGCACGACGAAGCATGCCGTTGGGAGCACGTCATCAGCGAGGACGTGGAGCGCCGCCTGGTCAACGTCCTCAACAAGCCGACGGTGTCCCCGTATGGCAATCCGATCCCGGGCCTCGACGCGCTCGGCATCGACGTCGAAGCCGAAAAGAACACCTTCCCCCGCCTCGCCGAGATTCCGATGGGGCAGGAGATGAATGTGCGCATCCACGCTCTCGGCGAGCAGGTGCAGTCCGACTCGGAGTTCTTCCACACAATTTGCGAGCTCGACGTCTCCCCTGGCTTCCCCGCGAAGGCCAAGCGCATCGGCCACACGGTCACATTGACGACCGACAAGGGAACCATCGAAATCGATCAGGACAAGGCGCACGCCATCCGTATCGAGGTCAGCGAGTGAGGGTTCTCGTTACCGGCGGGGCCGGCTATGTCGGTAGCTGCTGCGCGGCCGAGCTGATTTCCCGTGGCCACGAGGTCGTCGTCCTCGACGACCTGTCTACCGGCAACCGCGACGGTGTCCCGCCCGAAGCCACCTTCATCGAGGGCGACCTCCTCAACGATTCGGCCCGTGCGCTTGAGGGCGTCGACGCGGTGATCCACTGCGCGGCCCGTTCGCTTGTCGGCGAGTCCGTGGAACAGCCCGCCGAGTATTGGCATGGAAACGTGGTTTCCACGCTCGCGCTGCTCGACGCGATGCGCGAGGCGAATGTGAAGAACATCGTGTTCTCCTCGACTGCCGCCACTTACGGCGAGCCCGAGCAGGTTCCCATCACCGAGGACATGCCGACACGCCCGACGAACACGTACGGGGCAACGAAGCTCGCCATCGACATGGCGATCACGTCTTACTGCGTCGCCTACGGGTTTGCCGCAACCAGCTTGCGGTACTTCAACGTCGCGGGGGCGCACCTCGGTTTCGGCGAGAATCGCGTGGTCGAGACCCATCTCATTCCGCTGGTACTGCAGGTCGCTGCCGGACATCGCGAGAAGATCTTCGTCTTCGGTGACGACTGGCCGACACCAGACGGCACCTGTGTGCGCGACTACATTCATGTCGGCGACCTGGCGGACGCGCACATGCTCGCTCTCGAGAGCAACGAAGAAGGTGAGCACAGGATCTTCAACCTCGGAAGTGGCGAGGGTTTCTCGGTACAAGAGGTGATCGACGTGTGCCGCACCGTTACCGGACACGAGATTCCCGCGCAGGTGTCGCCGCGTCGCGCCGGCGACCCCGCGACGCTCGTCGCGTCGTCCGAACGGGCGAAGTCGGCGCTCGGTTGGAAGCCGTCCAGGACCGAACTCACTACCGTCGTCGAGGATGCGTGGGAGTTTCTCCGCGCATTGGGAGACAAGGCGCACTCCGCGACCAAGTAGCACCGCCTTTGCGTCAGGCCGGAATTTGGTCGTCCACGTCCATCAATTCGGCGAGGATGGCGCAGACCTTTTCCGGCGATGTGCCTCTCTGGAGCAGGGACAGGATTAGTTTGTTGAAGTACGGCATGAAACCCGTCCGCTGCGCGGCTTCGAAACAGACGACGGCATGTATGCCGCTGCCGCGGAGATAGTGGCTCGTTCCATTCAACAGCAGCGCCCCTCCCCTCGCCCTGTCGCTGCCGCGCCGGGAGATCTCCATCAACACGTCGAGATCTCCCGGTTCGGCCCCGAGATAATCGGAATCCTCGATGTCAACGTCGAACTGTTCGTTGATTGCTATCGCGTACTGGCCGGCGACCATTTCCGTAAGTAGGTGGGAGCAGATCTCCGCCGAACCGAGAATCGCCCCTGCCTCGCTG
Source organism: Dietzia timorensis (assembly GCF_020742175.1). Lineage (GTDB taxonomy): Bacteria > Actinomycetota > Actinomycetes > Mycobacteriales > Mycobacteriaceae > Dietzia > Dietzia timorensis_A. The sequence goes on from NZ_DYXM01000075.1 coordinate 7,682, forward strand.
AGTTCGTCCTGCCCGAAAGGTCTCGGCAGACGGGCGATCTCCCGTAGCCGATCTGCATATCTGTGCAGGTCTGAAAGAGTGAATCCGAAACCGTACGCCGATTCCAATGGCTCTGCCACGATGTCGTCGTCGTCCGCGATTCGGTCATACACCTGCTCGATAGCGCGACGGCTCGAGTAGATCGGGATTCCGGTGGCCACCGTCTCCGCGGCGAGTTTGCCGGCACGCGGATCCTCCTGGACCCCGAGTTCGTCGTCCGTTCCCCGGCCCGGCCGCCAGGGCGCGCCCGCGGATATCTCCTCCGCGAGAAGCACGACCGTCAACTCGGTGCCCGCCAGCCCCGCAGCTGTTTCCAGGTACTGCACGAAAGTATCCGACGCCTCCCACCCGAGAGAGCCCGGAGAGCAGGCGTCAGGAAGGAGGACAACGACGCACGCACGGTCCAGATTCTGGCTCGACATCAACGTCGCGACCTGGGCCGCGTACTCCCCGGCTTCCTCCGCATCCTGTTCGAGGATCTGCTGCAACGGGGTGCTCACGTCGTCGAGCCTGTCCTCGAGGTAGTCGCGTGCCGCGTAGGAGCACACGTCGTCGATGTCCTGGGCATCACGTTCGTGCAGGTGCAGATGCGCCCCGTACAGCACGTCGAGAGGGATATCGATGCGCATGACCGGGGTGCCGTCGATGCCGCCACGAATACTGCCCACGATCACCACGCTCGGGGCCTCCGGCGTGAATTGAATGATCCCCGGGATCTCGGAAATAAGGTTCCCAGGCCTCGATATCGTCAGCGTCGGCCGCTCGGCCTGGGTGCGCGCCCTGCTCGTGTTTCGCTTCGCCGATTTCTTTCGCTTGTGCATGGTGAGTCACTTCCCGTTTTCGATTCTTGCCCGTGTCCGTAACGCGTTCGCACCCTCTACGACGCCCTCGGCGGACGATCTGGCTCCCCTCGTCGGCGGGAAATGTTTCCGCGCGGGCGTGGAATTATTCCTTCAGCTGCGTCGTTGGACTAGATAGTCCGCAATTATCGCGTCGGGGTTGTTAGCCCGTCGCCGCGGAACCGCAGAAATTAGACAGTTAGGACATCAGCCCATGAGCTCTTCGGAGAAGCTTTACGAACTGGTATTCCCCACCCCGTCGCTGTCCGACGTGGCCGGTCGGGGTCCCATCCTCGTGCACGGTTTGGAAGGTTTTTCTGACGCCGGACGTGCCGTGCGCCAGGTGACGGAGCATATTCGCGAGCACAACCATTCGGAATTGATCGCGAAGTTCAATCCGGACGAGCTCGTGGACTATCGATCCCGCCGGCCGGCGATGACATACTCGTACGATCATTTCGTCGGATACGACCAGCCGCAGCTTTCGCTGCACGCTATTACCACGCCGGATGATCACACGTTCCTGCTGCTTTCCGGTTTCGAACCGGACATGAAGTGGGAGGCCTTCGCAGCTGCGGTCACCCACCTGTCCGCCGAGTTCGGCGTCAAGCTGGCGATCGGTCTCGGGTCGATGCCACTGAACGTGCCCCACACCCGCCCGATCCGCTCAAGCGCCCATTCTCGGGAGATCGAACTCCTCGAGGGCTTCTCGACGTGGCCGGGCGAGTTCAAGATCCCCGGAAGCGCGGATTCGCTGCTCGAGGTAAAGCTTGCCGAACAGGGCTTCTCGACCATGGGCTTCACGGCGCATGTGCCGCATTACCTTTCACAGTCCGAGTACCCGGCGGCCGCAATCCGTCTCGTCGAGGACGTCAATCGGATTTCCGGTCTCGGTATCGCGGTCGGCGAGCTCGAAACCGAGCAGCGGAAGTTCGATGCGGCCCTTCAGGTGCAGGTCTCGGGCAACGCCGAGATCGGTCAGATGGTCGAGGGACTGGAAAAGAACTACGACGAGATCCTGTCTGCTCGCGAATCCCAGAATTCCCTCGCGCCGGCCGAAGGCCCACTTCCCACAGGAGACGAACTCGGCGCCGAGCTGGAACAGTTCCTCATGCAACACGGCGACGAAGACGCCGACGGCGACGGCCCCTTCGGCGGAAACTCGTCCGGAAATTAGCCCACCTAACGGGAAGGTCCTTACCTAGCAAGTGCACCGCGCTCCGCGCACGCTTCGGCGTCGCGGAGCGCTCTGCATTTCGGCCACACCGATAACGGATAGACTTGCCGCCGTGTCCCTGAGCGAATACTTGTCCGATCTCGACGATGTCCCCGAGTCCCTTTTCGACGACGCCCTGCTGGACACGTTCACCCGGTGGGTGACCGACAGTGGGCTTTCCCTCTATCCGCATCAGGAAGAGGCGGCCTTCGAGTTGGTCGCGGACAATCACGTGGTGTTGTCCACGCCGACAGGATCAGGCAAATCGCTCGTTGCCGTCGCCGCGCATTTCTTCGCGATGGCACGGGGCCAGAAGTCTTTCTATACCGCGCCGATCAAGGCTCTGGTGAGCGAGAAGTTCTTCGCACTATGTGAAGTGTTCGGCGCGGAGAACGTCGGCATGATGACCGGCGACGCCGCCGTCAACACCTCTGCGCCCATCGTCTGCGCGACGGCCGAAATCGTCGCGAATATCGCGCTTCGGGACGGCGACAACAGCGACATCGGCCAGGTTGTGATGGACGAATTCCATTACTTTTCCGAACCCGATCGCGGCTGGGCCTGGCAGGTTCCGCTGCTCTCGCTCACCAAGTGCCAGTTTCTGCTCATGTCCGCGACACTCGGCAACGTCGATTGGCTCGTCGAAGGGGTCGAGGCGAAGACGTCCCGTTCGGTATCGGTGGTTGCCGGCGCGGAACGCCCTGTGCCGTTGTCGTTCGACTACGTGCTCACACCGGTACCCGACACGGTCGAACTGCTCCTCAGAGACGGCAAGGCGCCGATTTATATCGTCCACTTCACTCAGCTTTCGGCGATCGAGCAGGCGCAGGCTCTGATCACGAAGAACCTCGTGTCGAAGGAGTCCAAGGAGAAGATCGCGGCGGAGATCAAGGGGTTCCGCTTCTCCACATCGTTCGGCAAGACGCTGTCGAAGCTGCTGCGCTCGGGAGTCGGCGTCCATCACGCCGGCATGCTGCCGAAATATCGGCGCCTGGTGGAAAAGCTCGCGCAGGATGGCCTGCTGCCGGTGATCTGCGGCACCGACACTCTCGGTGTGGGCATCAACGTGCCAATTCACACCGTCCTTTTCACGGCGCTGTCGAAATTCGACGGCCAACGCCAGCGCGTCCTCAAATCGCGTGAGTTCCATCAGATCGCCGGCCGCGCCGGTCGTGCCGGATTCGACACCGAGGGCGTGGTTGTCGTCCAAGCGCCGGAGCACGAAATCGAGAACGCAAAGGCTGCCGCCAAGGCGCAGAACAACCCGAAGAAAAAGAACAAGCAGCAGAAAAAGAAGCCGCCGGAAGGCTTCATCAACTGGAATACGGCGACATTTGAGAAGTTGGTTTCCGCACCGCCGGAACAGTTGATCAGTCGCTTTCAGATCAATAACTCGATCCTGCTCAACATCATCTCGGGCCCGGGAAGCTGCTACGACAAGACGAAGTCGCTCATCCTCGACTCCTACGAGACTCGCGCAGCCAAGCGCAAGCACGCGCTTCGGGCGTTTTCGCTCTTCCGGAGCCTTGAAGCGGATGAGCTCGTGCGACGAATCGATACGCCGGACGACACGGGGCGGCACGTGGAGCTTGTCCCGCAGCTGCAGGCCGACTTCGCGCTGAATCAGCCGCTTGCGCCATTCGCGGTGGCCGCGATGGACATTCCGGACCCGGATTCCGATTCCTACGCCGTCGATGTCATTTCGATCATCGAGTCGGTGCTCGAAGATCCGCGTCCGCTCCTCATTGGTCAGCAGAAAAAGCTCAGAGGGGATGCCATCGCCGACCTCAAGGCCGATGGGCTCGACTATCACGAACGCATGGCGATCGTCGACGAAATCTCCTGGCCCAAACCGCTCAGCGATCAGCTCGACGCAGCCTTCGAGGCCTACGCCCAGTCCCACCCGTGGGCCCGGGGCACCGATGTCTCTCCCAAGGCCGTCGTTCGCGACATGGTCGAGAAGGGAATGAACTTTTCCGACCTCGTGTCGACCTACGGTGCCGCGCGCGCAGAAGGGGTGGTCCTGCGCTATCTCACCGACGCCTACCGCACAATGCGCCAGACGATTCCGACCGCGAAACGAACCGAAGAGCTCGACGACATCATCAACTGGCTGGGCGAGCTCATCCGTCAGGTCGATTCCAGTCTTCTGGACGAGTGGGAGGAGCTGTCCGATCCTGAGGCAGCGAATCGGCCCATGGATCAGGACAAGGCATTCGGAGAGGATTCCGCGCGCCCTCTCACCGGCAATGCCAAGGCGTTCACCCGGATGGTGCGCAGCGCGATGTTCCGCCGCGTCGAGCTTCTCGCGCGCGACGACATCAAGCGTCTCGAGGAACTCGACGAGACGGTGGAAGACCACCCCGACTGGGACCGCGAGATCGACCCCTATTGGGACGAGTACGACCAGATCGGTATCGGCCCGGACGCGCGCGGGCCGCATTTGTTCACCGTCCGCACCTCGGGTGGGGATGTCGACATGGGCACGTGGCGAGTGCGTCAGGTCCTCGATGACCCCGAAGGTGACCACGGATGGGCCATCGAGGGTGTTGTTGATCTCAATGCCTCCGATGTGGAGGGTGAAGTGAGGTTCGCGTCGCTTAGGCTGGTGGACGGCTAGTTTTTAGCCGCGCTTCATTCTCACGTCTGGTTAGGGGTGCCCTCTTCACATGGGTCCGATTACATTGTTCCGGCGCTTTGCGCTTGCCGAGGTCGTCACGTGGACGCTGCTTATCGCAGGCATGATCCTCAAGTACGGTTTCGATCAACCGTGGGCAACGTCGATCGGAGGCGCCATCCACGGCTTCGTGTTCCTCTGCTACGTGGTGGTCATCGTGTTCCTCGCGATCGACCAGAAGTGGAAGCCCGTCCATACCATCGCCGGTCTCGTATCGGCCGTGATCCCCTACGCGACGATTCCGTATGAACGGTGGGCGCTCAAGCAGCCGATCGTCACGGATCCGTGGCGCCTGCGCGCGGGCGGCGAGACGCCGAAATCCCCGCTCGAGAAGGTCGCTGCGGCCGTTATCGCCCGCCCCGCAACTGCTGCCGGCATCGCGCTCGTCGTCGTCATCATCGTCTTCATCCTGCTTCTCATCGTCGGCCCGCCTGTCGGATAGTCCGCGCGAATACAACGGAGTCGCCCACCCTTTCAGGTAACGGGGACTAACCGTCTTCGCCGTTCCGTCGCCGGGCACGCCGTTTCGGGGCACAATCGGCTCCATGGCACATCAGGGTCAGGTTCAACCCGAGCAAGTTGATGCGGCGTCCGTTCCCGTCGCCGACGCCGCGACGATTCTGCTGCTCCGCGACGCGGGCACCGGCGTAGAGGTGTTTTCCATCCGGCGGGCGGCGTCGATGGTCTTCGCCGGCGGGGTCATCGCCTTTCCCGGCGGCGGGGTCGATCCCTCCGATTACGATCCGCTCCCTGCGGCAGGCCCCGATGGCGGAGAATGGTCCAGAAGGCTCGGCGTCGATGCTCCCCGTGCTCAGGCGATCGTCTCCGCCGCAGTGCGCGAGTGCTTCGAAGAGACGGGCATGCTTCTCACATCCCCCGCCCATTCAATGTCTTATGACGGCGGACCTGACCGATCCCTATGGGCACCTTGGCGATCACGCGTCGATTCTCACGAGATTTCGATGGGCGAAATGCTTCGCGATAACGCGCTCGTCGCCGACACCGGGCGCCTTGTCGAGCTGTCGCGCTGGATCACTCCCGTCGGCCCACCTCGCCGCTACGACACGTTTTTCTTCGGCATCGAGCTAACTTCCGGCGATCCGCACGAGCCCGATGGGCACTGCGGCGAGTTCGACGATTCCGGCTGGTCGCGCCCGAAGGACATGCTCGATGCTTCCGCGCGCTCGGAGGTTCACCTCCTTCCGCCGACGCTCGCGCATTTCGAAGAGCTGGCTGCTGCTGATTCGGTCAGGGGGTATCTCGACCGGGAGCCGACCATGGCACCGGTAAATAACGACTTGCCAGGCCAAATACGTCGACCGCCGCACCATTCGTAGCATTGTGGATTGGAAGCCACTTCGGTTCTGGACGTAGAATTCGTTCGGATAAAGTGTATTAAGCCAAATGGATTGTGAAGATTAGGGGACTTGCGTGCGTTCGAAGACGTCGACCGTGATGAAGATGGGCGTTCTCGCCCTCATCGTCCCCTTGGCTTCCGCCTGCGGCGGAAACGACGAGGAGCGGCTAGCGGCTCCCCCGGACGCCGTGATGCCCCAGTCGGCCAACTTTGCCGAACCGCATTCAGTGCCCGTCGGCAACGGTAGCCTCTCCCTTTTCGTACAACCGCTGCGACTCGAGACGAACTCGAGTGGCAGCGAGCCGCAGGAAGTGCTCATCGCGGATGTCGGTGCATCTGCCGAATTCGGTCAGCCGTACCTCGATCCCGAACAGTTCCATGCCTACGCCTCGGATGGGATGGAGTTCCAGCGCTTGGAGGACCCGGAGTCCTTCCTCGGCAATCCGCTTGAGCGCACCGATATCACCGAACCGGGCGAAACCGTCGAAGGTTCCGTCGGTTTCATCGTGCCGCCCGGCTCACGTATCGGCCGGCTCGATTTCTCCACACCCGAGTCGACGCTCTCGTATACCGTCGTCCTCCAGCCGGTCAACCCGGCCTCCGCAACAGCAGAACCCACCGACGACTCCGCGTCGGGGTAATCGCGAGATTCTCGGTGCCTGATTCGCAACGAGCCGCTGGGCAGGAGGCCGCTCCCCTTGCCGCCCATCCCTGCCGAAATCTCTGCGATTGGCACCCGACCCGAGGAACCAACGCCGGCTTGAGCGTCTACGCCTGTAGAGGCTGCGGATCCCAATGGACAGTCGCAGAGCCATGGACTCCCATCAACGCCGATGGCCGTATCCATCCAGACATTCTCGCGGCCCGCAAGGCCGGACACTGAGTGCAGCTAGCCCCGCACGCCCCTCCGGTCTAGCGAACCGAGCTCATGCCAGGACTTGACCAACCACATTTCGACGAGCTCCGGCGCCGTCCTCGCTTCCTTCGCCCAATCGTGGATCGTTTCCTGAAACACGCTGAAGTTTCGCGTCGTCAAGGACTCACTCGCATCGAACTCGTGCCAGCCGCAACGGATGAGCATATTTATCGCCGCAGGCTCGACAGGCACGACGCGTGGAGCCCTACGCGCAATTGATAGCGCGGCGAGGAAATGCGTCGAAACCACAGGCCCTAATCCCGGGACATTCTGGCCATCCTCAAGCCGCCCAAGCCACGTATCCGGGTGCTGAAGCACGGCGAAGGCAAGGTCGCGGTCTTCGATAAAGCTCGCCGATGCTGCGAGAGCCGACGGGACCTCGGCGAAATACCCGTCGCCACTGTCCTCGCTATACCGGTGGAAGACTCTCCGATTGCGACGGTGCGGGTGCCCGCTCGACCATGCCGCGCACAGGTAGAGCAGCGTGAGGAGATGCCCGGCATCGTTCGACCGTTCGGCATTGCGCGCCAGCTCCATCGCAGCCGATTCTCGTGCCCAGAAGAAGGGGCTCTCGTCTACGTCGCCGTTGAAGCGGGCGTGGGTAAAGATATCGAGGCGACTGATCTCAGCGATCCCGGTATCGACGATCTCGCCATCGGGCCCCCTGCCCAATAACGTGACCGGGACTCTGTGCTCCCAGAGTTTGAGGTTCCACCAGTCGAGATCGACCGTCGCGGCGTCTTCGTATAGAGCCATGGGTAATGGCTGCCTTCGACACCATTCGACCATTGCGTACGGAGCGGGAATGGGCTCGAACCTGCGGTGCGACCCGGTGCTGTGGCTACTAAGAAAAATCATGGGCTTAGCATTGCGCACGGGTCTGACATTTTGAATCGGCGCCGACGTGAAAGGGGGGCAGACGACCGTCATGGTCGTCTGCCCCTTTCACGTTCAGCAGCCCGGCAGGCCTATTACTCGGCGAATGCCTCGATCGGCGGGCACGAGCATGCAAGGTTGCGGTCACCGTAGGCACCATCGATACGACGGGTAGCCGGCCAGACCTTCGCACGCCACGCGTGGCCGAGAGGATAGGCGGCCTGCTTGCGGGTGTACGGGTGGTCCCACTCGTCCTCGGTAACACATGCGGCGGTGTGAGGGGCACCGCGCAGCGGGCTGGTCTCCGCCGTCCACTCGCCGCTGGAGATCTTGTCGATCTCCCCACGGATCGACGCCAGCGCCTCGATGAATGCGTCGAGCTCGGCGAGGTTTTCCGACTCGGTGGGCTCGACCATGAGGGTGTTCGGAACCGGGAAGCTCATCGTCGGAGCGTGGAACCCGTAGTCGGCCAGGCGCTTGGCGACGTCGTCGATGCTCACACCCGTCTCCTTGATGAGCGGGCGGAAATCGAGAATGCACTCGTGGGCGACCCAACCATTCTTCCCCGTGTACAGCACGGGGAAGAACTCGGAGATCCGACGCGCGAGGTAGTTCGCGTTGGCGATCGCCGTAAGTGTCGCCTGGCGCAGCCCGTTGGCGCCCATCATCCGAATGTAGGCCCACGTGATCGGCAGGATCGATGCGGAGCCGAACGGTGCGGAGGACACCGGCGCGCGGTTCTCCATCCCGTCTTCGTACGGGTGCCCAGGCAGGAACGGCGCGAGGTGCTCTGCGACCGCCACCGGACCTACACCCGGCCCGCCGCCGCCGTGCGGAATGCAAAAAGTCTTGTGCAGGTTGAGATGCGAGACGTCTCCGCCGAAGCGGCCGGGGCGCGCGATCCCGACGAGTGCGTTGAGGTTCGCGCCGTCGATATAGACCTGGCCTCCGGCGTCATGAACGGTTGCGCAGATCTCGTCGATCGCGTGCTCGTACACACCATGGGTCGACGGGTAGGTGATCATGATGCCGGCGATCTCCCCGGCGTGCTTGTCGATCTTGGCGCGCAGGTCATCGACGTCGATATCGCCCGAATCGAGACTGCCCACCACGACGACCTTGAGTCCGGCAAGAGCCGCAGACGCGGCGTTGGTACCGTGCGCCGACGACGGGATGAGCATGATGCGACGCTCGGCCTCCCCGCGTGAACGGTGGTACTCGCGGATCGCCAGCAGGCCCGCGTATTCGCCCTGCGAACCGGCGTTGGGTTGCAGGCTGACGGCGGAGTAACCGGTGATATCGACCAGCCACTGCTCGACGTCGGAGATGAGCTCGCGGATCCCGGTCGTCTGCTCCTTCGGGGCGAACGGATGCAGGCGGCCGAACTCGGGCCAGGTGATCGCCTCCATCTCCGTGGCAGCGTTGAGCTTCATCGTGCACGAGCCCAGCGGGATCATCGTGCGGTCGAGCGCCATGTCCTTGTCCGAGAGCGCACGCAGGTAGCGCATCATCGCGGTTTCGGTGTGGTAGTCGGTGAATGCCGGGTGGTCCATATAACCGGTGGTGCGGTCTCCGTACTCGGAGTCGGCCTCGACGGTCGGCGTTGCCGACACGCCGAAGGCCTCTACAACGGTAGCGAGATGCGCGTCCGTGGTCGTCTCGTCGGTCGAAAGCACCACCTCGTCCTGTCCGCGCTGCCAGAGGTTGACTCCTCGCTCGCGCGCCGCGGTCACGATGGCTTCGGCGCGGCCCGGGACGCGTGCGAGAACGGTGTCGAAGAAATCGTCGTGGACGACCTCGACTCCCCCATCCTTGAGCGCAGTGGCCAGTGACGCCGCGCGCGCGTGCACCTCGCGGGCGATCCCGCGCAGCCCCTCGGGGCCGTGGTACGAGGCGTACATCGCGGCCATCACCGCGAGGAGCACCTGCGCGGTGCAGATATTCGACGTCGCCTTATCGCGGCGAATGTGCTGCTCGCGCGTCTGCAGCGCGAGGCGGTATCCGACGTGCCCGTCGGCGTCGTTCGACACACCCACGAGACGGCCGGGCAATTGGCGGGCGTCCTTTTCACGGCACGACATGAAGCCGGCGTGCGGGCCGCCGAAGCCCATCGGCACACCGAAGCGCTGTGCGGAACCGAAGCACACATCTGCGCCCAGATCTCCGGCCGGGGTGAGTACGGACGCAGCCAGGAGGTCCACGCCGGCGGCGACGAGAACTTCGCGATCGTGGCAGGAGTCGATAAGCTTCTTCACCGATTCCGGCGGAGCGACACGGCCGGAGGCGCCCGGCGTCTGGATGATCGCCCCGAAGAAGTCGCCCTCCGGCAGGCCCTCATCGATGAGGTTTGCCTCGACAACCTCGAAGTCGAGTGCCTCTGCACGAGTACGGATGATCGCTGCGGTCTGGCCGAAGAGATCGGAGTCGATGGCGACGCGGTTGGACTTGTTCTTCCGGTTGATCCGGCCGATCATCGTCATCGCCTCGGCCGCTGCCGTGCCCTCGTCGAGCATCGAGGATCCGGCCATTTCGAGGCCGGTGAGTTCGGCGACCATCGTCTGGAAGTTGATCAGTGCTTCGAGTCGTCCCTGCGAGATCTCGGGTTGGTACGGGGTGTAGCCCGTGTACCAGGCGGGGTTTTCGAGCACGTTACGCAGGATCACCGAAGGGGTGATCGTGTCGTAGTACCCCTGTCCGATCATCGACACGGCGACGGTGTTCTTGTCGGCGAGGGCACGCAGTTCGGCGAGTGCCTCCGATTCGGACACCGGCTCCGGAAGCGCATCGATACCAGCCGCAAGTCCTTCGCCATCAACCTCGTCGACAATCACCGAGGGAAACGCTGAATCCGCGAGTTCGGTAAGCGACTCGACACCGATGGTCTTGAGAATGCGATCCATCTCGCTCGCGTCAGGTCCGATGTGGCGGCGAATAAAATCGCTGGAGTGGCTGTTTGGCGTCGACGTCAAAGGAAGCTCCTCAGGGAGTGTCGGGGTGAGCGCGGGGTGCGCCCATCGGGCCGAGCCGCTCGGCGCGGCGGGCTACTACTGCTTGGTCGTGCCCCTCTCCCTCTGTCCCTACCGGTGCTGAACGCGCCGGCGCCTGAGAGATTCACCGACTAAGCGCGGCTTTCCCCGTTGGCGGGCGACCGGGGCCGCCACTCTCCAGAGACGCATGCGATGCCGATTCGGTCCGTGGTGCCTGAGAGTTTCCCGGAGAGGAGTTGCTCCTTCGGCGTCTGATCGCGAGCGTGATCAGATCTCTCCCGAACGGCTATGCGTGCACCCGAGCTTACGTTGGTGGACGTGCGACGATCAAACACCACCGGCTATTCACTCGGAGCGGTCGACGGCGATAAAAGGATTCACTCCGTCGGTAATGCGCCAACCGCTACGGAGCTTCTTGCTCACCCCCTCGTCCAGCCCGGTTGCATCACCTATGCGGGACTCGTATTTCAACCTCATCCAACCGATCACTATGTACTCAGCAACGACGACCGCGACGCCGACGAACAATAACGACAGGGCGATAACTAAAGAGAACACCGGAACCTCCATAACGTCCTTCAGGGTGGGACCCTTTCGACTATTCGGAAGTCCGGCGTTAAGGACAAGCGATTATTTCTTCACAATCGTTCGCGTTTGCTTAAACTAGCAGGATGATCGATCTCCACCGTCTGAGGGTTTTTCGAGCAGTAGTCGCCGCTGGCTCTATCAGTGCGGCATCCGAATCCCTGGGCTACACAAAAAGCGCCATAAGTCAGCAACTCAATGCCTTCGCACGGGAAACGGGATTGACACTGTTCGTCCGCTCCGGGCGCGGTCTCTCGCTCACAGGTGCGGGAAAAGAACTCTTCGACGCCAGTCGCACATTGGTCCGCGAGCATGCAGCACTGGAAACTCTCGTCGACTCACTGAATGAAGGGCGACGTTCGCCGCTCGTGCTCGGCACCTTTGCCTCCGCCGGTGAGGCTCTCCTGCCGCAGGTACTCGCAGAACTGTCCAGCGAATACACCGACCCCCCTGTCAATGTTGTCCTCAGCGACATCGCGCCTCCTGCTACCCGCCCTGACGTCGATCTGCGCGTGGAAGTACCCGGCCAAGAGACACCAGTCCCGCATGGGTACACCCGCGTCGAAATCACGACTGACCCGTATGTAGCAGTCCTTCCTCCGGCGCACCGACTCGCGGATAGGCCAGCGATCAGGCTCGGCGAGTTGAAGGACGAGAAATGGATACGGGATGACGTCGCAGAAAGCCCATGCTCCGTCATTGCCGCGATGGCGTGGCACGCAGCAGGGTTCGCGCCTACGTCGGTAATTCAAGCGGCCGACCACCACAGCGCTATCGCGTTTGTCGCCGCCGGCCTGGGGGTTTGCATCATGCCACGTCTCGCCGCGAAGTCCGCAGCACAGGGCGTTCGAATCGTTGAGGTTCAGGCTCCAACGCCCCGACGGACAATCGTCGCTCACCTGCATGATTCGGTGAATCAGCATCCGCTCGCTTCGGCGTTGATAACCCGAATCACAAACAAGCTCGCAGAAACGACAACGCCCGCCCCCTAGCACGGTGGCCATAGGGACAGGCGTTATAGGACTCGTCCTGTTTGGGACTAACCCGTACGGCGCTGACGGGCGCGGCGGCGCGAGGCGAGCTCGTCCTCGACAGCCGGTGCTTCCTCTTCGAGGTCCTCGATACGAACTGCGGGAAGTTCGGCGATGGTCCCGGTGAGGTCTCGCATTGCCCCGGCGATGCCGATCCCGAACACTCCTTGCCCACCGTTGAGAATGTCGATGACCTCAGACTGGTCCGTGCATTCGAAGATCGTCTTGCCATCGGAAACGAGCATGATGTTCGAAAGGTCCTCGACGCCGCGAGAACGAATCTGATCCACAGCGCGGCGGATGTTCTGAAGAGAGATGCCCGTATCCAACAGGCCCTTCACGATCTTCAGAACCAGGAGATCCTTGAAGGAATACAGGCGCTGCGAACCCGAACCATGTGCGTTTCGGATGGAGGGCTTCACCAGATCGGTGCGCGCCCAGTAGTCGAGCTGGCGGTAAGTAATCCCCGCGACCTGGAGCGCGGTGGGAACGCGGTAGCCCATGGTCTCGTCCGGGATAACGTCGTCCGGGAAGAGCCCCGGCTCGACGTCATTGAGGCTGCCTTGCACGGGGCCGGCTGCGGCCGGCGCTGGAGCAACGGTCTCGAGGGTCAGTTCGGTCTGGGATTCATCCCCATGGGCAGCCGTACCCCGAGTTTTGTCGACCACGTCGCTCCCTTTCTGCCTGACTATCGTCTACCCGATCTCCCATACGGGATTCGGTGCAATTTCAGAAATACATCTGTGAAATTTCACAGGCGTTGTTTGCATTCAATACGCTATGACCGTTTGTCTGGACAATCAATAGGACACGCGGATTCTCTAAACCTAAAGTTGAGGTTGAGACTGATGTCCTAGCAGCGCATTGGTAATGATGTGGCGATAGTGATTTAACATCTACGCAGGTCGAAGGGAATTCGGGGCTACCCGATTCAGAATATGCGAGCTGCGGGGTTATTCATCCTTGAAGTCCTCCGGCGAGACATGATCGAGGAACTCGCGGAAGGCTTCGACGTCGACCTCACCCTCGTCGTCGAGGTTGATCGCCACCTCGTCTACGACCGCCGACGCTGCGAAAATCTGTGCGTCGGCACGCAGCGCGATTGCGATCGCGTCCGAAGGCCGTGCCGACACCCTCACGCCCTTACCGATTATCAGGTCGGAGTAGAAAGTGCCGCGGTCGACGCTGGTGATCTCAACACGCTCCAGGGTCTGGCCTAACGCGGTGATGAGCTCGAGATGCAGGTCATGCGACAGTGGCCGCTCGGGCACAACACCCTGCTGGTGCATCGAGATCGCAGCGGCCTCGGATGCGCCGATCCAGATGGGTAGTACGCGGTTCCCCGAAACTTCGCGAAGGATAAGCACCGGTGCGTAGTCGGGTTCTTCGAACCGGACGCCAACGACTCGGAGTTCGATCTGTTCTTCGGCCACCGGTGCCCCCTAGTTCTCGGTCGTTTCGATTTCTTTGTGTGCGGCAGGCTCAGCGATCGAGCTCGCGGCGCACTTTCACCGTCACCAGTGTCGATTGGAGCGTCACCGACAACGCTGCAATCTCCCGCGCAAGCTCGGCTGCGCGGTCTCGTGCGTCTGGATCGTTTCTGCCCGCCACAGGCCCCGCAAGTGACGCGATGACATCCGCCTGCCTCGTAGCCGCCGTGCGAAAAGCGCGTAGGTGCCGCAGTTCTACCCCGTGCTCGACAAGCTCTTTTGCGGTCTTGGCGATAATTACCGATTCAGCCTCAAAGTAGCCTCCACGACCGGGTTCGATCAGCCCTGTGGAGTGCAGCTCTTTGACGAGTTCGACCGAGACCTCTGCCTGCGCTGCCACCATCTCCGTAGACAGGCGAGTGGCCTGCGACGGGCGGAAGTCCTTCGGCTCGGCTCCGGGGAGTCCTTCCGGCCTACGTCCGAGCGGCAGCGCCGCCGCGGTGCCGTCAGCGACGCCCGCATCAAGTTCCTCGAGTTCGGCACGAATCACCTTGAGAGGTAGATACCTATCGCGCTGAGCCGCAAGAATGAAGCGGAGCCGATCGATGTCGGTTTCAGCGAAACGGCGATAGCCGCTCGCAGTTCGTTCCGGCGTGACCAGACCCTCGTTCTCCAGGAAGCGAACTTTGGAGATGGTTACGTCTGGAAACTCGGGACGCAAAAGGTCGATGACCTGACCAATCGACGATGTCGTGGGCCGGCCATCGACCTGCTTTCGCTGTGCCTGAGGGGTCACTGACCGCCGACGCCGGTGAGGAACACCAGACGGAACTTACCGATCTGGACCTCGTCCCCGTTCGACAGCGTTGCGCTGTCCACCGGTTCCCGATTGACATAGGTACCGTTCAACGAGCCGACATCCACCACGGTGAACGACTGGCCTTCCTGGCGGAACTCCGCGTGCCGACGAGACACGGTGACGTCGTCGAGGAAGATGTCGCTATCCGGATGACGACCCGCCGAAGTGGTCTCCTGGTCAAGGAGAAAGCGGGAGCCGGCATTGGGACCACGCTTGACTACCAGCAGGGCCTGTCCCTCGGGCAAACCCTCGACACCGGTCAGCGAAGCTTCCTGGCCCTGGCTGTCCGACTCGTTGAGCAGCTCCGCGCGAAACACCGAGGTGGTTTCGGCCGTCGCCTCGGGGAAGTTCTTGTTTTCACTCACTACCGTCTTCTCCCTAACTCGAAAGGTAGGGCCGTGTGGCCTCTACGGTTTTCGACTATCCCTTGTCATTCTATCCGTAAAAAGCATCCGTAGTTTGCTCCCCGCCTTCAACGGGGCATCAAAATCTATTTTCGGATGTATTTGATTCGTCGCGGTCCGGGTTCGAACCTATTGCGGAAGCATCTCGCGGCCCGGCAACCTCGTAGCTCGCTGCCTATTCGGCGGTGATCTTCTTGTAGCCCTCGGCATCGAGAGTTTCTTCGAGCTGAGCCTGCAGATCGTCCTCGTCTGCGATCTCGAGGACGATAATCCAGCCTTCGCCGAACGCATCGTTGTTGATCAGCTCCGGGCTCGATTCGAGCTCGCTATTGACCTCGACGACGCTCCCGGTGAGCGGGGCGAATAGATCCGACACACTCTTCGGGGACTCGACCTCGCCGAACGGCTCGCCCGTCTGGGTCTCGGACCCTACCTCGGGAAGCTGGACATAAACGATATCGCCGAGCTTTTCCTGGGCGTACTCCGTGATCCCCACGCGTACGCGAGTGGACGAGATCTGCTCGATCCACTCGTGCTCCTCGGTGTAGCGGAGCTGGTCAGGAACGTTCTGGTCGCTCATTGTGCACCTTTCGCGTCAATCTCTACCGCCCGCCCCGCGCAGCGCGGGTTTAGGCATGCCCAAAAGCCTACACACCCCCACATCGGCCGTCGCACAGCATTCGCGAATCGACAACCGCGGGAGATTATTTCAGCTGTTCACCAACTATTTTAAGGGGTACGGGAGGGGTGAGTCTCGCAATCTGCACGGCTCGAGCCAGATACACCAGGCCCGACCACACATACAGCCCCACTCCCCAGTAGAGCGCAGCCTCCCCCAATAACCGGAACGGTTCCTCGAACCACACGTTCGCCGCTGCGGCAAGCAGGAGGGGAAACGACCACATCAGCGAGAACGAGGCGGCTTTGCCGAGGTATATCACCTCGGGCACTATCCCTCTGCGCCGGTACACCAAGAGCGAGACCACGAGCGTCGCATCCCTGGCAAGCAGTACGAACACCACCCACCACGGAACATGCCCCGCGAAGGCGAACACGAGCGGGACGACGGTGATGAGAATCCGGTCCGCGATCGGATCGAGTTTCGCGCCGAGCTTCGAGCGCATGTCGAACAATCGCGCAATCTTGCCGTCGAGCCAGTCGGACGCGCCAAGCACCGCGAGCAGGATCAGCGCAAGTCCGGGCCTGTCCCACACGGCGACACTCACCGCGAACACCGGGATCAAGGCAATCCGGCCCATCGAGATGATGTTGGGCGGCGTCCAGACGCGGTCGCTAACATGTCCGGCGCCGTGTTGGCGTTCCTCCGCAGCGCCGGGCACCCCGGGCGGCACCGCCGCCGACAAGTGGCCACCCCGGGGTTCCGGGATATCGACGCCGAGGACGCGCCCCGAACCCGAGCGCCAGTCCTTGAGATCCAGACGTTCGCCTTGCGCGAATCGGTCACGACCCCGGGGCGAGGAGGAATCCCGCGGCGGCTGTGGTGGCGTCGACGTCATCGGTCTGATCGGCCTGCTTAGCGGAACGTTCCCATGATGCCGGAGAAAACGTTGCCGCCGGCGGCCATCGGATTGTCATGAACCATGTACGTCCACGTGGACGTCGGGCGGGCCTTGCCCTCGGACTCGAGATCGGCTCCCTCCGAAGTGAACTCGACGCCGACGAGGGTCACCCTGGCCTCATCTACCGCGCGGTTGGCGATGTGCTTGAAACCGGCGATCGCAATGCGGTGAAACTCGTCGAGGGGGTTCTGGCGGCCGAGCGCGCGGAGATGGATGGACTCGCGTACGTCGTTCATCTCCTCGAGGTGCTGCGCCCACTCCTGGTCGAGGTGCCACAGCATGACCTCACGGCAGCCCTGCACAGTGGCCTCATGGCCGACCTTCGCCTCGACTTCTGCCACGCGCTCGCTCTCGTGCTCGGCCATCTCCTCGTACGGGCGCTCCGTGAGCAACAGTTCCTGACGACGGTCGGCGATGATGTTGCGCTGCTCGGCGAGGAGGCGGGAGTAACGCCACGTGTTCGCGTGGATCTCGAGCATCTGGCCGTCGGTGACGCGCTGCGCGTGGTCGACGAGATGGCGTGCCTTATCGCCCCGCATTTCGCCGGTGAGCTTGTCATGTGCCGTGGGGATCTTGTGCGGTTCGATCGCCGAGGTGATGACGTCGTCATCCATCGACGCGAAGAACAAGCTCTTGCCCGGGTCACCCTGGCGGCCGGCGCGCCCGCGCAGCTGGTTGTCGAGCCGCTCGGTCTTGTGGCGCCCGGTACCGATGACGAACAGACCGCCGAGTTCGGCGACCTCGTCATGGCGGGATTCATCGGAGCCGCCGAGCTTGATGTCCGTGCCGCGACCTGCCATCTGCGTCGACACGGTCACGTGCCCGACGTTGCCGGCCTCGGCGATGATCTCGGCTTCTTCGGCGTCATTCTTGGCGTTGAGCACCGTGGCCTCGAGACCGTGCTCGGCCAGGGAAGCGGCGAGCTGTTCGGACTCGGCGACGTCCTGCGTGCCGATGAGGATCGGCTGGCCGGTCTCGTGGATCTCGCGAACCTTCTGTACGACGGCGGAGTTCTTGTGCTCGACATCGATGAAGACCTCGTCCGGCTCGTCGATGCGAATGTTGGGGCGGTTCTGCTCGATCACCGAGACGCCGAGCGAGTAGAACTCCTTGAGCTGGTTGCCCGCGGCGAGCGCCGTGCCCGTCATCCCCGACACCCTGGAATAGCGTCCGATGAGGGCTTGTACAGTCATCGAGTCGAGGATCTTGCCCGCCTCGGAGATTGCGACGCCCTCCTTCACCTCGACCGCAGCCTGGAGGCCATCCGGCCAGCGCTGCAGCTCGGCGACGCGACCGCGGGAGGCGTTGACGAGCTGAACGCGCCCGTCGCGCACGATGTAGTCGACATCCTTACGCAGCAGGAAGTTCGCGTGGAGCGCGACGTTGACCTGTACCAGCGTCGAGCCGACGTGTTCGGTCGAGTAGATGTCGTCGATGTGGAGCTCGTTCTCGATCGCCTTGGCGCCGTCCTCGGTGAGGAAGATGTTGCGGCGTTCGGAGTCGGTCTCGTAGTGGCGGCCGGCGCGCAGACGCCGCACGGCCGCGAATACCTCCGTGGTGGGCGCCTCGGCGGAGGTCGACCCTGCGAGCACGAGCGGTACGAGTGCCTCGTCGACGAGCACCGAATCGGCCTCGTCGACGATGACGATGTCGGTGACCGGGCGGAGTAGATCGTCGGGGTGGGTGACCATCTGCTCGCGCAGGATGTCGAACCCGATCTCGGACACCGAACCATAGG
This sequence comes from Dietzia timorensis, assembly GCF_020742175.1. Classification (GTDB taxonomy): domain Bacteria; phylum Actinomycetota; class Actinomycetes; order Mycobacteriales; family Mycobacteriaceae; genus Dietzia; species Dietzia timorensis_A. Next base: position 26,216 of record NZ_DYXM01000075.1, read on the forward strand.
TGATGTCACACGCGTACGCGGACTTTCGTTCCTCGCGCGTCGAGGTCTCGGTGACATGGCCGACGGACAGTCCGAGCACCTCGAGCAGCGGGCCCATCCACTCGGCGTCGCGGCGTGCGAGGTAGTCGTTGACCGACATCAGGTGCACGTGGTGGCCCTGTAGGGCGTAACCGGCGGCCGCGATGGCGCCTGAAAGCGTCTTGCCTTCACCGGTTGCCATTTCGACGACGTCGCCCGCGAACATGCGCAACGCGCCCTGCAGCTGAACGTCGAAGGGGCGTAGGCCGACCGAGCGCTCCGCGGCCTCGCGGGCCAGGGCGAGGAACTTGGCGGCGTCCGGGGCCGGATCGCCGTGCAGGTCGAGCGCGTGCGCGGCATCGGCGAACTCGCTCGTGTCCAGCCCGGCTGCCCAAGAGTCGAATTCCGCGGATGCGTCGATGGCCCCCTTGGCCTTCTTCGTGTCCCGCTCCTGCGAGGCTCCGAGAAGCTTCCAAAAGCCGCTAGTCAATCCCACGTTAAGTAACTCCCGCTGTTGTTCGCATGTACTTCCCGGCCAGTCTATGCACCCGCGGCCGCTTGGCCGCGTTACCGGGCGGTGCCGGAACCGTGTTCGCCGCTCTCGGGGTTGGGATCGATCCCGCCTGGGCCGCCGGGACGGCGCATCGCCTCGCGCAGCCGACGCATCGTGTCGATGGAGACCTGACGCTGCCCGGCCGAACCCAACAACGAGTCCGCCGCCGAGTCGATGCGGTGGCGCGTGGCCATTCCCGGTCCGAGCCCGCCGGGTGCCACCGACTCCCCTCCCCGCGGTGGGTTGGCCGGGAACCCGGGGATCTGGGTCGACTGGGGGAACGCGGCGCGGCGCTGCTCGAGCTCTTCCGACGCCAGCTTCTCGGCGAGCTCGACGAGTTCTCGGAACGCCGCGACCCTGTCGACGATCTCCGCCCACACCTCGTCGAACGACGGGCCGAGCCCGGTCTCGGCGGAGAAACCGTTGCCATCCTTGCGGGCCGCGGGTGGCAGCGCATTGGCCGCGCGACGCAGCTGGATCACGTCGCCCGCAATCTCCGAAAGTTCCTGTTCGGAATTGAACTGCAGGCGCAGTTCGTCGGTGGATAGGCCTCCGTGGTGGTACGCGAGCAGGAGGCGGTCGTAGAGCATGCCGGCCTCGAGAAGAATGGCGGTGAACATCTCCGGGAGCGCCACGGTGCGCACCTTGTCCCCGACGGCCTCACCCCCATGCCCGCCCTGCCGAGCCTGGCGTCGGGTCTGGCCCGCGCCGGGAGCGGAACCGTACTGGCCGGGCGGATTCGCACCTCCGACGTCATACCCGGATCCCGTACCCGGACGGCGCGCGCCCGCGCCGGACTGGGGCGCCGAGCCATCGGTGCGGCGCGGCCCTGCGATGATGCTGTCGATCTGATCGAGTCCCACATCGCGCAGCCAATTGCGGGCGCCCTGGATCGTGTTCGGCAGCGGCGGGGTCGCGCGGACGGTGGGCGTCAGTGTAAGCGCGTCGAAGAGCTCCCCGCGCTGGTCCGGATCCAGGTAGATGCCTTGGCGGCGGGCGTTGCGGATATCGCGGCCGCGGCTGGCGAAGTATCCACCGCCGGCGATGAAGGTATTGCGCTGCGCCTGGAGCCGGCGCCGGTATTCAGACGCAACGGCGCGGGAGGTCCACCGCACCATCGCCGGCTGGGGCCGCTCCGCGGCGTCGATCGCAGCCTGGGTCTGCACCGCGAGCGTGCGTAGTTGGTGGTAGCCGCCGTTGCCGGGGAAGCCGAGTCCGTTACGGATGCGTTGCACGGCGATACGGCCTACAGGCGGCGATACCTGTCCGCTGGCGATGAGCACCGCGGCGGGATCGGAGAGCTCGCGCACACCATCCAGTTCGCGCCCGGCGCACAACGCCTCGACGTCCGCGACGACCCGATCGCGTGACG
>NZ_DYXM01000076.1 GCF_020742175.1 Dietzia timorensis
GTGTACCCGTTGCTCGTCAACGTCAACGGCACCCCGGCGGGTGGCTCGGCGGCGCGGCTCGATGATGCGCGCGTGCTGCTCCCGGTAATGCCCTCCGCGCTTCAGCTGCTTCCCGGCGCCGCCGGTACCGAGCTCGCCTCCCGCGCGGAGACGAGCCCCGCGAGCGACGTCACCGTGGTGTACCCGATCGCGGCCGCGCCGACGCGCCGCGCCATCAGCCCCGGCCTCGATGGGCCCGCGCCGACGGTGCATCTCACCGACGATTCGCTGCTCACCTCGCTCGGCGACGGGGGCCGACTCAGTGGTTTGCTAGACGCCCTCGAGGACGCGGAGCAGTCCAACGACGAGCTTTCCACCGCGGTGTGCCTCGCCGTCGACCCCGAGCTCCTGCGCACCACGGCCGATATCGCCGACGGTCTCGAGGTCATCGTGGACGGCCCCGAGGAGGCCGAGCGGATCTCCGATGCGGCTCCGATGGCGTCGGCGTGGCTCGACCGCCTCCGCGAGCTCGCCGGCGACCACTGCACGGTCCCTCTTCCTCCGAACCAGGCAGATCTCGACGCCGTCGCCGCGACGCAGTCCAACGCTCTCGCCTCGGCCGTCGGCGACGGCCCCGCGAACGAACTCACACGCGTGCTCGGCGTCGAGTCAACGACGGATGCCGTGATCCCCACCTCGGGCACCATCACCCAGCCGACCGTCGACCAGATCCCGGCGCTGCGCGACTCACCATTGGTCGTTGCGTCGTCCGCCGTCAGCACCCCCGATTCGGCGATCCCGCGCTCCGGGGTCCACCGGCTCGAATCCGGTCAGCACGCCCTCGCCTACGATCCCTACCTGGCCTCTTCGCTCGCCGCGACCGGCGCGATCGCCGAGAATCCGCGGTATTCCAGCGCGAACCAGCGCTACTGGCTCGAGTCCGATTCCCCGGCGGCGCGCCTGCAATCGGCTCGCGCCTCCCTGCTCGCGCCGGTCCTCGCGAACATGTCCGAGGCCGCCGATAGCGGGCCCGACATCGAAGCAGAAGCCGCCCCAGACGCGGAAGCGGGCGAAAGCCCCGAAGACACCTCCGACGAGGCCCGCAAGCTGCTCGTCATGCCGCCGGCGGTATGGACGCTGGATGACGACGGAGTGCAGTCTCTCCTCGACACCGTGTCCGGCCAGATCGAGGCGGGAAACATGCGGCCGCTCTCGCTCGGCGACGCGCTCGCCCAGGCGCCCGACGAGGAGCCGGTCCGCCTCGACTCCACCCGCCAGGGCCTGCCGATCACCCCGGACACGCTCGGGCGGGAGCCGGCACGCGAGGAGGACGCCGAGACCCCGGCCTCCGACGCGAGCGAACGGTCCGAGATCGAGCGCTTTCTCCCGACCGGCGCCGGCGGGCAGCCGATCGCCGATTCCGATCCCGGCGCCATCGACACCGACACGATCGCCCGTGTCGGCGACGCCATGGTCCGCGTCTCCACGCTTCGCCATGTCGTCGACACCTCGGACCCGACCTCGCACATCGCCCCCGCGTTCATCGATCCGCTGCGCTCGGAGGCGCTGCGCACCCTTTCCACGACCGCCCGCCGGGCCGGCGGCGACGGCTCCATCGAGTCCCACGGCTTCGACGCCGACGATCCCCTCGCCGGCCCCGATACCGGCCGGACCGCACGCCAGGCCAGCGCGGATTCGCTCGACCGACTGGAGAACGCGCTCGACAACGCCTTCGAGTCGATCTCGCTCATCCCGCCGGGCGCGGTCTACACGATGGCCTCGCCGAACTCCCCGCTCCTGCTCGTCGCCCGCAACGGCATGCCCTTCCCGGTGCGAGTCTCGGTGCAGATAGACACTCCGCCCGGCATCACCGTCGAGAACCAGGGCATCATCTCGGTCCCCGCCTCGGGTTCGCGCACCATGCAGCTGCCCACCGACTCCGAGCAGTCCGGCACGCGCGCGGGCATCACCATGCAGCTAGTATCTCCCGACGGTGTTGCGCTCTCCGAGCCCATCGACATCGAGGTGCAGACTGGGGGTTCCCGGCTGGCGTGGCTATTCATGTTCGTCGCCGGCATCGCAGCGGTGGTTCTCATGTTCCGCCGCTTCCTCACGGTGCGCCGCGCGAAAGCCGATGGAACGTGGGAGGATCCCAGCACCGGCTATCCATCCGATCCTGACGGCGAACGTGCCGAACCAAGCCATGGCGAAGGGAGCAAATAGGTGAACGATTCGCCACGCAGACCCGACTTCGGCATGCGCGGGCGGCGCCGGGAGCCCGGTAGTTCCGTGATTCGTGCGGCCACCGCGCCGCCACCGGTCTCCGAGGGCGCGTTCGGCGACCTGCAGATCGTCCAGTCGCAGTACCTCGCGGACGCCGATCCAGGTCCGCTGGCGCAGGGCGAGACTCACAGCGCCGAGGACGCCGCCCGAGGCAGCTCACAAAGCCTGCTGCGCGCCACCGGCTCGATGGCGATCGCCAACCTCGTCTCCCGCATCACCGGCTTCGTCCGGATGAGCCTCATCCTGTGGACCCTCGGCGGCGCCGTCGCCTCGGCGTTCAACACGGCGAACCAGTTGCCGAACATGGTCACCGAGCTCGTCCTCGGTTCCGTGCTCACGGGCATGTTCATGCCGCTGCTCTCGCGTGCATCCAGGGAGGATGACGACGGAGGTCTGGGGTTCGTCAGACGCCTGATCACCGTCACCGCCACTGGCGCATTCCTCGTCACGCTCATCGCCGTCGCCGCGGCCCCGTGGCTCACCGACATCAACCTCTCGGACGGCAAGGTCAACACGTCCCTCGCCACCGCGTTCGCGTTCCTGCTGCTGCCGCAGATCTTCTTCTACGCGGTGTTCTCGGTGTTGCTGGCCGTCCTCAACAAGAACGAGGTGTTCCGCCCCGGCGCCTGGGCCCCGGTGTGGAACAACCTCATCGGCATCGCGACCCTCTTCGCCTACGTCCTGTTCGCCAAGGACATCGACCCGAAGGCACCGGTCAACATCCTCGACCCGGCCATCCTTCTTCTCGGCATCGGCACCACTCTCGGCGTCGTCGTCCAGGCAGTTGTGCTGTTGTGGCCTCTCCACAAGCTCGGTATCAACCTTCGCCCGCAATGGGGCATCGACGCTCGCCTCAAGGACTTTGCGCCGAGCGCGCTCGCCGGGTTCACCTACGTGCTCATCAGCCAGGTCGGGCTGGTCGTCACCAACCGCATCGGTTCGGCCGCCGACGAGAGCGCCATCGCGATCTACCAGTCCAACTGGCTCCTGCTGCAGGTGCCCTACGGCATTCTCGGCGTCACCCTCCTCACGGCGATCAACCCGCGCCTCGCCGACAACGGCACCGCAGGCCGAAACAAGGAGGTCGTCGCGGACATCTCGCTCGGTACCCGTCTCTCGGTCGCCGGGCTGCTGCCCATCATCGCGCTCATGACGGCGTTCGGCCCCGTCATCGCCTCCGGCCTGTTCGCCTACCAGAACTTCTCTCCCGAGGAAGCGAACATCCTCGGTAACACGATGTCGGCCTCGGCGTTCACGCTCATCCCGTACGCCATCGTCCTGCTCCAGCAGCGCGTGTTCTACGCGCGGGAGAGCTACTGGACCCCGACGATCATCATCACCGTCGTCACCGCGGTCCGCGTCGGCTGCGCCTACCTCGCACCCCACGTGGCGACGTCCTCGCAGGACGTGGTCATGCTCCTTGCGCTGTCCAACGGCCTCGGCTTCCTCGCCGGCGCGGTCATGGGCTACATCCTGCTCAAACGGAGCCTCGGCCCGCTCAGCGGGGGAGAGGTGCTCAAATCCTCCGGATGGGTTCTCCTCGCCTCCGTCATCGGCTGTGCCGCGGCGCTCGCCGCCGACTGGATCCTCCACCTACATCTGCTGGTCGGGGCCATCGGTTCGTTCGGCGACATCATCCGCATGGCGATCCTCACCCCGATCGCGCTCGTGGTCATCATCGCGGTGCTCATGCGCTCGCACCTGCCCGAGCTGGCGCCGCTGACCAACCGGATTTCCGCGCTGTTCTCACGCAAGAGCGGCTAGCCCCGCGCCGGTCGCCGACGCCCCCTACCTGCACCCGCCGCGGTGTTGCAGCGTGGCCTGCCGGGTTGTGCATTGCGCGGCCGGTTCACTGGGTATCCTTGTGTAGTTCGCACTGCTCGCCGACTGGGCGGAGGTCGGAAGGGTTCACGCCTTTCGGCGAGCTCGCGAGTACACCTCGAATCGGTACCTGGAGCGGCTAAGTGAGCAGTAAAGAAGGCAACGTCAACGGCGGAAGCGACAACTCCGCCTCGCCGCGCCTCGCCCCCGGCGGCGCGGTCGCCGGCGGACGCTATCGCCTCGTCGCCGCACATGGCGGCGGCAACGGTCTGCGCTATTGGCAGGCCCGCGACCAGCGCCTCGGCCGAGAGGTCGCGCTGGTCTTCGTCGACCCCGCTCCGAGCGACTCTGCCGAGGACGGAAAGAAAACCACCGGCGAGGTTCTCGATGCCACGCTCGCGCTGTCGAAGCTGTGGGCGCCCGGTGTTGCCGGCGTGCTCGATGTCATCCGCGGGAAGGTCGGCGGGATCATCGTCGCCGAGTGGACCCCGGGCAAGTCCTTTGCCGCCGCGGCCGCCGAGAAGCGTCTCGCCTCCGGCGCCGCCGAAGCCTTGCGTCCGCTCGCCGATTCCGCGTCCCGCGCCCACGCCGAGCAGCGCGACGTCGGGCTCGTGTCACCGGACCAGCTTCGCGTGACCGACGACGGCCTGGCCATCCTCGCCTTCCCCGGCGTCACTCCCGCAGCGTCCATGGAGGACGACGTCAAGGCACTCGGGGCGGTCCTCTACGCGGCCCAGACGGGCACGTGGCCGCTCGACCTGCCGCCCGGATCCGACGATGTCGACGTCACCGATTCGCGTCTTCCGGCCGCCGAGCGCGATTCCTCGGGTACCCCGGTCGACCCGCAGAAGTCCGGCGCGCCGGTCAGCCAGTCCACGCTTGCGATGCGCACCCTCGACGGATCGTCCGTGTCCTCGGCGTCCACCGTTCTATCGCTTCTTGACGGCGCACGTCCCTCCTCCGCGCCGTCCTCCGCCCGCACCTCTCCCTCACGTTCGGACTATGCGGAAGCCGAGGCCCTCAGCGAGGGCGACGGACCTTGGGACTCCGAATCCGAGGAGCTGTCCCCGGCCGAACAGCGGGTCCGCGATCAGCGCCGTTGGGTCATCATGGCCGGAACGGGCGCGGTCGGCGTGCTCGTCATCATCGTTCTCCTCATCACGATGATGGGCGGCTTCGGCGGCCGCGACGATGATGTGCCTTTGTCCGCGCAGCTAGACGCGATGCAGGAAGAGCAGCGCGCCTCGCGGGAGGCGGCCGAGCAGTCCGCCCAATCGGGCCAAGACGACTCGTCCGAATCCGAAACGTCCGCCTCGCCAACGTCCAGCGCGCGCGAAGAGAAGGGCGAGAAGCTCACGGTGGCCGACGCGACGACGTGGCAGCCGTCCAGCTCGGCCGGTAGCGCGGAGAACTCGGCGCTCGCCGTCAATGTCACCGACGGATCCGCGGACACAATGTGGCGCACGGACACCTACGAGAACCAGTTCGGTAAGGGACCGTCTGCCTTCAAGCCCGGCCTCGGCCTGCTGCTCTCGCTCGAGGAGGCCGCACGACTCACCGAGGTCACCGTGTCTTCGCCGGATAGGGGAGTCGAGTTCGAGGTCCGCACGTCGGACACAGCATCTCCGACGTCATTGGACGATACGACTCTGGTGGGCGAGGGGGCCGTGTCCGGGGGCAAGGAGTCTGTGTCCATCGATTCGGACGACATGGACACCGATGCGCAGTACGTGATCATCTGGATCACCAAGCTCAGCGGATCGGATGCCTCCGGATATTCCGCGCAAATCGGCGAGGTCGATCTGGCCGGGCTCCCCGAGGACTAACATCCCTCCGGCGGTCGACTGGCCGTCGCAAATGTAGCGCCCCCCACCGGCGGCCTCGGGGTCCTATTTTTGATGCGTGACCACACGCGCTCTCGGCAACCATCCCGCCCCTGGTGTAGCCCCGCCCGCCCCGGTGGAGCCCGATAACGAGCTGCTCCGCCGCCACGTCGCGGGCGACGACGTCGCTTTCGCGACCCTGATCCGACGCCACTACGACACGCTGTGGCGCGCGGCGGCGCGCGCTTCGCTGTCCCCCGAGGACGCCTCCGATTCGCTTCAGGAGGCGCTTTTGTCGGCCTATCGACAGGCCGCCACCTTTAGGGGAGATTCCCCGGTACGCGGGTGGTTGTACGCGATCGTCGTCAACGCCTGCCGCGACCGGATGCGTCGCTCGTTACGCAAGCGCTGCGTCGAACTCACGCCGCTGCTCGCGGAGCAGGTGTCATTCCGCACGCTTTACTATCAGGACCCGATCTGGTCCCTCGTCGTCGCCGAGGCCCTACGCGAGATACCCGCCGGCATGAGGAACGCGATCATCCTCGTCGACATGCTCGGTCTATCCGTCGGGGAGGCGGCGTTCTTGCTCAACGTTCCCGTCGGCACCGTGAAGAGTCGTTGCACTCGTGGCCGTCGACATCTGGCCCCGCATCTCGAGGGCATCAGTCTGTCGCGTTAGTCAGGTACCAGCGGATTCTCCCGCTCCACGTGCGTTGGGGGAGGGCGGGAACAACACGAGCGCCGAAGATGTTGGACACTGGGGAGCGGACATTCCGCATTGTGACGCCAAGCAAAGAACCTTAGGACCAACTCCATGACCGACTTCGGTTTCAATCTCTCGCTCGACTCCGACAAGGACGACACCGCAGCGTCCCCTTCGGCGACCGGTGCGGATCCCGACAAGATCCACAATCTGATCATCGTCGGCTCCGGTCCCGCCGGCTACACGGCGGCGATCTACGCCGCCCGCGCCGAGCTCGAGCCGTTGGTTTTCGAGGGGCTCGAGTTCGGCGGCGCGCTCATGACCACGACCGATGTCGAGAACTATCCGGGATTTCCCGAGGGCATCCAGGGCCCCGAGTTGATGACGCACATGCGCGACCAGGCAGAGCGTTTTGGTGCAGACCTGCGGATGGAGGACGTCACCAAGCTGGATGTCTCCGGTGACATCAAGAAGGTTCACGTCGGCGACGAGGTCTACGCAGCACGCGCAGTCATTTTGTCGATGGGCGCGGCAGCACGCTACCTCGACGTCCCCGGCGAGCAGGAGTTCCTCGGCCGAGGCGTCAGTTCTTGCGCGACCTGCGATGGGTTCTTCTTCCGTGACAAGCCAATCGTCGTGGTCGGAGGCGGGGACTCAGCCATGGAGGAAGCCGGTTTCCTCACCCGTTTCGGCTCAAAGGTCACTCTCATCCATCGCCGTGAAGAGTTCCGCGCCTCGAAGATCATGATCGACCGTGTGCGCAACAACGACAAGGTCGAGATCCTCACGAACAAGGTCGTCAGCAACGTGCGCGGCGATGACTCGGGGTCGGTGGCGGGCCTAGCCCTCACCGATACCGTGACCGGCGAGCAGAGCGAGATCGACACGGCGGCAATGTTCGTCGCCATCGGCCACGACCCGCGGTCGGGTCTGGTCAAGGGACAGGTCGACCTTGACGACGAAGGCTACGTCCTCACCGACACCACCACCACGGCCACGAACGTCCCAGGAGTCTTCGCCTGTGGCGATCTCGTGGACAAGCGCTACCAGCAGGCCGTTACGGCTGCGGGGTCCGGCTGCTCCGCCGCAATCGACGCCGAGCACTTCCTGGCTTCGCTCGGCGAATAGCCGGCGGATAGACGGATACTCCGACTATGGGTTTGTTCAGCCGCCGATCGGGCGCCTCGGATTCTCGAGGTGCCCAGTCGGCGCTACCGGCCGTAACCACCGATGACTTTGACCAAAGCGTCATCGAGGCCAGCCATTCGTGCCCCGTACTGGTGGATTTCTGGGCTCCGTGGTGTCGCCCGTGCAAGGCCATGGACCCGGTATTAGCCGAACTTGCAGCACGATACGGAGATCAGCTCCGCATCCTGGCCGTCGATATCCAGACGGAACCCGAGCTCGCAAGTAGGTTGCAGATTTTGTCGATTCCCCTGCTGACCCTTTATCGCGACGGCACACAAGTCGCATCTCTTCACGGGGCTCAACCCAAGCGAGCTATTGCCGATCTCATCGACAGTTCGATCGCAAATAGCTAGTGCCACAGGCCTTATGGCATAGTTGGCGGTGATCTGATGAGGGGCGCGGTGACGCGTATCCTTGATGTGGAGCAGATTCGAGTGATTGTTTCGGCGCTTCACTGATTCAAATGCGCTGTTTATCACACGGGTTTGGTCGCGCATCGGCTCTACCTTCACCTATGCGGTTACTTCATCCACTAGGGTTGGGGGACCAATTACAATTGGGCTGCATATTTTAATACCGTGGGTGCCATAGGTTTTCGACCGATTTAGCTTACGGTGCACGGAGAAAAGGGAGGTCATGGCTCTTCGCAAAGGTGATCGCGGTGTCGAGGTAGCGCAGGTTCGCTCGCGACTCGCAGCGTTAGGACACCTCCATAATCTGGACTCGGTTGGATTGACCGAGCCGGAAACCGGCGGCGCGACAGAGCAGACCGAAGCGCTTTTCGATTCCGACCTCGAGGTCGCAGTGCGAGCCTTCCAACAACAGCGTGGTCTCATCGCCGACGGGATCGTCGGTCCCGCAACCGCGTCTTCGCTCGCTGATACGGTGCACCAACTCGGCTCACGCGATATGTCGTACCTCGTTACGCGCCCCATGGTGGGTGACGACGTGGTCAATTTCCAGCAGCGCCTACACGAGCTAGGCTTCTATACCGGAAATATCGACGGCGCTTTCGGTGCGCTCACTCACGATGCGGCTACCGAATACCAGCGTTCGTCGGGGCTCACCCCGGACGGTGTTGCTGGGCCGGAGACGCTCGCCAGTCTCTCCAACCTCTCCACACTTGTCACTGGCGGAAACCTCAGTTCTATCGTCGAGCGGGAGCGCGCACGCAACGCTGGCCCCCAGCTCACGGGAAAACGCATCGTTCTCGATCCGGGGCCAGGCGGTTCCGAACGTCCCGTTTCAATCGAGACGCCTTACGGCTCCACGACGGATGCCGAAATCGTTTGGCAACTGACCGAACGCCTTGCCTCGCTGATGACCCAGGCCGGCGTCGAGGTCCTGTGGTCTCGACCCGAAACCATCCTTCCCGGTGACGATGAACGTGCCGAGATAGCCAACTCGTTCCAGGCCGATTTGATTATCAGCCTGCGGTTGGATCGTCATTCGAACCCCGAAGCCAACGGGGTTGCCGCCTTCTACTTCGGCAACTCACTCGGCGCTGTTTCGATGATGGGTGATGCCCTTGCCGGCTATATCCAACGAGAAATCGTGACGCGCACGGGCACCCGCGACTGCCGCACCCATGGGCGGAGCTGGCCGCTTCTACGCCGCACGAAAATGCCTTCTGTCCAGCTCGATCTCGGCTACATCAATAATGAGCACGACATGGCCAACCTTCTCGACAAGGAGATACGCGAGCAGATCGTCGACGCGATAATCGTGGGGGTCAAGCGTCTCTATCTTCTCGGCGAGGGCGATCAGAAGACAGGAACGTTCTCGGTCGAGGACATCTTGTCTTACGAGCCGAACAATAAGTAGCACCGGGTCCGCCGCCAAGTTATTGGCTATTGACCGCTGAGGGCCGCATATTCGCCTCGAAAATCAACTGATCCAGGGCATGTTCCACGTCTGCTTTCCAGAGGTGTTCTCCGTCAATCTCGAGACGTAGTCGCGGAAATTCCGGATCTTTTCCTACTTCTTCGAATCCGCGTGCAAGAAAGAATTCGTCTTCCTGGAGACACGTCAGCGGCCCGCCGGCATGCAGTTCAGACGCATGGAATTCCATCTCGAGGCGCTCGGAGCCCTTGTTGGTTCGCGCGAATGTCTCCAGTGCCCTGACGCCACGCTTTGCTGCATCTGACACGACTGCAGCGAGAAGCAGGCTTCGGATGTCCGTCCGGGCATTCGTGTCGAATTCTGAATGAGCATGGAGATCCGCGATGAGCACCGCATCCGATCCAACAGGACCGCTTGGGAAGGCTCTCACCCGTGCGACGTTCCCCGGGGGAGCGTAAGTGACTGATCCGACTGGGCGACCGAACTCTTCGGCAACCTGTGCGCAGACTCCCCATTGAAGAAGGACGCTCGATAACCATGCTTCCTTTTCAAATGTAGAGCCTCGACTGTACTCGTGGGTCCCAGAATTTGTTTGCCAGTACATGCACTTGCGGGCATGCATATCAAGTCGGTCGAACGAGTTCAGCTCGACCGCGGTCACAATAATGTCCCCGTCTATCGGCTCAAGAAACTCGCCAGCCATCTACCGCCCTTACGCTTCTTCGGAAGAGGCCCCTCCGCTCCCCGTCACCGTGACGTTTGTGCTCTGGCCCTCTGGTACCCGTGGTTACTTGCCCTTCCCGCGAAGAATCTTCACTATCCGTTGTAGGTCCTCGGAGGAACCGACGTCGATCGTAATTCGACCCTTCTTTTTACCCATACTCACAGAGACCTTAGTATCGAACCGGTCCGATAGCGTCGACGCGACGGCTTGGAGCTCGGGATCCGGTTCGGACGGGGTCCGTCCCTTCTTACCCTTATCCGCAGAGTTGTCGTTCCCGGCGTTCATCAACGACACGATCTCTTCGGTACTGCGTACGCTCAATCCCTCTGCGACGATACGCGCGGCAAGCTCCTCCTTGGCCTCTGACGTACCTTCAAGGGATAGCAATGCTCGCGCATGTCCAGCAGAAAGGACATTGGCGGCAACACGGCGTTGAACCGCTGTCGGTAATTGCAAGAGACGTATCGAGTTTGTGATGGCCGGTCGTGAACGTCCGATTCGCTCGGCGAGCTGCGTGTGCGTGACTCCGAATTCTTCGAGCAACTGTTCGTATGCCGACGCTTCCTCCAGTGGATTCAGTTGCACTCGATGGATGTTCTCCAGGAGTGCGTCACGAAGAAGGTTCTCATCCTCTGTCTGCCGGACTATAGCCGGTATCGTCTCGAGCTCGGCCTTCTGGCTCGCTCGCCAGCGCCGTTCACCCATGATGAGTTGGTACTTCCCACCATCAAGCTCGCGGACGACAATGGGCTGCAACAGTCCGAATTCTCGAACGCTATGCACCAGCTCCGCCAGAGCATCCTCGTCGAAGACCGATCTCGGCTGTTTCGGATTTGGCTCAATGTCCTTGGGGGAGACCTCCCGAAGCACAGCACCTGGATCTATAATCTCCGTGCCATCTGCATTTTGAGCGATGCCCTTTCCGTAGACGTCGCCTGGTGCCTGTTCACGCATCGATCGGGACGCCGAGCTACGCTCGCCCTCGTTCCCCTCTATGGATTGATGCGTTTCACGTGAAACATTTGGGCGTGGAGGAAGCTGATTCTCTTGGTTGGACCGCGGACCCAGAATCACATCTGCGGCACCATCGCCTAGGCTGGGACCTCCGCCCTCGCTGGCGCTGGGGATAAGCGCCCCAATCCCTCGGCCTAGGCCGCTTCGCCGCTTATTGGTCGACATCCGTGTCAGCTCTCATTCTCTTCATCTTCGTCCGCGGTGGCCAAAGCGCCAAACTCCGCGATGTATCGCTCGTTCATCTCCTTGGCGGCATCGATATACGCCAAGGCTCCCTTGCTGCCAGGGTCATAATCAAGGATTGTCTGGTTATAGCTCGGAGCTTCTGAGATCTTGATATTCCGAGGTATAACGTTGCGAAGGACCTTGGTACCGAAGTGTTGTCGAACTTCGTCGGCAACCTGGTGGGAGAGGTTGGTCCTTGCGTCATACATAGTGAGCATCACGGTCGATACCGCCAACGACTTATTAAGCGCTTCAGTCACCAGATCTACGTTTCGAAGTAGCTGCGTTACGCCCTCCAGTGCATAATATTCACACTGGATCGGAACCAGAATTTCTTTCGCAGCCACCATCGCGTTCAACGTGAGAAGTCCGAGAGACGGTGGACAGTCGACGAACACATAGTCGATTCCCAAAGCACGTAGATCCTCCGGCACAAGCACCTCGGCCAGCCTTCGTTCGCGGGAGAACATTGACACAAGTTCGATCTCCGCGCCGGCGAGGTCGATGGTCGCCGGGATACAGTAAAGGTTCGGGTTTGTAGGACTTTGCTGTGCGAGTTCTTGAAAGTTCTGTTCCCAGAGGAGCAGGTTATAAGACGAGGGAGTCCCTTCGCTGTGGTCTACTCCTAGCGCTGTCGACGCGTTTCCTTGTGGGTCCAGATCGATGACAAGAACTCCCAAACCGCCAGCGGCGAGCGCGGCCGCGAGGTTCACGGCCGTCGTCGTTTTCCCGACGCCACCCTTCTGGTTCGCAATACACATGACACGGGGTTCAGAAGGACGTTCTAATCGAAGCCCATTTCCGTGCATAATCTCGCTGGCCTGACGGGCAGCAGCGAAAATTGGAGTGTCATCACTCATGCACTAGCCTCTCCGAATCTGATACCGCGGTACTGCTTCTTCGCTCGGTGATTCATGTTTCACGTGAAACTTGAACGATCGTTCCCGGTCCGATTGTTTCACGTGAAACGTGCGAGTTCTCCGAGCTACCGCCTTTTGTCCGCCCCCAGCTTATCCCGTCGTTGTTTCTTCGTGGGGCCCGCACTCCTCGCCGATTTGGTCGCGATGATCAGATAGGTCGGGTCAGCGCCCGGAACTTCAACAGTGTCGAACGTTTCATCAACCAGGCCATGCTTTCGGAGGGCCCACGCATCTCTTTCGAGCTCTTCCGGAGCGCTCTCACCCTTAAGTGCAATTAGCTGACCGCCCGGCCGGATTAGGGGAGCGGTCCATCCGGCAAGCTTCGCTAATGGCGCCACTGCACGTGCTGTAACAACATCAGACTCACTCGCCCTTTCAATGACATGAGCATCGTCAGCTCGTCCGCGAATGACGTCCACGTCTATCCCGGCCTCTCGGAGACCAATAGTTTCGATTGCTTCTTCTAGGAAGTTCGATCGCCTCAGTAGCGGCTCCACTAGTGACACCTTGATATCGGGCCTGCACAGCGCGAGCGGAATCCCGGGTAGACCCGCACCGGAGCCGATATCCGTGACAGTTAACGTTTCGCCGCCCCTGGGGGAGTGGAGTCGGGCCGATACAGCCGTGGAATTGAGAACATGTCGCTCCCACAGCCGTTCGCCCTCCCTTGGACCGAGCAATCCGCGTTCAAGGCCGGCAGTACGTAGAAACTCCACATACTTCTCCGCGAGGAAAACATAGTCACCGAATACCGACTCGGCAGCTTCTGGAATCTGACCGGAACTTGTCACTTCGTCATCGTCTCCTGCGACTGAGGTTCACACCAGGGGCGGTAAATGGAATGCGCAGTTGCGTTTCACGTGAAACACAACTGCGCCTCGGTCTTCCAAAATCTACACCGGGTGGATGACGACGAATCGATCGGGTTCCTGCCCGGACGAGTCGGACCGGACGCCATCGAACTCCGCAATAGCATCATGAACTACTTTGCGCTCAAAGGGTGACATGGGAGAGAGGTCGGCAGACTCTTGGGACACTTTCACGGACTCCGCTACATCTCGAGCCATCGACGCAAGCTCCACCTTCCGTGTAGCCCTCCATCCCGAGATGTCCAACATAAGACGACTCCGCGATCCAAGCTCCTGTTGCACCGTCAACCGAGTAAGTTCCTGGAGGGCCTCGAGAACTTTTCCGTCTCCGCCTACGAGGTTCTTAAGGTCGTCGGAACCATCGACCGTTACCGTGGCTCGGTCCCCCTCCACATCAAGGTCGATATCTCCGTCGTAGTCGAGGATGTCCAGGAGCCCCTCAAGGTAGTCTCCAGCGACCTCTCCTTCTTCGACAAGGATGTCGTCCGACTCCTGCTTCTCGTCTGCGCTCATCTCTTGTCCCTTCGAACCATGTTTCACGTGAAACAGCGGCATCATCCGCGGCAGCGATCTGGCCCTAGTGCACACCTGCGGGCCGCTCACGGTCAATCATACTGTGGAAATAGTACTGGCCCCGACCGTACGGCCGGGGCCAGTTCAAACTCCCTGTTCCAGGAAGATCAGACTTTACTTTTTCTTCTTGCGCTTCTTCTTCGACGTATTCTTCGTGCCCGACGGCTTCTGACCCGGTTTGGGTTTCGACCCGGGTGCCGGCGATGATCCTGACGTAGGCGCAGCAGTCGAAGTCCCACCCTTGACTGCAACGGCGGATTCTGCCTTGTCGGAGGTCGAGACTGAAGGACTCACCTTATCTGAGACATTGCCCGCCTTCTTCGGATTCACCGGCTTGACTCCCACTCGCGGGGCAAGCGCATTTCGCTTCTCGCGTGCCACCTCTTCCTTGGCGGATTCCTCACGGTCCATCTGCGCGAACAGGAAGTGCTGCTGGCCGTAGGTCCACGCGTTGTTCGTAACCATGTACACGAGGATGGCGATTGGCCAGAATGCACCCGTCACCAGAATGCCGATAGGGAATACCCAAAGCATCATCTGCCGCATGATGACTGCCTGGCTGTTTGACTTGTCCAGCGGCTGGCGGGAGAACGACTGCTTCGCGTTGAGATGCGTCATCAAGGAAGACACGATCATCAGCGGAACGGCAATAATAATGATGATCGTACGACTGAAGTCCAGCGGATCGCCCGGGTTAACAAACGCCGCGAACTGGTCGACGGACTGCGAAATGAACGAAGACAGCGGCGCACCGAAAACGCGCGCGTCGAGGAAGTTCTGGACGTCCTCGGGGGAGAAGACGTAGTTCCCCGTGGTGCGCGTCTCCTCCGCCGTCATCCCCAATGCGCCAAAGGCGGAACCCATGCGATTGAAGGAACGGAGGACATGGAAAAGACCGAGGAACACCGGAATCTGGAGTAGAGCCGGCAGACAACCCAGGAGCGGGTTGAAGCCCTCCTTCTTTTGCAGGGCGCGCATTTCCTGCGCCATCTTCTGCTGATCGTTCTTGTATCGCTTGCGAATCTCTTGCATCCGCGGCTGCATGGTTTGCATTTTCCGGCTATACCGTAGCTGCCGGGCCATCGGGTAGAACAAAAGGACGCGGAGAGTGACCACGAGGAACACAACCGAGAGCACCCAGATGAGCCCGTTTGATTCCGGATCATCTACTCCCGGAATGACTCCACCGACCGATGCGAAGACCTTGTGCCAAAACCACATGATCGCCGAGATCGGGATATAGATCAGATTGTCTGTAATGAAGGACATCGAATGGTGACCTTTGAACTTTCTAGCAACGTGTGAAAAGGACGGGAGACGCGGAGCAAGTATGAAGGACTAGGGGGAGCGGGCAGGCGGAACCGGATCCCAGCCCCCTTTCGACCATGGCGCACACCGCAGTATGCGCCACATAATCAGACCGGAACCGCGAAGCGCGCCGTGAACCTTGAGAGCCTCGAGCGCATACGCACTACACGTAGGTTCGAATCGGCACGACGGCGGAAAGAGGGGGGAGACCGCTTCGCGGTAGAAGACAACGATCAGAGTCAGGCCGCGGGACGCCAGGCTGCCACGGTTTGTATCGTCACGTGACATATCTGGTTCCTCCGCTTGTGTAGCGTCCGGACTCCTCAAATGTTTAGAAGACTCAACCATTGTCGGACGATTCGTTGAGGCGCCGGTGAGCCTTCTCGGCGGCCCGGCAACCTGCCTCCAGGACCTCGGAACGAAGACGCGGGTGGTCGGCAGCGAGCGCCGGGGGGAGTGCCCTCACCACGAAGTCGATATCCTCATATTCCGGCAGCAACAGGTCAGCGCAGATATGACGAAGCCGCCGACTCATCCGGTGTCTCTGTACCGAATTGCCGACGGCTTTACTCACGACCAGCCCGAATCTCGGACCGGTGGTGCGGTCCACGGAGGGCGGAAACGCCCTCGCATGCACAACTACGCTGGCACGACCGGCACGAACGCCAAAGCGCATGACGGCACGAAAATCGGCCGCCATGCGCAGGCGGTGCGGTTGTGGCAGCACAGCGTAGCTCTATTCGGGCTAGCTGGCTACGGCTTAAGCCGTCAGCTTAGCGCGACCCTTGCGGCGACGACCTGCAACGATCGAGCGACCCGCACGCGTACGCATGCGCAGACGGAAGCCATGCGTCTTGGCACGGCGACGGTTATTCGGCTGGTAAGTCCGCTTGCCCTTGGCCACGGCGTTCTCCTTCGTTGAACCGCACCGGGGTCGGCGCGGAATCATTAGTGCATTGATCCTGCAATTCTTACTTCCACGGGGCGCTGGTCCAGGTAATCCGGCCGGCGCAGGCTCCATGGGCCATGCGATAGGGTTCGCACGGCAGACTTGTAAAGATTACTTGGTGCAGACGAAAATCCACAAACCATCGGGAACTCTTCTGTCACATTGGTGATAAACCCGCAGGAGACTGTTACGGAAGTTACGACACGCCGACGAGGCTGATGGTTGACATAGAAAATACCGGTGATCAACTCCTTGCCCGCATGCAGATAGTGTTGTTAACGTAATCCCTCGAACCACGACGCCAACACGTTCATACATCCATTGCAGCAGGTGTCCGCACGATCATGCAGGCACTTCGCTACACTCGTCCGAGGTGCTTCGCCCTCACGGAACAGGTTGAACATTCGACCTGAACGCGGGGGAGACGACTCTTTGTCCACACCTGTGGACAAGACTGTGGAAATGCAGGTCGCGCGCCATGAGATCATGTGGATAACAAATGTTTGGCACGAAATTTTGAACCCATTTTGTGTAACCCTCGTTCAAAGTCGATGAAAGGAGACCTGAACCGAATGTCTCCAAGTTTGGACGAGGTTTGGAAGACAGTATTCGACGAGCTCATCACCGGGAGTCCGGACGGAACGGTAGCTCCCATTTCCAGGCAACAGCGCGCCTGGTTGTCGCTGGTCAAGCCCATAGCCCTCGCACAAGGATTCGCGATGTTCGCCGCTCCCAGCCAGATGGCTCGCGACAACATCGAAGGCGATCTGCGTAATCGCATCACCGACGAGATGCGAAAGATCATCGGCGAAGACATCGACCTCGCCGTACGAATTGACACCTCTCTTGCAGAACAACCCAAGCGTTCGGAGAACATTCCCGAGGTGCACGAGGGGTTCCCTTCTGCCCGAAGCGCGGAAGCAGTGCGGGACCAGTCTTCTCCCGAAACGAAGCTGGAGGCGGACAGGCGACTGGAGATCGAGCGCGACCTGCACGTACCCGAGAACGATGAGGCCCTCTCCGCAGTCGTTAGTAATAATGACCTCAACTCCCGCTACACGTTTTCCGCATTCGTGACGGGTAGCTCGAACAGCTTCACGCGTGCCGCCGCGCTCGCGGTCGCCGAGGCGCCGGCGTACGCGTACAACCCGCTTTTCATCTACGGCGAGTCCGGCCTCGGCAAGACACACCTGCTTCATGCGATCGGGCATTACGCGCTCAACATGCAACCGGGTCTCAAGGTCAAGTACGTCTCGACCGAAGAGTTCACCAACGACTTCATCAACTCCGTCCGCGACGGCCGGCAGAACATGTTCAAGAAGCGCTACCGCGAAGCGGACATTTTGCTGGTGGACGACATCCAGTTCCTCATCGGCAAGGAGCAGGTTCAGGAAGAGTTCTTCCACACCTTCAACACGATCCACGGTGCGCAGAAGCAAATCGTCATCACCTCGGACCGCCCGCCGAAACAGCTTTCCACGCTGGAGGATCGCTTGCGTACGCGATTCGAGTGGGGATTGCTCACCGACATCCAGCCGCCAGAGCTGGAGACGCGCATTGCGATTCTCGCCAAGAAGGCGAGTACGGACGGCAACGAGGTTCCGCTTCCCGTGCTCGAGCTGATCGCGTCTCGGGTGCAGCGCAATATCCGAGAGCTCGAAGGTGCGCTCATCCGAGTGGTCGCGTTCGCCTCGCTCAACAAGCAGGTCATCGACGTGCCTCTCACCGAGGTCGTGCTGCGCGACGTCATCTCCGATGACAACTCACTCCAAATATCCGCAGCCTCGATTATGGCGGTGACCGCCGAGTTCTTCGACACCACTATCGACGATCTATGTTCCGGGTCGAAGACCAGGTCTCTCGTGCGAGCTCGCCAGATCGCCATGTACCTGTGCCGTGAGCTCACTGATCTGTCGCTTCCGAAGATCGGGCGCACGTTCGGCGGTAAGGATCACTCCACCGTGATCCACGCGAACCGCAAGATCCTCAAAGAAATGAAGGACGATCGGCGCACATACGATCAGATCCAGGAGCTCACCGCTCGGATCAAGGAACGCTCGCGCGGCGCGTAGCTTCTGCGATGCCGGCGCCGAACGGTGTTATTTCGCTCAAGCACTACCCACGAATTTCTCACGCCGCCCCTTCGGGGGCGGCGTTTTTCGTGTCATACCGGGCCACGAATCCTCTTGATCGACGGTCGGGATGGCGGTCTGGGCCGAGGTGGAACGGCATGCCCGACGTCATGAATAACACAGTTATTGCACAAGTAGTCCACCACATTTGTAACTCTGCGCCACACGAGTCCTCAAAATTCACACCTGTGGACAGGACTGTGAATTACATGTTGAGCGAAGCGCGATTTTCGTGGACGGAGCGTGGACCGAACGTGCACAACATTTGTCGTCCACAGAAACGGCGTTATGGACACACAATCGATCACAAGGTTGTGCACGGGCGCGCGGCGCGTTGACGTGCGCAGAAGGGCAGTTGCCCACAAATTCACAGGACCTACTACTACTAGTATTTATCTCCCTTCTAAATAACAAGAAAGTAGGTGGATGGGCGGAGAGGTTCTAGGCAACTCACGATTCGACTCGCATCCGCTCGCGGCAAAGGACAACAAAGCGTCGCCAGAATTACATCGTTGTAATTGGGGATCCGACTCAAACGGGAGACAGGTTTTGGGATACTCTTTTGTGTCAGCGCCCCTGGAGCGTTCGTAATGGTGTTGTAACTTACAAATCCAAGCGAATCCGCAGAGGCAACGATGCACCCAGCGTGCGAGAGATCGCCGCGCGCACGAGGTTGCGTCCAGGACGACCGGTACCCGAGCAAACGAAGCGAGCATTTTTGATGGACAGTGCAGATCCCCAGTTCCAGGTCATGCGCGAGGAATTTGCCAACGCAGTTGCCTGGGTCGCTCGGTCTCTGCCCTCGGGTTCGCGTGAGCCGATCATGCAGAACATCCTGCTCGAGGCTGGTGAGGACGGTCTGCGGGTGACGGCGTTCAACGGAGACACCTCGGCTCAGGTGAGCGTGTCCGCAGAAATCGCAGAGCAGGGAACGACGCTCGTGTCGGGCCGGCTACTCGCGGAGATCGCGAAGGCGCTGCCGAACAAGCCGGTCCAGGTTGCCGTTGCCGAGGCAAAGATGTCGATTCGCTGTGGCTCGGCGAACTTCACGCTCCCTACCGCTCCGGTCGAGGGTTACCCGCAGATTCCGAGTTTCCCTGAGCTCTCGGGTAGCGCCGAACTGGACACGTTTACGGAAGCGGTCTCGCAGGTAGCAGTGGCGGCCGGCAAGGACGACACGCTTCCGATGCTCACCGGCGTGCGCGTGGAGATCGTCGGCGACAAGATGACGCTCATCGCCACAGACCGCTTCCGCCTCGCGATTCGCGAGTGCCCATGGGATCCGACCGAGGCCGAGGCTTCGGGCGAGGTACTCGTGCCGGCGAAGACTCTCCAGGAGGTGTCGCGTTCGGCCGGACATGGCGGCGCCATCGAGCTGAATCTCGGAGCCGGTTCCGCTTTGGGATCCGGCCGCATTCTGGGCATTCGCGCGGGAAATCACAGCACCACCGCTCGACTTCTCGACGCGGAGTTCCCTGAGGTGCGCCGCCTGCTGCCGAAGGAACACAGTGCGCTCGCGATGGTCGAGGTCGCTCCGCTCGTCGCGGCGATCAAGCGCGTTGCGCTCGTCGCCGAGCGCGGCGTGCAGGTTCGCCTGGCTTTCTCCGAGGGCGAAGTGGCGCTGTCTGCCGGCGGAGACGATTCGGCGGCCGCGACGGAAAGCCTGCCGGCGGAATTCGTCGGCGAGGACCTCACCATCGCGTTCAACCCGACATACCTCCTCGACGGGCTCAACTCGATCGCCACGCCGAAGTCGGTGATGGCATTTACCCGCCCGAACAGCCCGGCAGTTCTGCGTCCGGCGCCCGAGGCGCTTCCCGAGGCCGAGTCCGACGGTACTTACGCCCCGCTGGACACGAACCACATCTACCTCCTCATGCCGGTTCGCCTTCCGGGCTGACCACCTTCGTAAGCCGGTAGGCGCCGGCAGGCAGACTGGACACTATGCATCTGCGTGGCCTGCGGCTCGTCGACTATCGCTCGTGGCCGCAACTTGATCTCGAGCTGGATACCGGGACGACCGTGCTCGTCGGTCGCAACGGATTCGGCAAGACCAACGTTCTCGAGGCGATCACGATGCTTGCGACGCTCTCGTCTCACCGTGTGTCCGGGGACGCGCCGCTCGTGCGCACCGGGAAAGAAGGCGCGATAATCACCGCGCTCGCGCACAACCGCGGTCGCGAGCTATCGGTCGAGCTCGCCGTCAACAAGGGGAAAGCCAATCGTGCGCGGCTGAATACGTCGTCGGTGCGATCGCCGCGCCAGATTCTCGGCGTTGTCCAGTCGGTGATCTTCGCGCCCGAGGATCTCGCGCTCGTTCGTGCGGAACCCGCGGGGCGACGGGCGTTTCTCGACGATCTTGCTGTACAGCGCCGGCCGCGGATGGCGGCGTTGCGCTCGGAATACGACAAGGTTGTGCGGCAGAGGACGGCGTTGCTCAAGAATGCGGCGGCTGCGTTGCGGCGGGCGCCGGATCACGAGGCGTTGGCGTCGATCGAGGTGTGGGATATCCGGCTCGCCGAGCTAGGTGCGCAGATCGTCGCGGCGCGCGCTGGACTGGTCGAGGAACTCGGCCCGCTCGTCACCGAGGCGTATGCGCGCCTCGCGCCGACGTCGCGCGCCGCGACGATCGCCTATGTTCCGCGGCTGCGCGGGGAGAGGCCGGGAGTCGCCGAATTGCAGGACACCGATTTCATGGAGGCCGTGCTGCTTGCGGAGATCGCCGCGCGACGCGACGACGAGGTCGTTCGCGGTCAGACGCTTGTCGGTCCGCACCGCGACGAATTGCAGCTCAACCTGGGGCAGGAGCCCGCTAAGGGGTTCGCCTCGCATGGGGAAACGTGGTCGTTCGCGCTGGCGCTGCGCATCGCCTCGCTTGAGCTTTTGCGCAAGGACGATATGGAGCCGATCCTGATGCTCGACGATGTGTTCGCCGAGCTCGATACCGCCAGGCGGGCGGCCCTGGCCGAGGTGGCCACGGGTGTAGAACAGGTATTGGTGACGGCGGCGGTGCCGGAAGATCTGCCGGCCGCGCTCGGCGGGACCCGCTGTTTCGTGGACATGACGGGAACCGGTGACGCCCGCGAATCGCGAATCACGCGAATCGAGCGCCCGGAATCGGGCAAGATCGCGGAGGGGGAGTAGCAGATGTCGGACGACGAGAAGCCCAAGCGTTCGGCCGGGCATTCGATGGCCATGCGCGCCCTCGAGGAGGCGCGCGAGAACGCCAAGGCCAAAGGACAGTTCACCGGCCGCGGCCGCCGAGATCCGGTGCGTTCCACCGTGCGACGGCGCAAGGGCGGCTGGACGGCGGCCGGCGCCGATCACTGGGATCCGCAATCGCTCGGTAGCCTGATCTCGAAGGTCGCCAAGAAGCAGGGCTGGGACGATCAGGTCGTGTTCGGGCGCATGCAGACGCGGTGGCCCGAGATCATCGGCGAGGGCAATGCCGCCCACGTCGTCCCTGAGAAACTCGAAGACGGGGTGCTGTACTGCCGCGCCTCCTCGACGGCGTGGGCCACGCAGATGCGGCTGTACCAGAAGCAGACCCTGCAAAACATTGCAAAGGCGTTCGGCCCGAACATCGTGCGCAGGTTGCGAATCAACGGTCCCGCGGCGCCGAGCTGGCGAAAGGGTCCACTGCACGTCAAGGGCCGCGGACCGCGCGACACTTACGGATAGAGCTGGTCAGCGCCCCATGTCGAGTCCGTTCTCGAAAAGATCGAGGCGCCGCTGCGCCGCATTGAAGGTCTTCGCGGAATAGGCGCCGATCGCGCGTTCGCGGTCGAGAGCGTCCTGCAGGGCGTCCAGATACTTATCCTGCAGTTCGTGGAAAAGTTCCCTGTCGGATTGTGCGATCGCCTGTTGGTGCCGCGCGGGTGCGCGCATCATCATCTCGATCCGGGACTCCATTTTCTTGGCAAGCTCAGGCGACAAGGATCGGCCGTCGATCTCCAGCTCGGACATGGGACCGAGCTGGGCGACCGCGGAATCGAGTAGCGAGGTCATCAGTCCGGAAACCTCCTGTTTCGATTTGGAGGCCGAGGGCGAGGAAAATTTCAGCGCCCGGATCAGTGCCGGCAGCGTTCCGCCGAACACGATGAGTGTCGCGACGGCGACGAGGAACGCGACAAGAATGATCGAGGACCGGTGTATGAGCGGTTCGCCGGCGGCCGTCACCGAGATTGTTTGCGCCGCAGCAAGCGTGACCACGCCGCGCATCCCGGCCCAACTGAGCACGAGTGCACCTCGGCGAGTGATCGGGGTCGACTGTGCGAACTCGATGTCGGCGCTCGTCCGCTCGAGCCTGCGCTGGAGCTTCTCCGCCCGCCAGGACTCGATGAGGTTCTGCTCGACGGCGTCGTTGAACCTTTCGGTCGTCGCATCGAGGCGCCTGATCTTGCGGTGGCTGCGAGCCGCGGTGAGGCGGGTGCCCGCGACCGCGATCGCGACACCGCCGAATCGCATCACCAGCAAAAGTGCAAAGACGATAATGCTGGCCTGCCACACGAAGTCGAGGTTGTGTTCGGTCTGGGCCCGGTGGAACAGGTCGGCGATCTGGAGACCCATGAGCAGAAACACCAGGTGTTCGAGGATGAACGAGATAACCGTCCACATCGTCGCCGAGTAGTTGCGGTCCGTCGCGGTGAGATGCTTGGTTGCCTTATGCCCGCAGATCACCCCCGCGACGACCACCGCGATCACACCCGAAGCCTCCAATTCCTCCGCTATGAAGAACGCCGTCCACGGCGTGAGTAGCGCAATCGACGTCGACAAGACCGGATCGGCGAGCCACCTGCGCGCCTTGGTCACGAGCTGGCCGACGATGAATCCGACGACGATGCCTGCGAGTGTCGCCCACACGAAACTTCCCGCCGCCTGCCAGAGAGAGAACGAGCCGGCGAGCGCGGCCAAGGCGGTGCGCAAAGTGACGAGTGCCGAGGCATCGTTGAAAAGACTCTCTCCCTCAAGCACCGCCATGAGCCGCGGCGGCAGCCCGAGTCGCTTACCGATACTCGTCGCCGCGACCGCGTCGATGGGTGCGACGACCGCGCCGAGAGCGATGGCGAGTGCGATGGAAATTTCGGGAAATACCAGGTGGATGACGGCGCCGATAATGATCGCCGGGAGGACGACCATCGCCATGGACAGCCAAATGATCATTCCCGCGTTCCTGCGCAGATCGACGACCGGCATATTCGACGCCGTCGAGAACAGCAACGGAGGCAGGAACCCGGCAAGGACAAGTTCGGGCTCGAGCTCGACGTCGGGGATGAACGACGGGAAGCTCGCGGCGATGCCGAGGCAGAGCAGCAGCAAGGGCGCCGCGATGCCGGTTCGCGCCGAGGACTTGGCGGCGAAAATCACGGCCATGAGTCCGGCGGCGAGAAACACGAAGATATGCACAACACACATTTTTGCACCGGACACGAGATCCCGCGGGAGGCTGTGACGGCGCGGGAGAGGTAGGTCCACCGATTAACCCCGGGTCACAGGTAGACTGTGAGGGCTAATGCCATACCCGATAGTGGGTTCACACTTGTTGTGGGCGCGTTTTCAGGCAGGGCACGAAAGTTGAGCGGTAACACGCGAAGGAGTACCACGTGGCAAAGTCCGAGCCTTCAAAGTCGGCTGAGGCTTCGGCGTATGGCGCCGAGCAGATTACGGTCCTCGAGGGTCTCGAGGCGGTTCGACTTCGCCCCGGTATGTACATCGGTTCCACCGGCGAGCGAGGCCTACACCACCTGGTGTGGGAGATCGTCGACAACTCGGTGGACGAGGCGATGGCGGGCCATGCGACGAAGGTCGAGGTGTCGCTGGAGGAAGACGGCAGCGTGCAGGTCATCGACGATGGCCGCGGTATCCCCGTGGGCATGCACGAGACCGGGCTTCCCACCGTCCAGGTCGTGTTGACTCAGCTGCACGCCGGCGGCAAGTTCAACTCCGATGCCTATGCCGTCTCAGGCGGCCTCCACGGTGTCGGTATTTCCGTGGTCAACGCGCTGTCGACGAAGCTCGAGGTCGAGATCAAGGTCGACGGCCACCTGTGGACGCAGGAGTACAACTACGCCGAGCCGGGCGAGCTGATCGACCACGGCAAGACCAAGGGTCACGGCACGACGGTGCGGTTCTGGGCGGACCCGACGATCTTCGAGTCCACGGAGTTCTCCTTCGAGACCATTTCGCGTCGCCTGCAGGAAATGGCCTTCCTCAACAAGGGCCTGACGATCACGCTTACCGACAACCGCAAGGGCGCCTCGGAGATCGCGGAGCTCGAGGCCATCGCAAGCGCCGAGTCGGGCGACGAGGACGAGGCGATCGACATCGAGCCGGTCCTCGACGAAGATGCCGAGGATGACGGTGCTGATGCCGAATCCCAGGGTTCCGCGGACTCCGCCGACGCAGGAACGGCGCCGGAGGCCGGGGCCGCAACACCGGCCGTCTCCAAGGTCCGTACCCGTACGTTCCACTACCCCGATGGCATCAAGGACTACGTCCGCTCCATCAATAAGACCAAGCACCCGATCCACCCGACGATCGTCTACTTCGACGCGGCCGGCACGGGCCACGAGATCGAAATCGCGATGCAGTGGAACGGCGGCTACTCCGAGTCGGTGCATACGTTCGCCAATACGATCAACACCGTGGAGGGCGGCACGCACGAGGAGGGTTTCCGCACGGCGTTGACGTCGCTGGTCAACCGCTACGCCCGCGATAAGAAGCTCATCAAGGACAAGGACGAAAACCTCACCGGCGACGATGTGCGCGAAGGTCTCGCCGCCGTCATATCCATCAAGGTGACCGACCCGCAGTTCGAGGGCCAGACGAAGACCAAGCTCGGCAACACCGAGGTCAAGGGCTTCGTTCAGAGGCAGGTCGCCGAGCACTTCGGACATTGGCTCGAAGCCAATCCGTCCGAAGCCAAGACGATGATCAAGAAGGCCGTCGACTCCTCGCAGGCGCGAATCGCCGCCCGCAACGCCCGCCGCATGGTGCGCCGCAAGTCCGCGAACGAGCTCGGCGGCATGCCGGGCAAGCTCGCCGACTGCCGCTCGAAGGATCCGTC
This sequence comes from Dietzia timorensis, assembly GCF_020742175.1. GTDB lineage: Bacteria > Actinomycetota > Actinomycetes > Mycobacteriales > Mycobacteriaceae > Dietzia > Dietzia timorensis_A. The sequence goes on from NZ_DYXM01000076.1 coordinate 25,420, forward strand.
AAAGAGCGAGATCTACATCGTGGAGGGCGACTCGGCAGGCGGCTCGGCCAAGTCCGGCCGCGACTCGATGTACCAGGCGATCCTGCCGCTTCGCGGCAAGATCATCAACGTCGAGAAGGCCCGCATCGACCGCGTGCTCAAGAACGCCGAGGTGCAGACGATCATCACCGCGCTCGGCACGGGCATCCACGACGAGTTCGACATCAACAAGCTGCGCTACCACAAGATCGTGCTCATGGCCGACGCCGACGTCGACGGCCAGCACATCGCGACGCTGCTGCTCACGTTGCTGTTCCGCTTCATGCGTCCGCTCGTCGAAGAGGGCCACGTCTTTCTCGCCAACCCGCCGCTGTACAAGCTCAAGTGGGCGAAGGGCGATCCGGGGTTCGCGTTCTCGGATGCCGAGCGCGATGCTCTGCTCAAGGAGGGCCAGGAGGCCGGCCGCAAGATCAACACGGACGACGGCATCCAGCGCTACAAGGGCCTCGGCGAGATGAACGCCAAGGAGCTGTGGGAGACGACGATGGACCCGTCGGTCCGCGTGCTGAAGCAGGTTTCCCTCGATGATGCCGCGGCGGCCGACGAACTGTTCTCGATCCTCATGGGCGAGGATGTCGCTTCTCGCCGTTCGTTCATCACCCGCAACGCGAAGGACGTTCGCTTCCTCGACGTGTAGCCCGCGCCCGGGGCCGCATGGCCCCGGCGCGGAATCGCGCGCCCGAGGATCCGTAGACTATCGCGCATGTTCAACCGTGTGAGTGGCCCCTCCGCGCTGGGCCGGGACGCGTTCGGCGTCCCGCGCCCGCATACCGGCGAGTTCGGTGAGCTCGTTTTCGACAGCCTCGTCTACTCGGCTCCCGATGGCTGGCGCCCGCTGTTCATGGACGTGCGCGTGCCGCGCGATCCGCGCGTCGAGTCCCCGCCGCCGCTGGTGCTGTGGGTGCATGGTGGGTCCTGGGTCCACGGCTCGCGCAAACGCCGACCGGTTGACGTCGAGCGCGCGTGGTTCATTGAGCGGCTGCTGCTCGCCGGGTACGCCGTGGCGAGTATCGACTACCGCCTCGCGCGAGAGGTGCCGTTCCCAGGACCGGCTGCCGACGTGCGCGCAGCTCTGGCGTTCGTGCACACCCACGCCGACGATCTGGGCATCGACGCCGACAAGCTCGTCGTGTGGGGCGAATCCGCCGGCGCACACCTGGGCCTTCTCACAGGTGCTAGTTCGGAGCGGTTCGCCGCGCTCGGCGGTGCAGCCGACCATCCCGGAGAGCCCGCGCCGAAGCCCGCGGCGATCATCGACTGGTATGGGCCCTCCGATTTGCCGCGCATGCTCGCCACCAGCGCCGAGGCAGCACTCGGCGGCAACCCCGAGGCGCTGCGCCAACATGCCGACTTCGAGCAATTCCTCTCAATGGGATGGGACGCCGATGCCGCTTCCCCGGAGCGGGTGCTGCAGGCCGACTGCCCGCCCGTCCTGCTCGTGCACGGCACGGGCGACACCATGGTTCCGGTCGGGGAGAGCCGCGCGCTCGCCGAGCGGCTGGGCCAGCTCGGCGTCAACCATGAGCTCGTCGAGCTGCCGGGCGGGCACGTATTCGCCGGCTCGGATTCGATGCTGCCCGCGATCGAGGCTTCGCTGGACTTCCTGCGGCGCACCGTCGGCGACCCGTTCGCCGAGGTGCCGGCCGAACTGCTCGGCGACCCCGACGAGGTCGATCCGGGCCACCGGCTCAGCGACGCCGAGATCGCCGAGATGCGCGCAGGATTCCGCGCGGGCGTCGACGAGGCGTGGGGCGACGGGCGGATTCCAGGTGTGAGCAGCCGGGACCTCTCTCTCGACGGCCCCGACGGCGCGATCGGAGCGCGACTGCACGAACCGGACTACGTGCCGCTCGGTCGTGAGCGCGAGCTGCCCCTCATCGTCGAATTTCATTCCGGCGGCTTCGTCGTGGGCGACCTCGACACCCACGCACCGTCGGCCGCGCGTCTCTGTGCCGCGACCGGCGCACCGGTGCTTCAGGTCGATTACCGTGTGACGCCGGAGCACGCATTTCCCGCGGCCTACGCCGATGCCGTCGCGTCGGTGCGCGAGGCCTGGGCGCGCCGAGCCGATCTCGGCCTGGCGCCGGGCCGGGAAGTCTCGCGCATCGTGCTCTACGGCGACAGCGCCGGCGGGGCGCTCGCCCTGTCCGTGGCACTCGAGCTGCGCTCGCAGTCGGAAATCGTCGTGGACCGTGTGGTGGCGATCTACCCGGTGGTCGAATGGACCGACATCCCGCTGTGGCCGGGAATGTCGCGGTACCTCGGCGCCGCGACCGAGAAAGATATCGACCCTGCGGATCCGCGGCTGCGCGACGCACGGCTGGCACCGGGGGCGGCGCTCGAGCTGCAGAATCTTCCGCCTGTCCAGCTCGCCGTAGGCTCGCGAGATCGGGTGCTCGAGCAGACCCTGGCGTTCGCGTACCGGCTCAAGGCCGCCGGAAACGCTCTCGACCTGCAGGTTCTTCCGGCGGTTCCGCATGGATTCAACGTCATGTCGGCCGCGACACCGCTCTTCGCGGCGGCAGCCGCGCGCGTGGACAGTCTGCTGGCTCGACGACTCTGGGAGGCATAGCGCGTCCGACGTCATGGGTGAAAAGACGTCCCTAGGGGGATACCCGGGACGACGGTCGAATCGATAAACGGGGCAATGAGGCGGCTTTTACGGCGTTTGCCGGAGAGCCGAACCCCACCGGGGCGCACTTTGGCGATAAACTGTATGGGTTGACGTGCAGGGATTTGCGGTCAGGCGGTTCGGGGACCTCCCGGCGGCGCCGCGCTCCCTGTGGAAGATAGGACCAAGAGGAGCTCATGACGGATTCGACGCTGCCACCCACCGGTGGAGAGATGGACCGAATCGAGCCGGTCGATCTGCAGGCAGAAATGCAGCGCAGTTACATCGACTACTCGATGAGCGTGATCGTGGGACGTGCGCTCCCGGACGTGCGGGACGGCCTCAAGCCGGTTCACCGCCGCATCCTGTACGCGATGTTCGACAACGGCTACCGGCCGGAACGCAGCTTCGTGAAGTCGGCGAAGCCCGTTGCCGACACGATGGGTAACTACCACCCGCACGGCGACTTGGCGATTTACGACACCCTGGTCCGCCTCGCTCAGCCGTGGGCGATGCGCTACCCGATGGTGCAGGGGCAGGGTAACTTCGGCTCCCGCGGTAACGACGGCGCCGCCGCCATGCGTTACACCGAGTGCCGGCTCACGCCGCTGGCGATGGACATGGTGCGCGACATCAATCGCGACACCGTCGACTTCCAGCCGAACTACGACGGCAAGACCAAGGAACCGATGGTTCTGCCGGCGCGCGTGCCGTATCTGTTGATCAACGGTGCCAGCGGCATCGCGGTCGGCATGGCGACGAAGATGCCGCCGCACAATCTCGGAGAGGTCGCCGAGGCGATCTACTGGTGCCTCGAGAACCCGGAGGCTGACGAGGAGACGACGCTCGCGGCGTGCATGGAACGAATCAAGGGCCCCGACTTCCCGACCGCCGGGTTCATTGTCGGCGAGCAGGGTATTCGCGATGCGTATACGACCGGCCGCGGTTCCATCCGTATGCGCGGCAAGACCTCGATCGAAGAGGAAAACGGCCGCACCGTCATCGTCATCACCGAGCTGCCTTACGAGGTCAACCCGGACAACATGATCGAGTCGATCGCCATCCAGGTACGCGACGGCAAGATCGCCGGTATCGCGAAGATCGAGGACCACTCCTCCGATCGCGTCGGTATGCGCATCGTCGTCACGCTCAAGCGCGACGCGGTGGCGAAGGTCGTGCTCAACAACTTGTACAAGCACTCCTCGCTGCAGACCTCGTTCGGTTGCAACATGCTGTCGATCGTCGACGGTGTGCCGCGGACACTGCGTCTCGACCAGCTCGTGCGCCTGTACGTCGCGCACCAGATCGAGGTCATTGTCCGGCGCACCCAGTACCTGCTGGACGAGGCCGAGAAGCGCGCCCATATCCTGCGCGGTCTTGTGAAGGCGCTTGACGCACTCGACGAAGTCATCGCGCTGATTCGTCGCTCGCCGACGGTCGACGAGGCGCGCACCGGGTTGATGGACCTGCTTGATATCGACACCGACCAGGCGCAGGCGATTCTCGACATGCAGCTGCGACGCCTCGCGGCGCTCGAGCGGCAGAAGATCGTCGACGAACTGGCCGAAATCGAGAAGACGATCGCGGATCTCAAGGACATTCTTGAGCGTCCCGAGCGGCAGCGCCAGATCGTCGCCGACGAGCTCGGCGAGATCGTCGCCAAGCACGGCGACGAGCGCCGCGCCGTGATCATCCCCGCCGATGGAGATGTCACCGACGAGGACCTCATCGCCCGCGAGGATGTTGTCGTCACGATCACCGAGACCGGCTACGCCAAGCGCACACGCACAGACCTGTACCGCTCGCAGAAGCGCGGCGGTAAGGGCGTGCGCGGGGCCGAACTCAAGCAGGACGATATCGTCCGCCACTTCTTCATCTCGTCGACGCACGACTGGCTGCTCGTGTTCACGACGAAGGGGCGCGTGTACCGGCTCAAGGCGTACGAGCTTCCCGAGGCGAGCCGCACGGCCCGCGGCCAGCACGTCGCGAACCTCCTCGCCTTCGGCCCGGAGGAGCGGATCGCCGGGATTATCCGGATCAAGAGCTACGAGGACGCCCCGTACCTCGTGCTCGCCACGAAGAACGGGCTGGTCAAGAAGTCGAAGCTCGTGGACTACGATTCGCCGCGCTCGGGCGGACTGATTGCCGTCAACCTCCGGGATGGCGACGAGCTGATCGGCGCCGCCCTGTGTTCCTCGGACGACGACATGCTGCTCGTTTCTGCGGAGGGCCAGTCGATCCGGTTCAACGCCTCGGACGACATCCTGCGGCCGATGGGCCGCGCGACGTCCGGCGTGATGGGCATGCGGTTCAACGAGGGCGACCACCTGCTTTCGATGCAGGTGGTGCGTTCGGACTTCGATGAGGACAAGCTGTTCCTTCTCGTCGCCACCGAGCGCGGGTACTCGAAGCGCACCTCGCTCAGTGAGTACTCGGCGCAGAACCGCGGCGGCAAGGGCGTGCTCACGGTGCAGTACGACAAGAAGCGCGGAAAGCTCGTGGGTGCGCTCATCTGTGAGCTTGACGACGAGTTGTACGCCATCACGTCGTCGGGCGGAGTCATCCGCACCGTGGCCAAGCAGGTTCGTAAGGCAGGACGCCAGACCAAGGGCGTACGCCTGATGAACCTGGCCGATAACGATAGCCTGTTGGCAATCGCGCGTAGCGCGGACGAGCCCGACGTCGATGAGCAGCTCGAGCTCGGCGACGACGCCAAGAAGTAGGTGAAGCGATGACCGAAACGCCCAAGAACCCGAGCGGCGGGCCGAATCCGGGCCAAGGACCTTCGGCCGGTTCCCAGGCCCCGTCGACGGGAGCCACCGCGCGCAGCCGGTCCTTCAACGGCAGTGAAGGCGGGCCGGGAGGCGTGTCCAGCGCTCCGGTCGCCGGAGCGGCCGGCACGCCGGGCCCGGTGGTCGCGCAGTCCCAGCGCGTCCGCCGCGGGCCGTTGCAGTCCACGGTGATTCTGCGTCGCATCGATCCGTGGAGCGCGTTCACGACGATCCTCGCGTTGATGTTCGCTCTCTTCATCGTGTGGATGGTCGCGGTCGGCGTGCTCTACCTCCTGCTGTCGGGCATGGGAGTGTGGGACCGCCTCGGCGGCGCACTGTCCGACGTCGTCGGCGATGGTTCGGCATCCGTGGTCGGCGTCGGGAACATCATGCTCTACGCCGCCGGTGTTGGGCTTCTCAACGTCGTGCTGTGGTCGATCATGACGACGATCGGCGTATTCGTCTACAACCTCGCCGCGTCGATGACCAGCGGCGGGATCCAGGTGACGTTCGCCGATCGCGACCGCTAGCCTGCCTACGTTTGCGCTCCGCCCGCCTTTATGAAATGGGGGCGGGCGGAGTACATTTCGGCCGATTTGGAGTAACAGGTGAAGGTCGGGTAAATTATTCGCTTGTTGCACGGCAACGCCGATGCACGGGCCTATAGCTCAGGTGGTTAGAGCGCCAAACTGATAATTTGGAGGTCGGAGGTTCAAGTCCTCCTAGGCCCACCAGCTAGATTCGCGCCGGATCCGTTCATTCGGTCCGGCGTTTTCCCTAGCGAGCCGGAGTAGCTCCGGCAGTTCGGGGCCTTAGCTCAGTTGGTAGAGCGCTGCCTTTGCAAGGCAGATGTCAGGGGTTCGAATCCCCTAGGCTCCACAATTGAAGAATGCCGGGACTTCGCGTGGTCGAGGTCCCGGCTTTTTGTTTGACATGGGCGCGGCGCTGAGAGATGTGCATTTCATTTCGGGATTTTGTAGCCACTGTCTACGGAATCGAACGAAAAGTATGCGCGAGTTTTGGGCCCCTCACATCCAGAGGACGCCATCGTCTTCGAACTCGCGGAGCCTGAAGGACATCATCTCCTTGAGAAGCGCCGACGGGAGCTCTTCGGTGTAGGGGAGTTTGAGCGATCCCTTTCCCGTGTCGAAGTCGGTGAGCTGGGCATCGAAGTGCTCACGGGTCGACGGGGTAAAGGCGATACTCGCATGCTTGGCGTGCGCGCTGAAGACAAAAAGAATCGTCCCGCGCGGATGCACGATTGCGGGGTGGCCCCACTTCACCGCCTCCTCGGCGTCGGGCACGGTCGAATGTCCGAGTCGGCGGAACTCCTCGATACGTTCGGCCTGCTCGGGCGTTAGTGCGGCGATGTACTCGTCAATGGTCGTGGGTTTGGCCATGGATCCCAGCCTAGGGCGATTCGGGAGGCAGGAGGCGGGCGGCGAAATCGGAGACGATGTCGTCGACGGACGCCTCCGGCATCAGCGGCCCGGTGAGCCGGTCGAAGAGCAGCCCCTCGATCGCATAGTGGAAGAGCGCGATGTCGCGGCGATCACCGGGCAGCCCGGCGGCATGATTGAACTCCACATCGCCCTCGAAGCCGGCACGTTTCCACTCCTGCAGCACCGCCGCGATCTCGGGGCGCCGCAGCGACTCGAGCCGCAACTCGAATAGTGCGATCGTCACCTCTCGATTGTCGAGTAGCCGATAGGCAATGTCGGCGAGGTATTCGGTGAATAGTTCCCGGGACGGCTCCTTGCCTTCGTGGGCCGCGAGAAACTCGGGCGTAGGTGCGAGGCGCTCGCCGATGCGCTCGACCAGGCTGGCAATCAACGCATCGCGGTTGCGAAAGTAGTTCGACGCGGTCCCTACGGGAACGCCGGCACGACCGTCTATCGCGCGATGGGTGAGTCCCCGCGCCCCCTGCTCGGCGAGAATCCCCAAACCAGCATCGGCGAGTGCGTTGCGGCGATCGATATTACGAACCATGCGCACCACTATAGACAAACCACGACACCTGTCGTACTCTCGTCGTCACTACACCTGCAGTGGTTAGGAGCAATCATGCGAGAACTCGTCTATTACGTTGCCGTCAGTATCGACGGCTATATTGCGGGACCGGATGGCGAGTTCGACGCCTTCATCTTCGAAGGGGACCACATCGAGTTCATCACCGCCGAGGTGCCCGACGCGATCCCTACGCACATCGCCGAACAGCTCGGCATCGCCCAGCGCCGGGAGCGGTTCGACACGGTGCTCTTGGGCGCCGGCACATACGCTGTTGGATTGCCGGATGCGCCGAGCCCATACCGGCACCTAAAGCAGTACGTATTCACCCACCGAGACCTGGCTCCGCAGGTGAACCTCACCGTCACCGCCGAGGATCCGGCGACGCTCGTGCGAGAGCTCAAGGCGCAAGAGGGAGCGGACATCTGGCTGTGCGGCGGCGGGAACCTCGCGGCTCAGCTCGACGGGGAGATCGATCGTCTCGTGCTCAAGCGAAATCCGATCGTATTCGGCGCCGGTATCCCGCTGTTCGCGCCCGGGACCTACGCGCCGGCGCAGTGGGACCGCGTTCGGACGGTCGCCTTCGACTCCGGCGTCGTGTTGGAGGAGTACGTCCGGCGTCAGGAATAGGGGAAAGCCCCACACCTATGACGGCGGAGGTGACGATCCTTATCGCCCACGCGGATGGCCCGTGCGCAGGACCTCTCGGCCGAGGAAGTGCGAGATGCCGTCGACGACAGCGCGGGGGCGCGGACCGGCGAACACGTCGAATCCGTGGTTTGCACCGGGAAGCTCCGCGTACGCGACCGCGGAGGGGGAGTGCTCGCGCAGGTAGCGGACGAATCGGCGGGCGCTATTCACGGAGATGAAGTTGTCGTGCGTGCCGTGGACGACGAGCACCGGCGGCGCGTCCGCGGCCGAGTAGTCGGCGGGGAGCGAGGAGGGCCGGTGGCCGCGTGGCTCGCCGTAGTAACGCCCGAAGTAGCCGTAGAGGCACACGGCGGCGGAGACGTGGGTGTCTGCGGATTCGAATCCGGGCTGGAACTCGGGAAGGTTCGGTGTGAGCGCGCACATCGCCGCCAGGTGTCCGCCGGCCGAGCTGCCGGAGACGACGACCGTCGCCGGGTCGAGCCCGTATTCGTCGGCGTTCTCGCGGGCGAAGGCGATGACCCGCTTGGCGTCGGCGAGATGTTCGGGGTACCCGGAGTGAGGGCGAAGCGCGTAGTTCGCGCTGATTACGACCCATCCCTGCGCGGCCATGCGGTACCAGAGGTGGCGGCCCTCCCAATATTTGTTCCCGCCGGAGAAGCCTCCGCCGTGGAAGAAGATCAGCACGGGTGCGGGGCCGGGATTGCGGCGGAGGCGGTACACGTCGAGGCGGTGTTCGCGGCCGCTGCCCGAGTACTGCACGTTCGAGATCCGCTCGACCCGCAGAGGTTTGATCGGGAATCCGAAAATCCCGGACCACCACTCGGTCGCGCTGTGCGGGGGAAGGCCGACGGATTCGGCGACCACCGGACGGGCGCGCAGCGTGCGGACATAGAGAACGCCCATACCGGCGATGACGAGAACTGCGAGCGCGTAGAACGCCCAACCGGCAGGGCCCACCACGCCGTCAGCAGAACGGTAGGTCTGCACGGCGGTAATGGCGAACGCGAGGAGAAACAGGAGCGGGAGCTCGCCCACGGCGACGCTGATGAGGAACACGGCCCGCGCGAGAAGAATCGGTCGGCGGGGCGGCCACAACACGGCCGCGACGACGAGGGCCCAGATGATGACGGTCACGAGAAAGCCGGTGGACATGGCACACACTTACTGCTGAGTTTGCTGCGTGCGCCCATTGTTGCCGACGCCGGGGCGAAGCGCACGGAATTCTGCGATTCCGGCGCACCTGCGAGGAGAAGATTCCGGAACGTCGGCATGGAAATCCCACCGAACCGACAAGCGAAACTGAAACACGTTCTAGTATCGTCTTATGGCTTCTTCCAGCGACACCACCACAACCGAATCCACCGACGTTCTCGTCCTCGGCAGCGGCATCGCGGGGATCTGCGCCGCGATCGAGGCGGCCGAGGCGGGCGCGAAGGTCATCGTGCTCGAGGGGGCCTCGGGCCTCGGCGGCGCGTCCGCGCAGTCGGGAGGCGAGATCTATCTCGGCGGCGGAACGGGTACGCAGCGCGCGGTGGGAATGGAGGATTCCGTCGAGGCGATGAAGGCGTTCCTCGCCGCGGCCCTCGGTCCGAACGCGGACGAGGAGAAGATCGAGGCCTATTGCGACGGCGCCATCGAGCACCACGACTGGCTACTTGGCCACGGCCTCGAATTCCGCCACGAGGTGTGGGACGAGCCGACGTGGATGCCGAGCACCGAGGTCGGGCTCATGTGGATGGGCGAGCGCGCGAAGCCGTTCTCCGATGTCGCCCGGCCCGCCGCGCGCGGCCACCGCCCACCGCAGGGCATGTTCGCCGGGGAAACGCTCATGGCGCGGCTCCTCGCGGCAGCCGAAAAGGCGGGAATCGACATCCGCACCGAGATCAAGGCGCGAAGTCTCGTCCGCGAATCCGGCGACCCGGCGACTCCGGTGTGCGGCGTCATCGCGACGAATTTCGGGAAGGAACTCGAGTTCCGTGCCGGCGCGGTGATCATCGCGACCGGCGGCTTCGTGGACAACGAGCGGATGCTCGAGCAGTGGGCGCCGCAGCAGGTCGGGAAGGGCAAGGTCACCGACGGCCACAGTGACGGCTCGGGGATCGAGATGGCGATGCGCGCGGGCGCCGCCGTACGACGGATGCACCAGACCGAGACCGCCCTGCCCGTCGCGGCCCCGCTGGTCACGAACGGTTTTCTGGTTGACGGCGGTGGCCGGAGATTCATCAACGAGGACCGCTATCCCGGGCTGTACTCGCACGCCGCCGTCCACCATCGCCCGGCGCCGACGTGGATCATCGTCGACGAGGACATCGTCGACGCCGTCCCCGAAACCGAGCTGTGGGGAATGCGGCCGGCGCACGTCGCGGAGACCATCGAGGAGCTCGCGCGCGATTGCGGACTGCCTGAGCGAGGGCTTGCCGATACCCTCGCCGAGTACAACGCCGACGCCGAGGCCGGCGAGGACAAGGCGTTCGGCAAGGAGGCGAGGTTCCTCAAGCCGCTCAAGTCCCCGTACGGCGCCTATCCGACCGGTAACGGAATGCGCAAGGGGCTCATGGGTTCGGAATCGATGCCGCAGGGCTTCACGCTGGGCGGACTCCACACCGATCTCGAGTCGCGGGTCCTCGATCTGGCCGGCGAGCCGATCGCGGGACTGTACGCCGCCGGACGCGCCACCCACGGCCTGCACGGGGAGGGATATATTTCGGGTACATCCCTCGGCGATGGATCGTTCTTCGGCCGCCGGGCGGGACGAAACGCGGCGAAGGAGTCGATACATGAGTAAGGACACGTCCGCCGAGGACCCGTGGCACAGCGGAGGCAAGCTGCACCCGGTCCTCGGTACGCGCGACCCGCAGCTCGCGGACGCGCAGCGCGTGTGGGGCGAGGATTTCGAGCCCGTGGATCTCAGCGAGCTCGAGGGCGCGGACCCACACCTCGAGGACGTGGGCGAGCAGATGCGCCGGTTGCGCGATGCGCTCACCGGGATCGCCGATAGCGGCGCGGATCTCGCCGAGGCGGCCGAACTCCTACGCCGCGCCGCCGACATCGTCGAACCGCAGTCGCCCGACCAGGCCACGCGCCTGGCGAGCCAGTGGCGCAAGGGCGGTCCGGGTGCGCGGCGGACCAATCCGGTCGGTGGCACCGAGAACGTCATCGCCCCGCCGCTTCGCGCCTTCGGCAACCCCGACGGTTCGGTGTCCGCGCGCATCACGCTCGGCCTGCCGTACCAAGGCCCCCCGGGCTGCGTGCACGGGGGAATGAGCGCGTTGATGCTCGATCACCTCTTCGGATTCGCCAACCACTGGGTGGGGCTCCGCGGGATGACGGCGCACTACGAGATCGACTACCGGAAGCCGACCCCGCTGCTCGAGCCTCTGGACATGAAGGCGTGGGTGGAGAGCCACGAGGGCCGCAAGATCTGGGTGCGGGCGACCATCGAATCGGGCGGGGAGCTGCGCGTCGAGGCGCGCGCCCTGTTCATTTCGGCCAATGTTCCGCTGCCGGGACGAGACGCCACCGCCCCGGGCGAGGAGCGCTAGGAGCTCGTAGCGCTCCGGTCGACGGCGCTCGCCGCTTCGAGGCCGGGCGCGATGATCGTCGCCAGGCCCTCGGCGATGCCGGAGAGGTCCTTCGGCGGGCTCGATACGAAGGAGATACCGACGCGCGCGATGACCTCGGCCGTCCACCGGGCGACGTTGTCCTCGATGTGCATCCAGCTGCTGGTGAATGCGGGTTTGAGCACCTGGGTAGCGCGCGCGATGAGCGGCTCGGCCTCGGTGGAGATGAGCGCGAGAAGATCTGGCTTCGTCTCGCCGGAGAGCAGCGCGATGATGAGCGGGTCGTGCCCAGATTGGGAGAGGAAGGCCTGGATGCCCTCGCTCAGGCCGGTGGCGATATCCCCCGGATATGCCTCGATCTGGGTGCGCACGGCGCTGGCGAACGTCTCGGCCAGCTGTAGGGCGTAGGCCTTGGCCAGGCCCTGGCGGTTACCGAAGGCGCTGTAGAGCGTCTGCCGGCTCATCTTCGCCTCGCGGGCGACATCCGCCATCGTCACCTCAGACCAGTCTCGCCCCCGCAGCAGGGAGGTGAGGGCTGCGAAGGCGAGAGTCCGGTTCGTGGTGCGCGCATCTGCCATGCGCACCAATTTACGCGACGGGAAGGAAGTCGATCTTCTCCCGCACGCCACAGTCGGGGCATTGCCAGTCGTTCGGGATGTCCGACCACGGCGTACCCGGGGCGAATCCCTCGCGGGGCTCGCCCTTCGACTCGATGTAGTGGTGCCCGCAATTGGGGCACACGTACGTTCCGATCGGGGAGGTACCGGCGGCCAGGGCCTTGTCGGCGTCGGTGTCCTCGACGAGCGTCGCGGTACCGCCGACCTGAGATCCGGCGCGTCCGGCGTCATTGGTGGTGGGGGTGTGCTTCGCGACGATGCGGTCGTGGAAAAGCGGGTCGATGTTCGCGCGGTGGACGTCGCCGCCGTAGTGGGCGAGCACGCGCTTATCCATCACCTTGCGCCACAGCGGCGGGACGTGTGCGAGGACGATCATCGTCGCGTAGCCGGCGGGCAGCTGCGGCGCCTCGTCGATGGTGCGAAGCACCTGGAAGCGGCGCATCGGGTTTGCGTGGTGGTCCGAGTGGCGCTGCAGGTGGAACAGGAAGATGTTGGTGACCATGTGGTCGCTGTTCCAGGAATGTTCGGCACGGCAGCGCTGGTAGCGGCCCTTGTTCGTCTTCTGACGGAGGAGACCGTAGTGCTCCAGGTAGTTGACGACCTCGAGGAGCGAGAACCCGTAGATGGCCTGCACGATGAGCCACGGGAGGACGGCCCAGCCGAAGATCGCGGTGAGCGCGGCGAATAGCACGACGGACATGGCCCACGCGCTGAGGTTGTCGTTGCGCAGCGTCCAGGGGCTCTTGTCCATGCGCGCGAGACGGTCCTTTTCGAGGCCCCATGCCGAGCGCAGCGAGCCGAAGACCGAGCGCGGCAGGAAGCGGTAGTAGGACTCGCCGAGGCGCGAGGACGCGGGGTCCTCCGGGGTGGCGACACGCGCGTGGTGGCCGCGGTTGTGCTCGACGAAGAAGTGACCGTAGAAGGTGGTCGCGAGCGTGATGCGCGAGGCCCACTTCTCGCCGGACTCGATTTTGTGGCCGAGCTCGTGCGCGGTGTTGATGCCGATGCCGCCGGCGATGCCCGCTGCGAGCATGACACCGAGCTTGCCGACGATGTGCATCGAGCCCTCATGGCCGAGCCACGAGAGGTCGTTCGCGGTCCACAGGTAGCAGGCCATGATGAGCGTGGCGTACTGCAGCGGGACGTAGGCGTACACGACCCAGCGGTAGTACTTGTCCGCCTCGAGGCGCTCGCGCACCTCCTCCGGCGGGTTCGAGCCGTCGCGGCCGAAGCGGTAGTCCTGGATCGGGATGAAGACGAAGACCATGACCCACGGCAGGAACATCGTGAGCGTGGCGAGCACCGTCCACGGCGTCTCCACGCCCAGGAAGGAGTTGTTCGCGAGCCAGTTGAACGCTGCGAAGAAGGCGAGCGCGGGGAAGAGCATGCCCGCGGGGATCAGCCCGAGTAGCCAGAGGTGGCGCTTCGGGTCGGTCCAGTTGTAGGGATCGACGTCGGGGCTGACGTGATCGTGATGGTGATGGCCGTGTTCGTGGTCGTGGCCATCGAAGTCTTCTTCGTGCTGCTGGTGATCTGAGACGCTGTGCGACATCTTCTCACCCCTCCGATCGTCCGGGAGAGCCACGCCGGAACGCGTCTCTCGAAACATCGCGTGGTGGTGATCATTGACAAACTGTGACCAATACCACTGGTAATGCATCATGTTAGACAAACAAGTTTCAAATGTCTAGACATGAGACGAATAATTGTCCAACCGGATGGGAAAGCTGCAGGGTCCGGGTGAGGGGCACAAGGAATCAATACGCGCGGCACCGCGTTGACGCAGAGGGGACCGGCGCACGTGTTCGGCCCTGCTCCACCTGGAGAGAGGAGGGCCGATGCAGCCGGGAATCACACCGTTTTCCATGATGCGAGCCTTTGGCGAGGAAAATAAGAACGGCAATTACAACCGCGCCGTCTTCACCCGCGAGAACCTGCGCCGCGTCGGGGGCTTCGCCAAACCACACTCGCGCAAGATCGCGCTCTTCCTTCTGACCTCTGTGTTCAGCGCGCTCGTCGTGGTCGCAGCTCCTCTGCTCGCCGGCCGCGTCGTCGACGAGATCGTGGCGGGGGGAGCGCTGACGACGGTCGTGCTCCTCGCCGTGGCAATCGGGGTTTTCGGCTTGCTGGAAGCGTTCTTCGGCGTCATCAACCGTCTACTGTCGTCCCAGATCGGCGAGGGCCTGATCTTCCAATTGCGCAGCGCGGTGTTCCGCCACGTACAGCGCATGCCCGTCGCGTTCTTCATGCGCACGCGCACCGGCGCGCTGGTGAGCCGCCTCAACAACGACGTTCTCGGCGCGCAGCGCGCCTTCGCGAACACGCTCTCCGGGGTGGTGTCGAGCTTCGTCCAGCTCGTGCTCACCCTGCTCGTCATGGGTTCGCTGTCGTGGCAGGTCACCCTCCTCACGCTCGTCATCGTGCCGATCTTCCTCATCCCCGCCAGGTACATGGGCCGGCGCCTGGCGGCGATGCGCAGGGAGGCGAATGATCTCAACGCGACGATGAACGACCAGATGACCGAGCGCTTCAACGCCGGCGGCGCCACGCTGGTCAAACTCATGGGCGAGCCGGAGGCCGAGGCCGGGGAGTTCGATGCCCGTGCCGGCCGGGTCCGCGATATCGGGGTGCGCACCGGCTTTGCGATGGGCGTGTTCATGAGTTCGCTGACGCTGCTGTCGACACTGGCGCTGGCCGTCGTCTATGGCGTCGGCGGCTGGAGCGCGCTGTCCGGCGGGCTGGAGGCCGGCTCGGTGGTCTCGCTCGCCCTGCTGCTCACCAGGCTTTACGCGCCGCTGACGACGCTGTCGAACGCGCGCGTGGAGATCAT
>NZ_DYXM01000077.1 GCF_020742175.1 Dietzia timorensis
CTGTCGATCGATGCGCTCGCGCGCAACAAGATGCGGGTGGTGCCTGGACCTATCGGGCAGACGATGTCGCTGGCCACGAACTTTTTGCCTCGCCGTTTGGTGTCGCCGCTTGCGGGCAAGGCCTACGCCAAGCTCGGCGAGGGCTCGGCGGATGCGGCGAGTTCTGCCGACGCGGACAGCTCGGCTTCGACGCCCGACTCCCCCGCGTAGGTCAGGTTTGCGGGGCTATTTCTGTCTTTGGCGCGGGGCATCAAAGCAAGGCATGTCCCTCGAAAATTCACCGGGGCCTACTCAAATCTCGCTCGACCCGGCAAAATACGCGGCCAGCGGAATTTGAGTAGGCCCCGCGCACCCGAAGCGCCGAATCAACGGCGACTTGCTTTCTGGGTATTCACAGGGACTCCCGCTGCGCACGCGGCTCAGCTACGAGGGCAAAAATCACTCGCGAGAGGGATTCGCTCGGCAGTCGTGTCACAGTAGGTTCGTCTCTCATGAAGACGCCCCCTCGCACTGTGCGCAGCGGATCGCCGCCCGCCACCTACTTTCGAACCCGCATCTCGCCCGTGCTTCTCACCTCGTCCGCCGGGCTCGTCCTTCTCGGATGCACCTTGGGACGCGTGCTCGGTTCGGATACCTCAGCACCGGTCCACGACCCCTCGGCGAATGCATGGGGGATTCACCTATTACTCACGGTCGTGGCAATTGCGTTGAGTACGACGGTGATCGCCCGTTTCCGGGCACGACACGGGCGTTATCCCGACTTCGCCGGTCCCTGGCGAACCTCGACCTACGACGCGATTAGGCACACGTTCCGTCGGGCGGAGCCCAAACCGGATAGGTTCGACGTCCTGAGGTTGGCGAGGACGCTGGCGGTCGGTCTCTCGCTACTCATTGCCGCCTACGTCACCGTTCGATTGGGGATGCAGATCGGGTTCGTGGGTCGGCCCGCCGAATACGTGAACGCGTGGGGCGGACCGACCTACGCGGGAGCCTTCTACGCCCACGTCCTCGACGCGGCCCTCATCGCGAGTCCGTGCTTACTGCTAGGTCGAGCGGCGGCCATGCGCTAGCGGCGCCGACGCCGGGTGCCGAACAGGCTACGCGTGATCTCGCGGCCCGCAGCACTCGCGGCGCTGCGCATAAAGCTGCGCGTGGCGGGATTCGACAGCGCCCGCGACACGAACGAGCCCTCCTCCTCGCGCTCGCCGCCCTTCGTGCCCCCGCTTCCGTCTTCGCGGGGAGCTTCCTTCGCCGGCGCCTGCTCTGCGGCCGGCGCATCCTGCGCTCCCCCGCCGGCACCAGCCTCACCGGCACCGGCCTTCTCCGCCTGCTCGGCCAGCTTCTCGTAGGCGCTCAACGGATCGACCGTCTCGCCGTACTTCCCCCACGCCTCGCTGTCCTTCGCCGCAGCGGTGATCGCCTCGTTGCCGATCGTGTTCATCAGCGACGTCGGCGGATTCATCAGCGTCCACGCGACCGGCGTCGGCGCACCACGCTCCGACAGCACCGTCACAATCGCCTCGCCCGTGCCCGCGCCGGTGATGGCCTCTTCCAGGTCGTACACGTCGGACTTCGGGTAGGTCTTCACAGTCTTACTCAACGCCTTCTGGTCCTCCGGCGTAAACGCCCGCAACGCGTGCTGTACGCGCGCGCCGAGCTGCGAGAGGATGTCGCCGGGAATGTCGGTGGGCAGCTGCGAGCAGAAAAACACGCCGACGCCCTTGGAGCGAATAAGCTTCACCGTCTGCTCGACCTGGTCGAGGAACGCCTTCGACGCGTCCTCGAACAGCAGGTGCGCCTCGTCGAAGATAAACACGAGCTCCGGCTTGTCGGAGTCGCCCTTCTCGGGCAGATCCTGGAACAGCTCGGCGAGCACCCACATGAGGAACGTCGAGAACAGCACCGGACGCGTGGCCTGGTCGCCGAGCTCGACCAGCGAGATCGCGCCCTTCCCATCGACGACCTTTCGCAGGTCGGCCGGGTCGAGCTCGGGATCGCCGAAGAACGTATCGCCGCCGTTGTTCGACAGGTTCACCAGCGAACGCAGGATGACGCCGGCGGTCTGCGAAGACACGCCGCCGATGCCCTTGAGGTCCTCTTTCCCCTCGTCCGACGTCAGATGCTGGAGTACGGCCCGCAGGTCCTTGAGGTCGTAGAGTTCGAGTCCTTGCTCGTCGGCCCAGTGGAAGACCAGCCCGAGCGTCGACTCCTGGGTCGAGTTGAGTCCAAGCACCTTGGACAGCAGGATCGGCCCGAACGAGCTCACCCGCGCGCGCAGCGGCACGCCGATGCCCTCGGTCCCCAACGACAGGAATTCGACCGGATGGCCCGCCGGCGCCCAGTCGGCACCGGTCTGCTCGGCACGACCGCGCGCCTTGTCGGAATCCTCACCCGGCTGCGCGAGCCCGGACAGGTCGCCCTTCATGTCCGCCATCACCACGGGCACGCCGTTCACGGAGAGCTGCTCGGCGATCAGCTGGAGCGTCTTGGTCTTACCCGTGCCGGTCGCTCCGGCGACGAGGCCGTGTCGGTTCATCATCGACAGCGGAATGGAAACCCGAGCCTCGGGATCGGCCTTCCCGTCCACCAGAACGGACCCGAGTGAGATCCCGGCGCCCTCACTGGCGTACCCCTGCGCGATCTTCTTCGCGGGGGCCAAATCGGTGGTGTTCTCGCTTGCGGATGCATCATTCGGCATGATTTAGATCATGCCAGAATCAACTCCACCATTGTCCGGTACAAATGCAGGCGCGTCGGATCCGGCCGCACAATCGCCAGGTCACAAGGACTCCGCGGAGCCGCCGATCAATCCGAAGCACGACCGCATCGTCTGGATCGACTGCGAGATGACCGGCCTCGACGGCGGCACCGAACCGGGCGCCGACCTGCTGGTAGAGATCGCGGCTCTCGTCACCGACAGCGAGCTCAACATTCTCGGAGACGGCGTCGACATCGTCATCGGAGCGCCCGACGAGGCCCTCGATTCCATGAACGACGTGGTGCAGGAAATGCACCGCTCCTCCGGCCTCACCGAGGAGATCCGCGCCTCGAAGGTCACCGTCGAAGAGGCCGAGAAGGCGGTCCTCGAGTATGTGCGCGAGCACGTGTCCCAGCCCGGCACGGCACCCCTGGCGGGCAATTCGATCGCCACCGACCGCAAGTTCATCTCCCGCGACATGCCGGCGCTCGACGAGTTCCTCCACTACCGCATGATCGACGTGAGCTCGATCAAGGAACTCAGCCGCCGCTGGTACCCGCGCATCTACTTCGGCCAGCCCGATAAGGGCATGGCCCACCGCGCGCTCGCCGACATCATCGAATCCATCAAGGAGCTGCGCTACTACCGCGCCACCGCATTCGTGCCCCAGCCCGGCCCCACCTCCGAGGAGGTCGCCGCCGCAGCAAAGAAAATCACCGAAGGATGACGTCGGACGCCGCCCCTGCCCCAAGCGGCCGCCTCCGCAACTCCGGATTTCGTCCCGCCCACGGGTGGCATGTAGACTACTGAGCGCTGCAGTGATCGGCGCATCGCTTCGATCGGCTGTTCAGTGTGGTGAGTGTAGTTCAGTTGGTAGAGCACCAGGTTGTGATCCTGGCTGTCGCGGGTTCGAGTCCCGTCACTCACCCCGAATGAGAAGAGCGGGTTATCGGCACAAACGCCGGTGACCCGCTCTTCGTCTATCTGCCCATGTCCCGAAGCACTCCACGACGACCGGCACGGGAGACCGGCGGCCGGCGGCTCGACGCTGGCCTTGCGCTGGTTCTGCGATGTGGGGAGCGCGCGGGGCTGGGCGGAGGAGCACGTCCGGCGTCATACTCGGTGGTAGTACGCGGTGCAGTATGCGATGAGGAGCGGCGGAAATGACGCAGACGGCGGCAAGTGTCGATGAGTACCTGGCTGGGGTCGATCCGGCGTTTCGGGCGGAGCTGGAGCGGATCCGCGGGCTCGTGACCACGCTGGTTCCGGAGGCCGAGGAGAAGATCAGCTACCGGATGCCGACTCTCGAGTATCGCGGGCGCGCGCTCGTGTATTTCACGGCGTCGAAAAAGCACATGAGTTTCTACCCGTCCTCGATGGCGCTCGACGAGCTCGCGGACCGGCTAGAGAGCTACGAGCGGACCGCACACGCGGTGAAGTTCACGCTCGACAATCCGCTCCCCGACCAGTTGATCGAAGACCTAGTGCGGGTGCATGTGCGGGAAATCGACGCCGCGCAGGGGTAAACGGGCAGGCGGCGGCCGGCAACGGCGACAGTGCGCACGCACGGACAAAGGTGTGCGCCCTCCGCGCGAGATCCTGGAGGCACCACAGGGAGCTCTGCCCTGCATCGCGCGGGCGAGCTGGATTCTAGGGAGGGCCGCCGTGAGACCGCTGCGGTATTCGATCAACGTGACGCTCGACGGCTGCTGCCATCACGAGGCGGGGCTCATGCCGGACGCCGAGTCCATGGCGTACTGGACCGAGGAGATGGGCCGCGCGGATGCGCTCCTCTTCGGCCGCGTGACCTACGAGATGATGGAGGCCGCGTGGCGACGACCTGATTCCGGCGCGTGGCCCGAATGGATGCAAGCCTGGGACGTACCGTTCGCCGAGGCCATGGACAGCGCGAAGAAGTACGTCGTGTCGAGCACGCTTGATGGCGCCGGTTGGAATGCCGAGCTGCTGGACGGCGACCTGGAAGCCTCGGTGGTGAGGCTCAAAGAGGAACCCGGCGAGGGCTTGTGGGTCGGCGGCGTGACGCTGCCACTTGCGTTGGCCGATCTCGGGTTGATCGACGAATACGAATTCGTGGTCCAGCCGGTGATCGCCGGGCACGGGCCGACGCTGCTGTCCGGGCTGCGCGAACGCATCCAACTCGAACCGGTATCGCGGCGCGAATTTAGCTCCGGTGCGGTCGTGCAACGCTTTCGCCCCGTACCCGCGACGTCGCTGATGTAACCGCGCGCTGTTGCGCTAACCGAAGTGGGCGCACTCGGCCATGGAGAACGCGCCCGACGCCGTTTTCGAGTCGACCTCCTCGTCGTCGACGAAGATCTTGCAGGTGACCTCTCCCTCATCCATCTGGACAACGACAAGCGACGTCGCGTTGAAGGTGCTGTCCGAGGTGAACTCTGTCGACCACGGGGAGGGCACGCTTTCCTGCTGGACGCCGAGATCGGCGTCGATGTAGGTGACCGTGATCTCCGAGCCGGTTGACGACGTGGCCTCGAGACGGACCGTGCCGGGCCCGCCCGAACCGGGCAGGGTCGGTGTCGGAACGGCGAGCGTGGTCGAAGGCGCAGAGGGCTCGCTTGGCGCGAATGGTTCCGACGACCGTGGGAGCCCGCTGGGATTCGAGTCCCCGTAGGGCGGGGCCGAGGACGTCGCGGGGAGCGCAATACCTCCGCCGTCATCCCCCGAACCACGCATGGCGAAGAAGACACCGACGGCCACGACGGCGAGCACCACGACGCCGATGATTGCGGCGATGATCAAGCCGGTGTGGGTGCCTGACGAGGCGTTCGGGCCGCCCGGTTGCTGGGCGCCGCCGTAGTAACCGTACGGATTCGGAGCGCCGTAGGGCCGGCCGAATTGCTGCTGTTGCTGCTGTCCGCCATACGGGTCGCCGGCGTAAGGGTTGGCGTCGTATGGATTGCCGGCGTAGGGATTGCCGCCATAAGGGCTGGTCGGAAACTGGCGTGTGGGATCAGGAGCCGCCGCCATGGAATTCGGATCGTAGGGATTGTGCGGCTGCCCCGGGCGTCCATCGTGTGGCGGTTGGTTCATGAATTCGCTCCATCGACTCGTCCCCTGGCACGCAGAACGCGCGCGGCACTCTGTCTGAACGATATTGACTTACGGCGACTGTCGAGCGGGAAACCGCAGAATCGGGTTGCAGATCACAACGCCGACATCCCGTTCAACCGTCGTCAAAGTGGTCGAGCAGACCGACGGCTGCGCTCATATAGTCGCTGATCCATCGGTCGTGGATCCGCTTGATCGGCAGAGGCGAAAGGGTGAGGTGCCGCTCGCGCCCCTCCCTGCGGCCGGCGACGAGTTCGGCTCGTTCGAGAACCTTGAGATGTTGGAGCACAGTCGTGCGATCGAGTTCGGGCATCCGCGCGCATAGGGCGCCGGTCGTGAGTGGGCCGGTTTTGAGTGCGTCGAGCATGCGCCTACGCATGGGGTTGGCGAGGGCCTTGAAGACGACGTCGTCGTCTCCCCTCTTGCCGGACGCTTTGCTCATGTTGTAATTTTACAACATGTCGAACACCGAGCACGACGCCGCGCTGACCGAACTCTCCTTCACCGTCTCCGGGTACATCTCCAAGCCCGCCGAGCAGACCTATGAGGCAGTTGCCGACCCCGAGCAGCTCTCCCACTACTTCACCACCGGGGGCGCCCAGGGGCGCCTCACCTCCGACACCACCGTCACGTGGGATTTCGCAGATTTCCCCGGCGCCTTCCCCGTGCGCGTCGTCGAGGCCACTCCGAGCAAGAAGATCGTCATCGAATGGGAATCGGGCGAGTCGGCCGTCGAGGGCGCGGCCTCCAACCCGGGGCACACGCGCGTCGTGTTCGAGTTCGAACCGATCGACGACAACACGCGCACGCTCGTCACCATCACCGAATCCTCGTGGACGGCGACCGCGGACGGATCGAAGGCCGCGTTCGGCAACTGCATGGGCTGGTCCGGCATGCTCGCTGCGCTCAAGGTGTGGATCGAGCACGAGATCAACCTCCGCGAGGGCTTCTACAAGTAGCGCGAATTCGCGTTTACGAAGGGGTGAGCAGATCGAAAACCGCACGTACCTACCTTGATTTCGCGATCTGTTCACGCGGTGCTAATGTATTCAACGGTTCAAGCGAGGTCGCCGGGATCCACTTCGGAGGACATCGCGGAATCGTTCCGCGCCAATAGCTCAACTGGCAGAGCAGCTGACTCTTAATCAGCGGGTTCGGGGTTCGAGTCCCTGTTGGCGCACAACATTAAGTCAAGGCCGGAAATCTCGTTTCGAGATCTCCGGCCTTGGTTTTATTTCAAGTGGCGCATCGCCCCTGCGAGGCGAGCACACGCTCGGTTATCCGTTCTCCGCGAGCAGGGCGTAGAGCTCCCGGCGGAGTTCGTCGATCTGCTCCTTCGCCTTTTCGACGAGCTCCTCGTCTCCAGTTGCCATAACGGCGCGCATCGCAAGCATCGCCTGCCGGACCGAGTCGGCCATTTCGCGCCCGGGTGCCGATCCACCGCCGTCCTGCGCATCCTCCGGAGCACCTTCGGCCTCGCCGAGGTCCCAGGGGGCGCGCTTTTCCGCGAGCTTTTCCGCTTCCTCGCGGCCCGCGTCGGTCAGCGAGAAGTGCTTGGGGCCGGCCTCCGGTTCGGGCGCGATGAGGCCCTCGTCCTCGAGCTGCGACAACGCCGGATAGACGGCGCCGGAGCTCGGCGACCATTCCCCACTGCTTCTCTCGGCGAGCTCGCGCATGACGCCGTAGCCGTTGAGCGGCCCTTCGGCGAGCAGAAGCACGATCCCCACGCGGACATCGCCGCGCCGCGCCCGCCGGCGCCCATCCCCACGGCCGCCGCGCGGTCCACGGCCCGGACCGAAGCCCCGGCCGAATCCGCGCGGGTCCCCGGGCACGACGCCCTGTCCGCCGAACGCCTCGCCGACGAACTCCGCG
>NZ_DYXM01000078.1 GCF_020742175.1 Dietzia timorensis
GCGAACTTGATCGCGATGAAGCTCTGGAACGTCATATCGAATAGCGCGGAGAAGAATCCCCTCGCCTCGGCGGCAGCCGGCCCCTGCGGCTGCGGAGTGCCCCATTGCTGGTTGCCCTGCGGAGCTCCGCCTGCCGGGATGCCGCCCGAAGCGTAGCCGTAGCCACCGAACTCGCCGCCCGGGTACTGGCCTGCCTGCGGGTAACCGCCCGAGGGATTCTGGGCGCCGGGCGGGTACGTAGCGTCCGCCGGATACTGGCCGGGCTGCGGGTAGCCGCCGCCTGCCGGATAGCCACCCGAGGAATTGTCGCCGCCTGCCGGGTAGGAGCCACCCTGCGAATTGTCGCCGCCCGGCTGTGGGGCGTAGGGGTTCCCGGGTTGGTCGGTCATTGCTGCCTCCTCGTGTTGCGGAATTCTTGTGAGCGATGTCAACGCTACCGGCGCGACAGATGGACAACACAGATTTCACGTTTTCGTGGCATTCACCTGATTTATGGGCAAATGCAATGACGCCCATTTACAGTTGTGCCCATGGATGCGATCACCGAAGCCGTTACGAATATCAACGACTACTACTGGTATTTCGTCATCGCGATCTTGTGTATCGCCGGTGTGTGGTTCACCGTCTGGACGAAGGCGGTGCAGATTCGCCTCATCCCGGAAATGTTCCGGTCGATTACGGAGTCCCCCTCCGAGATCGAAGAGGGTAAACAGGGCATTTCGGCCTTCCGCGCCTTCACCGTCTCGGCGGCCTCGCGCGTCGGCTCGGCCAACGTCGCCGGTGTCGCGGTCGCCATCACTCTCGGCGGGCCGGGAGCTGTGTTCTGGATGTGGCTGCTCGCCATCCTCGGCGGCGCCACTTCGTTTGTAGAGTCCTCCTTGGGCCAGTTGTACAAGGTGCGCAAGCGCGACTCCTACGTCGGCGGCCCGGCCTACTACATTCGTGACGCGCTCGGCTGGAAATGGGTCGCCGTCTTGTTCGCTGTGATCATCACGGTGACCTACGGTTTCGTGTTCAACGCGGTGCAGGCGAACTCGATCGCGCAATCGCTCAACAACCAGTTCGATATCGAGGGCACGGGCCCGATGGTGATCATCGGCATCGTCCTGGCGCTGCTCACGGCTTCGGTGATCTTCGGTGGTATCCGTCGCCTGTCGGCGGTCACCGAGATCATGGTCCCCATCATGGCGTTCGCTTATGTCGCGGTCGCCCTCGTCGTGGTCGTGCTCAACATCTCCGAGGTACCGAACGTCTTCTGGTTGATCGTCGGCCACGCCCTCGGGATCAAGGAGGTCGCCGGCGCCGCCATCGGCACCGCGATCATGCAGGGCATTCGTCGCGGGCTGTTCTCCAACGAGGCCGGTATGGGCTCGGTGCCGAACGCCGCTGCGACGGCCTCGGTCTCGCACCCCGTCAAGCAGGGCCTCGTCCAGTCCCTCGGCGTCTACTTCGACACGCTTCTCGTGTGCTCGGCGACGGCGTTCATCATCCTGCTGTCCGACCCGTCGTATGGCGGGGACCCGGAGGGCATCTCGCTCACGCAGGACGCGCTCGCCGCGCAGGTCGGCGAATGGGCGATCCCGTTCCTCACGATCGTGATCTTCTTCCTCGCTTTCTCCTCGATCCTTGGCAACTCCTATTACGGCGAGTCGAACATCAACTTCCTCCGGGAGAGCAAGCTCGCGCTCACGATTTTCCGGGTGCTCGTCTGTGTTGCCGTCGTCGGCGGCGCGATCGGCAGCATTGACCTCGTGTGGAGCCTCGCCGATCTGTTCATGGCATTCATGGCGACGATCAACTTGATCGCGCTGATCCCGCTGGCGAAGATCGCGATGAAGCTGATGAAGAACTACACCGACCAGAAGAAGCAGGGGCTCGACCCGGTGTTCAGCCGCGACGACATCCCCGAGGCCAAGAACGTCTCCGAGTGGGACGGCTCGGATCCGCTCACGGTGCGCCAGCCCGCCGAACACAGCTAGACCGCCCGGGGCGCTTCACTGCTCCGCCGTCATGCGGCAATGAAGCGGCGCCGGACGCGGATGGGACGGCGATAAACCCCCGCGTTGGGCACCCGTGCCCTTACGCTGTTGCGCATGGAAACTCTTGCGACGGCCATCGAGACGATCAACGAGAACTACTGGTATTTCGTGATCGCTCTGCTGTGCCTGGCCGGCGTGTGGTTCACGATCCGCACGGGCGCGATGCAGATCCGATGGCTGCCAGAGATGTTCCGGACGATCACCGAAAAGCCCTCGGACATTTCCGAGGGGAAGAAGGGGATCTCCGCGTTCCGCGCGTTCACGATCTCCGCGGCGGCGCGCGTCGGCTCGGCGAACGTCGCGGGCGTTGCCATCGCCATCACCGTCGGCGGGCCCGGCTCGGTGTTCTGGATGTGGGTCCTCGCGATCCTCGGCGGCGCGACCTCCTTTATCGAGTCCGCCCTCGCGCAGCTGTACAAGGTGCGCCGGCGCGATTCCTACGTCGGCGGGCCCGCCTACTACATGCGTGACGGTCTCGGCTGGAAGAAGGTCGCGGTCTGCTTCGCGGTGATCGTGACCGTGACCTACGGCTTTATCTTCCCGACCGTGCAGGCCAATTCGATCGCCGCGTCGATCGATACGCAGTTCTCGTTCGAGGGCTCGTGGCCGATGTTCGCGATCGGGGTTGTTCTCGCCCTGCTGACGGCGGCGGTCGTGTTCGGCGGGGTGCGGCGGCTGTCGTCGGTCACCGAGATCATGGTGCCGATCATGGCCATCGGATACGTCGCGGTCGCGCTGTTCGTCGTGGCGATCAATATCGGCGAGGTGCCGGACATGATCGGGCTGATTGTCGGGCACGCGCTCGGCTTCAAGGAAGTGGCCGGGGCCGCGCTCGGCGCCGCGTTCATGCAAGGTGTGCGGCGCGGGCTCTTCTCGAACGAGGCCGGTATGGGCTCGATTCCGAATGCCGCGGCCACCGCGTCGGTGTCCCACCCGGCGAAGCAAGGGCTCGTCCAGTCTCTCGGCGTGTATCTCGACACCCTGGTGGTGTGCTCGGCAACCGCATTCATCATCCTGCTGTCAAACCCGGAGTACGGCGGGGAGGCCGAGGGCATCGCGCTCACGCAGAACGCTCTCGCCGGCCAGGTCGGCGACTGGGCGATCCCTTTCCTCATCGTCACG
>NZ_DYXM01000079.1 GCF_020742175.1 Dietzia timorensis
GTGAAGACGGCGAAGATGGCGCGCGAGGCGCTCGGCACGAACTGGGTCAAGCTCGAGGTGATCGCCGACGAGCGGACGCTGATGCCCGATGCGATCGAGCTCGTGGCGGCGGCGGAGGAGCTCGTCGACGAGGGGTTCGTCGTGCTGCCGTACACGACCGACGATCCGACGGTGGCTCGGCGCCTGGAGGATGTCGGCTGCGCCGCCGTCATGCCGCTGGGTGCGCCCATCGGTACCGGGCTGGGCATCTGCAACCCGCACAACCTGGAGATCATCGTGGCAAACGCGGGCGTGCCCGTAGTGTGCGATGCGGGGATCGGCACCGCTTCGGATGCGGCGCTCGCGATGGAGCTCGGCTGCGATGCGGTTCTGCTTGCGACTGCGGTGACGCGCGCCGAGCGGCCCGCGCAGATGGCGCGCGCGATGCGGCTCGCGGTGGAATCCGGGTACCTCGCGCGGCGCGCGGGCCGAATCCCGAAGCGCTTCTGGGCGCAGGCATCGAGCCCGCCGCTTGACGACTAGCGCGAGCGATTGCGGGCGAAGGGGCTATTGCTCGTCGGAACCCGAAAGTTTCGGGCGCCCGCCGCGCTGCGTGTACAGGGCGTACGCGAGGTAGCCAGCTCCAAGCAGGATCGGCACGGCGGGTGCGAAGAATGCCGAGATGCAACCGGCAATCGTGATGATGGCGGCGGCGAGGCGATCGCGAGTGTTGAGATACAGCGCCACTGCCGCCACAACCACGACGAGTAAGGCGATTGGCGGTCCAAGGTTCCAGTAGACATCGAGAATCGGCGGTTCCATGTGTCCACCGTAAATCCCATAAGGGAGTCGGGCGCGCGATTTGCTCGCTTCTATCTGGTGTTTTCGGCTGGTTCGCTGGGAGTGGCACGAGTGCACGCCTGAGCGCTGGAGTTAAACAAGAGAAACAGACTCGAGTAACGCCCGTTTAACTGTGAGTCATCTCACATCGCAAACTTTTCCTTCTCCTTCGTGGTTGATTGTGCTCGATTCCAAAATTCGGAAAGTGTGCGTACCTCTGCATTTGTAGCGGGAGTGAGTTCTTTCGGGGCCCGGGTGGGCTAGCGCTGCCCCCTTGAGCTTCGACGACTCTCGCTGAGTGAATCCCAAACAACTGTTGAAAACTAAGGCAAGCCTCGCCTACGGTCAGTGTCGTTCGCTTTACTTGTTGACGAGAGCAACGCTGAACGGCCACAACGTGCCGGAGCTCGCAAGGCCGTTGCCTCGTCAGCACGTGAATGTTCATCTGCGGGCATCCCGCAGGCCACACTTTCGCATCAAGAGTTGAGGTCTTATGTACGCATCACCATCTCGCAACGCCGGACGCCGGGCGCTCGCCGGACTCTTCACCGCCGCCATGGTTGTCGGCGGCGGCTCCGCCCTGTCGATGTCGGCGGCCAACGCGCAGGAGTCTCCGCTCGCCCAGATCACCGGCTCGATCGGCGCCACCCAGTTCGCGCAGGACTGCGTCGCGCTCGACGCCGGTCTCTACCAAACCGCGTACAGCGAGACCGAGAACGCCGTGTACGTCACCCGCTCCGTCGGTCGCCCGCCGGTGACCGAGTCGACTCTCACGAAGGTCGACGCCGACTCCCTCGAGGTCCTCGACTCGGTCGACCCGGCGGTCAACGACGAAGCGAGCGGCGCCCGCACAGCGGTCTACGGAGTCGCCGTCGACGATGCCAATGGCTACGTGTGGACGACCAACACCCGCGACAACACGGTCGCGGTCTACGACGCGAAGACGCTCGACCTGGTCAAGCAGTACGAGGCGGGTCTCGTCGACCACGCACGCGATGTCGCCGTCGACCCGGAAAGCGGCAAGGCCTACGTTTCGTCGGCCGCCTCCGAGGAGGGCGCCGTCTACGAGTTTGACGGCAACGATCTCGACGCCGCACCCACCAAGATCGAGCTCCCGGATCTCGCGAACACCGTCTCTCTCGATCTCGACCCGGCCACCGGCGCGCTCTTTACCGTCGACCTCGGCGGACCGCACGCCGCGAAGATCGATACGCGCAACGGCAACGAGGTCACCACCTACGACCTCGGCGACTCGGTCGAGGCCGCATCCGGCGTCACCATCGACACCAAGAACGGCAACATCTGGGCCATCGACCAGACCACCGGCAGCGCGGTCGTCGTCGACGAGGAGTCCGGCGACGTCGTCAAGAACTTCGAGACCGGCGAGGGCGCGCTCAACGCGAAGCACGACGACGCCACCGGCCTCGTCTACGTCTCGAACCGCACCGCAAACAACATCACCGTTTACGACGCGGCCACGTTCGAGCAGGTCGGCGACCTCCCGGCCGGCCCGAACGCCGAGCTCGGCCAGGCCCCGAACCACGTGAGCGTCGACGGCAAGGGCAACGCCTTCTCCGTCAACAAGTTCGCGCCGGAGGCGGGCGAGGGTGCCGGCAAGAACCAGCTGTGCCGCATCACCCCGGATGGCGGCCCGCTTAGCAGCGTCACCGGCTCGCTCGACCAGATCACCGGCTCGTTCGAGGGGCTCGGCGAGTAGGTTCCGGCCGAGGCTGCGCCGGCTGAGTAATTAGGTTCGCCTGCAAAGCTGTCGAAAAAGCACCGCCGGCTGCAGCCCGAAAGGGCAGCGGCCGGCGGTTCTTTTGTTGCCACGCGGCGTACGGTGTCGCCCATGGGATACATCAGTGTCGAGACGACCGACGGTCCTGCGGAGGCGTATCTCGCGTCCACCGGGGAAGGGGCGGCGCCCGGCGTCATCCTCTATATGGATGCGCTGGGCCTGCGCCCGCAGATCGAGCAGATATGTGAGCGCATCGCGGGTTGGGGTTACGCGGTGCTCGCGCCGAACGTTTTCTACCGCGAGGGCTCGGTGGCCGAGCTCGCGCCGCGCGCCGACATGCGCACCCCCGAGGGGCGCGACGAGGTGATCGGCGCCGCGAAACCCCGCATCGGCAGGCTCGACACCGAGCGCGCCGAGCGCGACGTCGACGCCTATGTCCGTGCGCTCCACACGCTGGACGAGGTGCGCGAGGGCGCGATCGCGACCGTCGGTTTCTGCATGGGCGCGCGCCTCGCGCTCCGCACCGCCGGACGCCACCCTGAGGTCGCGCTCGCCGCGGGTTTTCACGGCGGCGGGCTCGTCACCGACGACTCCGACAGCCCGCACCATTCCATCGCCTCGGCGAGGGCGGCGTTCCTCTTCGGCCACGCGGACAACGACCCGGGTATGACGCCGGAGAACGCCGCCAGCTTGGACTCCGCCGCCCGCGACGCCGGCCTCCAGTGCACGAGCGCGTTCTACCCAGACGCGCCGCACGGATACACGATGGCCGACACCGTGATGTACCAAGAGCAGGGTGCGGAGCGCGCGTTCGCCGAGCTCCACGATGCGCTCGGCCGTCATCTCCCGCAGTGAGCCCGGTCACGACCGGGCCGCGCCGCCGGACAGCGGCGGGTTCAGTCGTGCACACTGGTCACCATGATTGAAGTTAGCAATCTAACAAAGAGATACGGCCAGAAAACTGCCGTACAGGACCTCACGTTCAGCGTGCGGCCCGGCAAGGTGACAGGCTTCCTCGGGCCGAACGGCGCAGGTAAGTCGACCACGATGCGCATGATCCTCGGGCTCGACAACCCGACGACAGGGCATGCGCTGGTCGAGGGAAAGCCGTTCGCCGACCACGCCGAGCCGTCGAAAGTCGCCGCCGCGCTCCTCGACGCGACGTGGGTGCACCCGAGCCGGCCGGCTCGCGCGCACCTCGAGGCGCAGGCCGCGTACGGCAACATCCCCGCCTCCCGCGTCAACGAGGTACTCGACCTCGTCGGCCTGCGGCAGGTCGCGAAGAAGAAGGTCGGCGGCTTTTCGCTGGGCATGCGCCAGCGTCTCGGCCTCGCCGCCGCGATGCTCGGTGACCCGAAGGTCCTCATGTTCGACGAGCCCGTCAACGGCCTCGATCCCGAGGGCATCCTGTGGGTCCGAAACTTCATGAAGGCCCGCGCCGACGAAGGCCGGACCGTGCTGGTCTCCAGCCACCTGCTCTCGGAAATGGCGCTGACGGCGGAGGACCTCATCGTCATCGGTAAGGGCAAGCTCCGTGCGCAGACCTCGGTCCACGACCTCGTCGCCACCCAGGAAGCCACGATCCTCGTCCGCACCCCGGACGCCACCGACTTCGCGGCGGTGCTCCGCGAGAACGGCTTCGACCCGCAGCCGACGGGCGAGTCTCAGCAGATCGCGATCAAGGGCAAGAACATCGAGCAGGTCGGCCGCCTCGCTTTCGACAACAGTGTGCTGCTTCATCAGCTCTACCTCGACCAGCCGAGCCTGGAGCAGGCCTTCATGGCGCTCACCCAGGACGACGTCGAGTACCGCACGGGCGAGCCGATCGCCGAGGACGCCGGCCAGTACGCAGCCGGACCCAAGGGGCCCGGAGCGCACGCCAACCACGGCCAGCAGAACTTCCCGCAGCAAGGAGGCCGGCGATGAATCTTCTTCGCGCAGAGTGGATCAAATCCAAATCAGTACTGTCCACGTGGGTGCTCCTGGCGATCGCCCTTGTCATCACCCTCGGCCTCGCCGGCCTGATGAGCTACCTCCAGACCCTCGACATCGAGGACGCCAACGGAGACTCGGCGAACATGGAGTTCTCCGCCGGTGAGATGGTCGGCTCGACCTTCGGCAGCTTCCCGGCGATGCTCATCTGGGTCGTCGCGATCGTGCTCATCTGCGGTGAATACCGGAGCGGCACGATCAAGAACGTCTTCGCCGTCGCCCCCAGGCGCTGGGACGTCTACCTGGTGAAGACCGGCTTCTTCGTCGTCGCCGGAGCGGTGATCTCGTTCGTGTTCACCTTCCTCGCGCTCATCCTCACGTTCCTGGTGACCGGCTCGGACTCCCTTGCCCCGTGGAGCGGGGACGCGCTTCTCGCGAACCTCCGTTTCGCGGCGTACATGGCGGTGTCGATGCTCGCCATGGTCGGCATCAGCTTCCTGCTCCGCAACGTCGCGGGCACGATCACGCTGGTTATCGGCTGGGTGTTCATCATCGAAAGCGTGCTGTCGAACCTGCCGCGCGTCGGCGACGCCATCGGCTCGTGGATGCCGTTCCAGAACGGCATGACCTGGGCGATGGACCAGGCGGGCACCGGGCTCGCGAAGTCCTTCGACGACCCCGCCAACATCCTGTGGTTCATCGTGTTCTCGCTGATCCTGTGGACCGCCGGACTATTCGCGCTGTACAAGCGCGACGCCTGATTCGCGGCGACGTCTACCGCACGTCCTCATTGACGACGGCGGTTAAGGCGTAAGGACGAAAAAGAGCGGCCGGGTGGAATTCCACCCGGCCGCTCTTTCAATATTTAGCAGTGGGCTATGGCACACGCCTTTCTCCCCGCAACTTGTAGACGCTGTCTACTCAAAACCGCATGGGACGTGTTTCGGGCTAGATCCGCGCGCTCGCGGCGACGTCCGTGGTCGCGGCCTCGACGGGAGCCGCCGGCGCGTCGGTATCGGCATTAGCGTCGGCGCTGGCGTCCGAGTCGGCTTCGACCGCGGCCTCGGCATCGCCGGATGCATTGGGCCGGATCGTCTTATGCACGAGGAACGCGGCGCCGAGCATCAGCACGAATGCGAGCGCGGACGTGGCGATCGAGCCCATATCGAACGCGTGGCGCGCGGAGTCCGCGAGCGCCGCGCCCTCGGGCCCGCCGAGCGACGAGGCCACGCCGAGCCCGCCGGCGAGCGTCTCGCGCGCGGCATCCGCCGCCGAACCCGCAGCCGCGGGCACCGTGACGACCGAGCTGTAGACGAAGCCGAGGATCGACCCGAGTACGGCCGTGCCGAGCACGGACCCCGTCTCGTACGCGGTCTCCGAGATCGCCGAGGCCGCGCCCGCCTTGTGGGAGGGCACGGACGACAGGATCACGTCGTTCGAGAGCGTCTCGGCCACACCGATGCCGGCGCCGAGGATCGCAAAGGCGAGCATCAGCCCGACGTCGCTGGCCATGAAGGACGCGGCCGCCACAACCACGTAGGCCGTCGCATTGAGTAGTAGGCCGAGGGTGATGAGCGCGCCCGGCGTCATAAAGCGGACGAAACGCACGGCCAGCAGGCCCATAACGACCGAGACGCCGAGGCCCGGGAGCAGCATCACGCCGGCCGACATGGGCGAGTGCCCGCTGACCAGCTGCAG
>NZ_DYXM01000080.1 GCF_020742175.1 Dietzia timorensis
GGCGGTCGACGGCGGGCCGATCGCGTTCGTGCGCGACGGCGACCGGATTCGTCTCGACGTCGGAAACGGCACGCTCGATCTGCTGGTGGATGACGCCGAGATCGCTGCGCGCGGCGAGGGCTGGGAGCCGCTGCCCCCGAGGTACACCCGCGGCGTGCTCGCGAAGTATTCGAAACTCGTGCAGCCGGCGTCCGAGGGCGCGATCTGCCGCTGAATGCGCGCCACCCCGGGCCTGACGAGGCCCGGGGCGGAAACGTAGATCTGCGGCTCTTAGAGGCCGAGATTGTGCGCGAGTGCCGCGACGATCCAGCCGGGCATGAGCCCGACTGCGCCGATGATGCCGGAGTTCTGTTCCGAGCTGCCGAGTGCTTGTGCGCCGGCGGCCGAGCCGCCGGCGCTTCCCAATGCCAGGTCATTGAGCGGTCCGCTTACCGGGCCGTCGAAGAGGTCCATGAACATTGCGTATCGCCTTCCGTCTGGGTGTGTGTTCACGCGCCACGTCGCCGCGCTACACCTGTAGATCGTGGCGGACGGCACGATCGTTAACATCTCGCTGCGCCTGGCCGGCGCTTTCTCTCATTGCGCATTTAACTCACGTGTGTAGGGTGGCGCCCCAGTCACCCACGATGAGGAGATTGTGTGCTTGGTAGCAAGAAGCGGCTCATCGCCGCGGTAGCCGGAACGGCCTTCGTCATTTCCGGCTGCGGCGCGTCCGGCGACGACGGCGAGGGAACCCCTCCACCCGAGGAGCAGGCCGCGGCGAGTAGCGAACAAGGCGACGCCGGCGGGGCCGACGCGGCCGGGAAGTCCGGCGAACCGAAGCCGGACCTCGAAGGCGTCCCGAATGTCGTGGCGGAGGTCAATGGCGAGAAGATCTCGAAGGACGATTTCACGGTCGTCTACGAGAGCCAGTTCCAGCAGATGGCGATGCAGTCGCAGATGTCGGGCCAGGAGGTCGATCAGGACCAGCTCAAGTCCGCGACCGTCGACGGGCTCGTCGACAACGAGCTTCTCGCGCAGGACGCCGAGAAGCAGGGCATCTCGGTCTCCGATGACGAGGCCGAAAAGGAGCTCACCAAGCTGGCCGAGACCAATCAGATGAGCCGCGACGACTTCATGGCGGCGAATAAGGAGCAGGGTCTCGACGAAAAGCGCGTGCTCGACGAGGTCAAGTCCCAGGCACTGATCAAGAAACTCCTCGAATCCGAGAACGGCGAGTTCACCGCCTCGGAGGAGGAGCTGCAGCAGTCCTACCAGCAGGTCCAGCAACAGCAGCAGATGAGCGGCCAGGGCGGGCAAGCTCAGCAGCTGCCGCCGATGGAGCAGGTTCGCCCGCAGCTCCAGGACCAGGTCATCAACCAGAAGTTGGCCGAGGCCATGCAGAAGAAGGCCGACGAGCTGCGCAAGGGCGCCGACGTCAAGATCAATATCTGAGGTACAGGCGGCCTCGGCTCGCGCGGATTCCGGCTCAGCCGTCACACGGGATCGACAACCCCTTCCGTAGCAACGTTTTTCGATACCGGGGGCGGCGCCGAGGTCGCGCGTTACGTGGCCGAGCACCACGAGTACCGGCTCGCGAGCATCGTATTCGCTGCAGCGCTACCGCCATTGTTGCCGATGCGCAGGTCTCACACCGGAGCGCGAAGGAATTTCTCGGCGCTCGTCGATCGGGAGCGCTCGGTGACGACCCACAGCGCGAGCATCGCGGCGACGAGCCAGACCAGCAGCGGTATCGCGGCGTGTGCGGCGCCGCCGGCGCTGCCATCCACCGCCAATCGAAGCGCGTCGGCGGCGGGACGCAGCGGCAACAAATCGCCAAGCGAGTGGACGAAACCCGGGCCGGAGGAGGTCGCCCCGGCGACTCCGGCTATGACGGCCCCGCCGAGCATCACGATGACTCCTGCTCTCGGCCACAACGCTCGCAACACATGGGCGATGGTTGTGAAGACGGCCATTGTCAGGAGCGCGCAGCCGAACACCGACGGCGCGGAGGCGAGTCCGGCTCCCGTCGCCATGACAAGCGCGATTGTCACCACCACCGAATGGATTACGGCGTTGACGGCGCGCACCGGCAGATTGCGCAGCAACAATCGACCCGTCGTCTCTCCCGACATCATCGCGTCGTCCGGGATCGGCCGTAGGTACGCGGAGGTCGCGGTGGCGGCGCACCACAGAATCAGCGCGGCGAGTAAAACGGCAAGCGGGAGTGTATAGCCCTTCCCGCCGCCGGCCATGAGGATGGGGTCGGCCGCAGTCTTGGCCAGCGCCTTTCTGCCCTCATCGGAGAACGTGGGGACCTGTCCGCGCGCCTCCCCGAGGCCGTCGGCGAGTTCTCGCGCCCCATCGGCGGCGCCAGAAGAACCGTCGGTGAGCGCGACCATTCCATCGTCGAGTTGCCGCGCACCGTCGGCGGCCTCGCGCGAGCGGTCGCTCAATTCCGTTGCCCCGCCGGACAGCTGACCTGCCCCCGCGGACAGTTGTGTGGCCCCGTCTTTCGCCGTGCCGAGCCCTGCGGTCAGTTCGTTCGAGCCATCGCGCGCTGCGCCGATGCCGCCGACAAGCTGGGTGGAGGCGTCGGCGAGCCGAGCGTTGCCATCGGCCACCTGATGCGCCCCGTCGTTGAGCCGATTGATATCCCCCGCCAGGGTGGAGATCGACTCGCCGGCCATACGCTTCTGTTCGTCCGCGCTCGCAGCTTCTCCGCTAATTCGCTCGGCAAGGTCCTGCAGTTGTCCGCATACCGCGGAGCCTGTGCACGAATCGGCCAGTTCCTTGAGCTCGGCCGCCGCCGGCGAGAAGTCGCCGATCGCGTCAAGGTGCCCTCCGGCTGTCGCGGATAGCGGGGCCGCGAGGTCCGCGAGCTGTTGCGTCCCTTCGGCTACCTGCGAGGACCCATCGGCGAGCGCCCTGGTCTGCGCGGGCAGCTCCGCCGTCTGCCGCGAGAGCTCCCCCAGTCCCTGCGACAGGCTTCCGGCGCCGTCATAAAGCGTGGTGAGTCCCGAGCCGAGGTCCCCGGCGCCCGAGTCGAGCTCGCGTGCACCTCCGGCGAGTTCGCCGGCGCCCCCGGCGAGCAGCGGCAGGCCTTCGGCGAGTTGCCCGGTTCCCGTTTTCGCCTGGCGCGTGCCGTCGCGAAGTTGGTTCGTGCCGTCGGCGAGCGCCGCGGACCCGTCGGCGGCCTGGCCCAGCTGATCGTGCATGTCGTTGAAGCTGAGGAAGATGTTGTCGAGGAAGCTTTCGGTGACCGTGCCCGAGAGCGAGGCGCGGGCGGCGTCCAGGAGAGTTTCCGTGACGGCTGAGTCCGCCACCGGCGAGTCAGGCGCGGTAGTGACGTCGATGGTGGCTTTCCGCACGGTGGCCGGATCCGTAGCGGCGACGGATGTGGCGTCTGCGGAGAATTCCTTGCCGATCGTGACGACCGTGCCGTAGTCGCCGCCAGCCAGCCCTTCGGCCGCGTCGTCGGCGTTGGTGAGCACCCAGTCGATGTTCGCGTCTTCGTCCTTCGGGTGGAGGAGTTCGGCGGTCAACTGCCGACCGAGCGGCATGAGTTGACCGTCGATCGTCACAGGCTCGTCCTCGTTGACCACCGCCGCGGAAACCTTGGCCGCCTGCGCCCCGGGGTTGCCGGTCGCGACGAGCAGCGCCGCGAGCAGCACGGTGGGCAGGAGAAGCAGGGCGACACCAATCCACGTGCGCAGACCCGGGCGCTCGGTGCTCGGGCGACCGGTCGTTCGCTTGTTGTTCGTGCTCATCGGACTAGCGATCCTTCGCGTTGCGGGAGGTCGTGCTGGGTGATGTGGCCGGTGGCCGCCGGCGGGGGCACGGCCAGCGCGCTCAGTGCGTTCTCGTCTTCCGCCGTGGTGACGACGCAGACCCCGTCGGCGAGGGCGGCGGCGATGTCCGAATCGGGCACGTCGGCGGCGGCCAGGACGGCCGGGAGGTCGTCGATGAAGAGCAGCGGTGGGCGCACCTCGAGCACGGCGCGGAGCTCGCCGGCGTTCTCGCGCGCGATGAGCGGCAGCCGGCGACGGGCCTGCCACGCCTGGTTGGGGAGGACGTATCTGGCGGATTTCACGTCACCGCCGAACGAGGTGAGGCGCCCCGCGAGTGCCATGATCACCGCGCGTCGAACGTCCGGCGTGCCTCCTGAAATTACTGCCAGCTCGCTGGCTTCGGCGTGGAATTCGTGGAGGCCGGCGAGCTGCGCGCCCCCGCCGTCATCCAGCGAAAGATCCCGCACTGCGACAACCGCGTCCGCGCCCCAATCTTCGAGGGACAACTGGTGCTGCAGGCCGATCCCCTCGACGTCGAAGGACGGCAATCCGCGCTCGAGCGCGGGCGGGAGGCCCCAGGCGCGTTCGCCGAGGAGTTGGAGCACAGCGGGGACCATCGTCATGCGCACGATAAACGCATCGACGGCGACACCCACGGTGAGGGCGAGGGCGATGGGTTTGATCGTCGCGTCGTCCTCGGGGACAAACGCGATGAAGACGCCGACCATGATGAGCGCCGCCACGGCGACAACGGGCGCGGAGCTGGCGAACCCGGAACGGATCGCCTCGCGCGCGTCGCCCAGACGGTGCCGCGCCTCTGCGATGCGGGAGACGAGGAATACCTCGTAATCCATGGCGAGGCCGAAGAGCACGGCCATGAGGATGATCGGCATGAAGCTGACGACGCTGCCCGTGCGGGCGACGCCGAGAGTGTCCGCGCCGACCCCGTGGACGAAGACGAGCGAAGTGATTCCGAGGCCCGCCGCGAGAGACAGGACGTACCCGAGCGCGGCCTTGATGGGCACGATGATCGAGCGGAACACCATGATCAACAAGACGATGGAAAGACCGACGACGAAGATACCGAACGGCAGGATCGACGCGCTGAGCTGCTCGGAGACGTCGGCCTGCACGGCGGTGATCCCGGTGACCCGCAAGTCTGAGACCGGATAGTCGGACTCGATGCGCTCGCGCTCATCGCGCAGCTCATGAACGAGGTCGGT